>DAOUGD010000263.1:0-54780 GCA_034429475.1 Anaerolineae bacterium
CGCGGGCGGTACCCCGCCCGCGAAAACACACCCTTTTAATCCGCCGCTTTAGCGGCTCTTTTCAGTGGAGGAGCCAATGGTCTCTATCTATGAGCTAGAAACCCCTATCGTTGTGGTTGATCTGGACAAACTCAACGCCAACATTACCAAATTGCAAACCTATCTTGATGCGCACGGCATCGCCAATCGCCCGCACATCAAGACGCACAAAATCCCGGAGATCGCGTGGATGCAATTGCGCGCGGGCGCGGTGGGGATCACCGTGCAGAAGCTCGGCGAGGCGGAGGTGATGGCGCAGGCCGGGATTCAGGACATCTTTATGCCCTACAACATCGTCGGCGCGGCCAAGCTGGAGCGGCTGATGGCTCTGGCGCGGCGCGTGCGGATGAGTGTCACCGCCGACTCGGAGTTCACCGTGCGCGGACTTTCGGCGGCGGCGCAGGCGGCAGGCCTGGAATTGCCCGTGCAGGTGGAATTCGACGGCGGCTTGAAGCGGTGCGGCGTCCAGTCGCCGCAGGAGGCCGCCGACCTGGCGCGGATCATCGCCCGCGCGCCCGGCCTGCGCTTCGGCGGGCTGATGACCTTCCCAAGCAACGCGGAGACCGGCCCTTTTGTCCGCCAGACGCGCGCCCTGCTGGTGCCCGACGGCATCCCCATCCCGTGCGTCAGCGGCGGCGGGACGCCGGGGATGTGGCAGGTACACACCTATCCCGAAGTGACCGAGCATCGCGCCGGAACTTACGTCTTCGGCGACCGGCACACGCTTCACGCCGGGTCGCATCAGTTGGATGAGGTAGCCTTCACCGTCCACGCCACCGTTGTCAGCCGCCCCACCGCTGACCGGGGCATCCTCGATGCAGGCAGCAAGACCTTCGGGCTGGACATCATGAATCTGGACGGCTACGGCCTGCTCCTGGAATACCCGGAGGCGCGCCTCTACGCGATGTCCGAGGAACACGGCAACGTGGATTTTTCCGCGTGTACGCGCAAGCCGGAGATCGGCGAGCGGGTGACGGTGATCGTCAACCACTGCTGCGTCGTCTGCAACCTGAGCAACGAAATCGTAGGTGTGCGGGACGGCGTGGTAGAGGTGGTGTGGCCGGTGGCGGCGCGGGGGGCGGTACAATAGAATGGACTTTGCTGTAAACTACTCAAAAGCCTCGGCGCGCCTGTTGCGCGAGGGCCGCATCCAGATGGAGCGCTTCAAGTGCCCGGCCTGGCCGGATACGGTCGCCGAGGCGCAGGCGCAGCATCCGATTTACGTGCATTTCCCCCTGCGGGTGGGGCAGGGCGTGGGCAACGCGGCGGACACGGAAACCGACGCGCCGCCGGATTGGGACAAGTTCGCGGCGCTGCTGGCGCGGACGGACTCGCCCTGGATCAACCTGCACCTGGGCGCGTCGCCATCGGATCACCCGGACGTGCCGCTGCTATCCGTCGCGCCGGAGCACGTGGCGCGCGTGGGCGACGCGCTGATCCGCGACGTCGCCGCCGTCGTCGCGCGCTTCGGCCCGGAGCGCGTCGTCGTCGAGAACATCTTCGGTTACTTCGGGACACACCTGCGCGCCGCCGTGCTGCCGGAAACCGTCCGCCGGGTGGTGGAGGAGACCGGCTGCGGCTTCCTGTGCGATCTCTCACACGCGCGGCTGGCGGCAGAGGAGTTGGGAATGACGGAGCAGGCGTACATCGGCGCGTTGCCGCTGGCGCGGCTGCGCGAGATGCACATCACCGGCGTCCAGACCGTTGATGCGGCGTGGATAGAACGACTGCGGCGGGGTGGGGTAGACGAGAGCACCCTCCACCGCCTCGCCGGACGCGCGATCGATCATATGCCGATGACCGACGCGGATTGGGACAGCTTCGCGTGGGCGCTGGCGCAGATTCGCGCCGGGGGCTGGGCTACGCCGGGCCTCGTCGCCTTTGAATGTGGCGGCATCGGCGGCTTCTACGAGGTCGTGATGGACGAGGCGACGTTGGAGAAACAGGTGGGGCGGATGTATGAGATGATCAAAAATCCTGTAAATCTTGTTAATCCTGTCTAAAAAGCCAATGACAAGAGTGTTGGGAGCGAGGAAACCATGATTCATATTCTTTATCGCCAGCCGGACGGAACGGTGCGCGCCGACCTCACGGCGCAGGAACTACCTGCGCTGTTGCAAGAACCACAAGGCTTGTTGTGGGTTGATCTGGCAGAAGAACCGACTGAGGCCTGCAGGAACATTTTGCGCGACGTGTTCGCCTTTCATCCCCTCGCTGTGGATGACGCGCTGGAGGAAACGCACACGCCCAAGGTGGATGATTGGGAAACTTATCTCTACCTGGTATTGCACGCCGTCGTGCTGAGTCACGCGGAAAGTGAAGAACTCGACACGTTGGAGTTGGACATTTTCCTCGGCTCGAATTATTTGGTCACATATCAATCGCGCGCGATTGGTGTGGTGGGCCGGATGTGGGAGATGGCGCAGCGCGACACCCGTCTGCTGCATCGCGGGCCTACGTATTTGTTCTACGCAGTGAGCGACGCAATAGTGGCCGATTACATGAAGACCATCGAGACGTTGGACGAGCAAATAGATGCGGCGGAAGACCAAACCTTCAGCGATCCCACGCCCGCGTTGCTAGAGCAAATTTTCACCCTCAAGCGCACTTTGCTGCGCCTGCGCCGCATCCTCGGCCCGCAGCGCGAAGTCTTCAACAAACTGGCCCGCGACGAGTACACCGTCGTGGCCGAAGCCTACCAGATGTATTTCCGCGATGTGTACGATCACCTGGTGCGCCTCTACGACATCAGCGACACGATGCGCGATCTGGTGGGCGGCGTGATGGATATGTACCTGTCGGTTGTCAACAACCGGATGAACGACGTGATGAAGGCCCTGACCATCATCACCACGCTGTTTATGCCCCTCTCGTTCCTCGTCGGCTTCTTCGGGATGAACTTCTTCCAACCGGCGACGCCGCTGTTGGCCTGGACTGACAAATTTGCGTTTGGGTTGACCCTGGCGGTGATGGCACTGGCGCCGTTGAGTATGTATTGGTGGATGCGCAAACGTTCCTGGATGTAAAAAGAGACTTTGACAATCACCATAATAGCATTATGATTTCGATAAAGCGGAGAGGATAGGTTACAGGATGAGTTTTTTTGTAAGTGAGGCCAGTCCAGATCACATGCCCGGTGAACATCTGGCAAAATGGGCACAAGGATTGCCCAAAGTTGCCCTCCATCGTCACCTGGAAGGTTCCTTGCGCCTGCGCACCCTGGCCGAAATTGCCTCCGAATATCACATTACCCTGCCAGTATACGAGATCGAAGCCCTGCGCCCCTACGTGCAGATCACCAGCGATCCCCCTAATTTTCATAACTACATCGGCAAGTTCCCCTTGCTACGACATTTCTATGTCTCCCGCGACATCATCCAACGCATTGTGAGTGAGACCATTGAAGATGCCGCGCGGGACAATGTCCGCTACTTTGAACTGCGTTTTAACCCTGTCGCGCTTTCCCGTATTCGCAATTTCGCCCTCAGCGAGGTGGTGGATTGGGTGGTCGCTGCCGCGGCCAGGGCGCAGGAAGCCCATCACTGCCGCACCTGCTTGATCTTGCAGATTCCTCGCGAAGACCCGGTATCCATCGCCGAAGAAATTGTGGACATTGCTATCGCCCACCTCGGCTCGCAGGTTCGCGCCGTTGACCTGGCCGGGGACGAAGTGAACTATCCCCCCCAGCTTTTTGCGGCACCCTTTCGGCGGGCGAAACAGGCCGGACTGCACATCATCGGCCATGCCGGCGAAGCGATGGGCGCAGAAAGCGTTCGCAATGCTCTGACCTACCTTGATGCCGAGCGTATCGGGCACGGCATCCGCTCCATTGAGGACCCGGCAGTGCTCCAGATGCTCCGCGAGCGCGGCACCACACTGGAAGTCTGCCCCACCAGCAACTTCCAGACCGGCGCCGCACCCAATCCGCCGGAACATCCCCTCTACGACCTCTATCACCTGGGAATCCGGGTGACGGTCAACACCGACAACCCTAGCATCAGCGCCACCTCGCTGTCCAACGAATACGTCGTCTCCGTGCGCGACATCGGCCTGAAACCCGGCACGATCTACCGTATGCTGCGTAACGCCGTGGACGCCGCCTTCATCCCTGACGACGAGCGCGACTGGCTGTGGGATACTATCTACGACGGTCTGGCCCCGTATCCCGGTGCGCAAAAAATCTTCAGCGCTCCTCGTTAATCAGTGGGAAAAATGCACCGCCGAGCACAACTCGGTGGCGCATTTTTTCTCCTTCTTAACCGGTCTTTGCCGCTCCTCTTATTCTACCGTCACACTCTTCGCCAGATTGCGCGGCTGATCCACGTCCGCGCCGCGCCGCACGGCGACGGCATACGCCAGCCATTGCAGCGGGATGATGTTGAGCACCGGCGAAAGATACGGTGGCGCGACCGGCACCTCCAACACGTAATCCGCTTTGCTGCGCGCCAGCTCGTCGCCCGCTTGCAGCAGCCCGATGACCGTGCCGCCGCGCGCCTTCACCTGCTCCATCTGGCTGATCATCTTGTCATAGACGTTGTCGCGCGGCGCGATGGTGACGACCGGCATCGTCGCGTCAATCAGCGCGATAGGCCCGTGCTTCATCTCGCCGGCGGGATAGCCTTCGGCGTGGATGTACGAAATTTCCTTGAGTTTGAGCGCGCCTTCCAGTGCAATCGGATAGTTGATCCCCCGCCCCAGGAACAAGAAGTGTTCCCGCTTGAAAAAGATTTCCGCCAGTTCCTCGTAAAACGGCGTCTGCTCCGAGACGCGCCCGACCAGATCGGGCAAGCGCGCCAGGTCACTGACGGCCTGTCTTAACGTTTCTCTCGGCAGAACTCCGCGCAGTTCACCCAGGTAGAGCGCGAGCATGTACAGGTCTACCACGCTGGCCGTGAAAGCCTTCGAGGTTGCCACCCCAATCTCCATTCCGGCCTGCATAAAGATGTGTCCGTCGGCCAGCCGGTGCGCCTGGCTGCCGATCACGTTGACGATAGACCAGAGCCGGGCGCCCTTCAGCCGGCCTTCTTCCATCGCGGCCAGCGTGTCCACGGTTTCGCCGGACTGCGTGATCGCCAACACCGCCGTCTGCGGCGTGATCAGCGGATCGCGGTAGCGGAACTCGGAGCCATAGTCCACCTCTACCGGCACGCGCGCGAGCGTTTCCAGCATAAACTTCCCCACCAGTCCGGCGTGATACGACGAGCCGCACGCCGCAATGATGATGCGATCCAGACTTTGCGCTTCCGCCTGGGTCATCGGCACCGTATCCAGGGCCACCCGCCCCCGGTGAAAATCCACCCGCCCCCGGATGGTATCGGTGATGGCGCGCGGCTGCTCGGAAATTTCCTTCTGCATAAAGTGACGATACGGGCCTTTCTCGGCGGATACCGGGTCCCACGGGATGGTGTGGATCGTGCTTGCCACCGGCTTGCCGTCCAACGTAAAAATCTGGGCGCCCTGCGGCGTCACGCGTGCTATCTGCCGGCTTTCCAGGAAGATCACATCCCGCGTGTACTCCAAAATCGCCGGGATGTCGGAGGCGATGAACATTTCCCCGTCCCCTTTGCCGATGACGATCCCGCCCGCGTTGCCCAGCCGGGCCACGACCAACGTGTCCGGCGCCTGTGGGCTGACGAACACAAACGCACTCGCGCCCTGGATGGACGGGAGCGCGCGCTGTACCGCCGTGAATAAATCCGCGCCGCCCGCCAGATGTCCATCCACCAGATGCGCCGCCACCTCGGTATCCGTCTCCGACGTGAAGTGAATACCCTCATCCGCCATCTCGTTGCGCAGTTCGGCGTAATTCTCGATGATGCCGTTGTGGACGACGGCCACGCGCCCGTTCATCCCGACGTGCGGGTGCGCGTTGGTCTCGGTCACGCCGCCGTGCGTCGCCCAGCGCGTGTGCCCAATCCCGATAGTGCCCTCCAGCGGATGCCCCCACAGCCGTTCCTGGAGATTGTTCAACTTACCGACCGCTCGTTCGACCGCAATCCCGCCGTTTTGATGCAGCACGGCGATCCCGGCGGAGTCATACCCACGATATTCCAACCGCTTCAACCCGGCCAATACAATGGGTGCCGCCTGCTGCGGCCCCACATATCCAACGATGCCACACATAGGTTGCCTCCTGAGTTTGAATGGTTTGGGATAGAGAAAACGTCAAACGTCAAACGTGATTGGACGCACACGTTCTTAACGTTTTCATCTGCTTGAACTGAAAACAACGGGAAATAGGGCTACCGGAGAGGGTAGCCGCCCGGTCATCCGCTTTGTCTCATCGGTTGCCCGATGGATTTGTGAGATGGCTTCCTCATTTTGAGGGGAGCGAGAGGGGAGGGCAATCCCCTGGCGGCTTCCGCCGAAGCTCTGATCTGGTCAGAGATGTTCGATGAACCGCCTCCTCGTCACCCGGCCTGACGCCGGGTCTGGCGCTAAAGTCCCCACTGTTTTTGGATTATTGGCTCAAATGTTCCTCCTGAAAAGCAAGTAACACAAACTTTAGTTTGTTGGTCGAGATAAAGCCAAACTGAAGTTTGGGCTACTTAAATCTTACACCGGCATCCGCATTGCAAAACAATCTCAACCGGTGGATACAAACGGCTCACGCCGTCTTTGCGGAAATGCATAATCAGCAACGTGCGGGGATCAACCACCACCACATCCTGAACGCCCTGTGAAAGGTAGAAAAGTGGGCCAATCTCCAGGTCTTTTAACTCATAACCGGCACTGACGACCTCGATGACGGCCGCCGGGATCATCGTCAACGCCTCATCTGTGATCGGTGGTTCCGCGCAGAATACGGCAACATCAGGCCATTTAAGCGACCCATCCGGGAATTGCACATACACATCGGCGTAGTGGAAACACCCACACGCCGCAGCGTCACCCTGGCGGCGCAACGTCTGGCGGATCTCGTCCACCGTCTTCTGATGGCGAAAGCCCGGATGCACTTCCCAGGTCGGCAGCCCGTTGACAACTTCCAGGCGCAGGCCGATTTCATCCGCCGCGAGCAGCGTCGCCATCGGCGGCGTCGGCCCGGTGTGATAGCTAATCCCTGCTTCGCGCACTAACGCATCCCTGTCCATAAAGGCAATTATACCTGGAAACTGGCGACTGAAAACTGATTATGAGACATCTACGGCGCCGCATTGGCTAAATACTTGTCACACGCCCTGGCCGTTGTTTGCAGATAGGCTTTCACGTCCGCGCCGCGCAGGATTTTGGGGAGGACGGTCAGGATTTCGGCGCGACACTGAGCATAGCCTGCTGCCGGGCCGGCGATGCCGTAATCCAGCGCCATGAAGTCGAATGCCTGCGCGTAAGCCGGATTTTCTCGCAGGTAGTCAGCCATCAATTTCCCCGCACTTTGGCGGATGGGGAAGTCGCCGGTAGCGCTAGCCCACCTGGCCTGCTGTTCCGGTTCGCTCATCCAGCGGAGGAACAGCCACGCGGCCAATTGCTCTTCCGGCGCGCTCACAAAAATGACCTGATTGACGCCGGAGAAGCTCATGCGCGGATCGGGTGTGGTGTGTGGCAGCGGGCTGACACCCCACGCGAACTGCGCGCCTTCGCTCACGGCCTTGACGTAGTCAGACAACCCGCTGGTTGACCCCACCGTAAATAACGCGCGCCCGCTACCGAAGTCGGCTAGATCGCCGCCAAGCGCGGTCGTCTCCGTCGCACAGCCCTGCGCCGTGAGGGACTGCCAGAGCGCCAACGCCGTCACGCCGGCTGTTCCCCCGAAAGCGTAGCCCGTCCCGTCTGCCTTGAGGATGTCGCTGCCGTGGCCGAAGAGCCACGGCGTGAAATGGGCCATATCCACCGCGTACTCGTAGCCGATGGCGTCGTCTTTGCCCGTCGCGCCGGAAAAGGGCTGCGTCACAGCGTGGCACGCCATCACGCTGAATTCTTCCCAGGTTTGGGGCGGATCGGTGTAGCCTAACTCCTTCAGCCAGTCCGCGTTGTAGTACAAGACCTCCATAGATTTGGAAAGCGACCAGCAATAACGCGCCTGGGCCTTCGGCAAAGTGTCCGTCCCCAGCGCCACGGGGAAGAAATCGGTAATATTAGTTTGGTTGTATCCCCATTGGCGGCTGTGGATGTACGGCTCCAACGCCACCAGCACATCCTGCGCCGCGTAGTCCGCCGCCTCTTCCGGGTGCGCCGACGCCAGCGAAGGCCACTGCCGCGCCGGGATAGTATTGCTGATCGCCTGATGCACGCCGGCGTCGCCGCCTTGCGCTTCCGCAAACACCGTGATACCCCACTCGTTGGTGCGGTTGAATTCATCCACCAGGCCTTGCAACAGCGCCTCCCGCGCGCCGGTGTAGGGATGCCAATAGGTGATTTCTTGTCCGCCGGGACTCAGTTCCTCAAGATCGCCGTAGAGCGCCGGATCGTAGGCGACGGACGGCAGCGGTTTGGGAATCGTCGCCGGTTTGGTCGCCGTGCGCGTGAAGCCCACCGGCGCCGCGTCCCACAGCGCGTCGTTGCATTGGTTGACCGCGTCCGTCAGCTCTAATTCCACCTCCGCGCCGCCGAGGACGTTGGCGAGCAGCGTGGCGATGACGGTACGACACGCATCATAGCCGCCCACCGACGCTTCGACGCCGGAATCCAGCGTCATAAAGTTGGAGGCCGCGAGGTAAAGCGGATTTTCCGCCAGGTAGTCGTTCATCAAGGCGATAGCCGAGCGGCGGGTGGGGAAGTAGCCAGTAGCGCCGGCCCACTTGGCCTGCTGCACCGGCTCCGCCAGCCAGCGGAGGAACAGCCACGTTGCCAATTGCTCCTCCGGCGCGCGGGCGAAGATGACCTGGCTCGCGCCGGAAACGTGTACGCGCGGGCGGGTGTTGCCGGAGGGCAGCGTGCTGATGCCCCAGGCGAACTGCGCCCCCTCGTCCACTGCTTTGGCGTAATACGGCAGCCAGGTGGCCGGAGCGAGCGTGAACAGCGCGCGCCCGGCAGCGAAGTCGGCCTGGTCGCCGGTGGCTTCCGCAGCCTGAACCGCGCAGCCTTGCGATGCGAGGCTCTGCCAGAGCGTCAGCGCATCCACCCCGGCCTTCGCGTTGAAAGCGTAGCCGGTTCCATCGGACTTGAGGATAGCCCCGCCCCGGCTGATGACGAAGTCGGCGAAGCGCGGCGCATCCGCCACGTAGACGTAACCCACGCCCTTGGCCCGCCCAACGGCCTTGGTGAACGCTTTCTTGATGGCCTTGCATGCCATCTCCTCGAATTGCTCCCAACTCTCCGGCGGGCCGGAGTATCCCAATTCCAGCAACCAGTCCGTGTTGTAGTACAGCACGTCCACTGTGCGGTAAGTCGGCCAGCCGTAGCGCGCCTTGAACTGCGGCAGAACGTCCGCTGCCAGCGCGCCGGGAAAGAAGTCCACCCATTCTTCCGGCGTATATCCCCAGCGCGGACTTTTGAGGTAAGGCTCCAGCACGACCAATGCGTCCTGCGCGGCGTAAGTGGCCGCGTGATAGGGATAAGCGACGGCCAGCGACGGCAGCGCTTGCGCGGGAATTCCCTCTGTGATTTTTTGTTGGACGGCATCGTAATTCCCCCACGTCTCGCCGATGACGGTGATGCCCCACTCGTTGTCGCGGTTGAACTCGTCAATCATGGTGAGCAGCAATTCTTCCCGCACGCCGGTGTAGGGATACCAGAACAGGACTTCCTGCCCGCTCGGATCCAGGGCTTCCAGATTGCCGTAAAGGGCAACGTTGTAGGTGGGCGCGGGCAATTCGGCGGTGGGGGGCGTTTCGGTAGCCTGTGACTCTTTCGTCTTCTTGGGCGCCTCGGTTTCATCCGCCGCCTGTGTGGCCGTCGCAGCCGGCTTCGCCGGCGTCTTCGTCGGCTTCTCGTCGGATTTTGTACACGCCGTCGCCAGGGACAGCAGCAACGCCAACAGCACCCACACGACAAAGAATTTACGATTTTTCATCGTTGGCCCCCTTGAAATATAGTAAAGAGTAAAGGGTGATGAATAATGGTTTACTCAGATTCTTTTATAATTAAATTCGCACATATAGATGCTATCTGATCAGCTATTGGCATAAAAACAGCGATATCTGAATTGCTAAGACTATCTGGTATACAACTACAAACTTGAAGAGAGCCTATAACATCTCCCCGTACTTGGCATGGCAAAGCCATTTCCAAACGTGTATCCGGTCTGAGTGGATCTGCCAAAGATTTGGCTGACCATATATCAATCAGTTGAGCTTCGTTAAGCTTTATTGCTTTACTAACGAGACTAACACCAGCTTCAAGAGATATCCGAAGTCCACGCTCTTTTGATAATTGACCAATTTCCCCTGAGCCAGCCCACAATTGAACCCAATTTGATTCAGTCTTCCGCAAATATAAACCAACAAAATAAAGTCCAAACCAATCTCGAATGAGATTAACAACCTGTTCGGTAAATTGTTCAAGATTAAGCGGAGAAGCACCTAACCGATTAATACTCTCAATAACCTGGACACTTACCTTGTGACGTAGATCAGAAGGTATAAATTGCTCTCCTTTTTCACGAGCAATATCAAGTTCCCTAAAAAAATCAGAAGTGGCCACTTTTTTGTGCATTTTAGGAGTTTATTTTTTGATCAGCTAACGCTTCCGTCACGGTTGCGAGCCATCGCCCATCTAATGAACACCCTTCTGGCCCGCGAAACATTTCATCCGGCAAGACGATCACGTCGGCAGGCGGAGCATCGCGCAGCGCGGCGATCACATCTGCCACAGTAAGCAATCCAGCAACCGTCACCGTCTCCCCGAAGGTGCGGTTGGGCACGGCGACGACGTTGACCTCTAAACCGGTCGCCGCCGCGAACTCCGCCGCCTGCGCGCGCAGCGTTGGCGCGAAGAGCGCGCCCGTCACCCACGTCTGGCGCGGCCCGCCGAGGTCGGCCAGGCGGCGCTGTGTCTCAGGCCAGCCGTTCAGGAACAGCCGTACCATGCCCACGCCGTTCTCCACCAGGGCGGGCAGCAGCCCATCGTAAGCCTCCAGCGGCGGAATGGGGACGCCGGCCCGCAGGAACCACTCGTCTGATGGGTAGACGAATCCGACGCCCAACTCGGCCCGCAGGCGCGTCTGCCACGCGAGCGTCTGCTGCAACACCGCCGCCGCTTCCGCGTCCGTGTAGGGGCGGAGCGTCGGGGTATGCCAGCGCGTGAGGCCCACCGGCACGACGGTGAGCGTCGCCACTGCCGGGTAGCGCGCTGCGAGATCGGCGATGGTGCGATCCAGGTGCGCGCCGTCGTTGCGGCCCGGCGCGAGCACGGCCTGCGTGTGAACGACGATGCCGTCGCCTGCCAGCCGGTCAAGGTGCGCCAGGATGTCCCCCGCGCGCGGATTCCGCATCAAGCCGCCGCGCACCTCCGGTTCCGTGGCGTGGACGGACACGTAGAGCGGGCTGAGATACTGCTCCGCAATGCGCTCCCAATCCGCCTCGTCCAGGTTGGTCAACGTGACGTAATTCCCGTGCAGGAACGACAGCCGGTAGTCGTCGTCTTTCACGTACAATGGTGCGCGCATCCCCGGCGCCATCTGGCTGACAAAGCAGAACTCGCAAGCGTTGCGGCACGCGCGAATCTTGCCATCAAATAGCTCGGTCTCAAACGACAATCCCAGCGGCTCTCCGTACCGGCGGCGGCTGCGCAGAGTCAATGGCTGCCCGGCGCGTTCAATCTCGAAAACCAACTCCGGCTCGGCGGCGCACACCTGAACGTCAATCACGTCGCGCAGCGGTGCGCCGTTTAGCGTCAATAGGCGGTCGCCGGTGTGTACTCCCGCCCGCGCTGCCGTGCTTTTTGCCTCAACCCCTGAAATCGTCGCCGGATGCATCCGTTTAATCCTTGACTCCTGCGAATGAATTCGCAGGCTGATACTGAAAACCCGTTAAAACGGGTTCAAGAAATACTCCTTCATCCGTTCCAATCCGTTCAATCCGTTGACCTATTCCCACTCAATCGTCGCGGGTGGCTTGCTGCTGATGTCGTAGACGACGCGGTTGACGCCGCGCACTTCGTTGACGATGCGGTTGGCGACGCGCCCCAGCAGGTCGTAGGGCAGATGCGCCCAGTCCGCCGTCATAAAATCGCTGGTGGTGACGGCGCGCAGGGCGGCGACGTTGGCGTAGGTGCGCCCGTCGCCCATCACGCCGACGCTGCGGACGGGCAGGAGGACGACGAAGGCCTGCGCTGTCTGCCGGTACTGCCCCGCGGCCCACAGCTCTTCCAGGAAAATGGCATCCGCCGCTTGCAGGGTGGCGACCCGTTCCGGCGTGATTTCGCCCAGGATGCGGACGGCCAACCCCGGCCCGGGGAAGGGATGCCGCCAGACGAGTTGCTCCGGCAGGCCCAATTCCAGGCCGACCTGGCGCACTTCGTCTTTGAAGAGGTCGCGCAGCGGCTCGACGAGGGCCAGGTGCATGTCCTCCGGCAAGCCGCCGACGTTGTGATGAGACTTGATCTTGTGCGCGGTTGCCGTGCCCGCGCTTTCGATCACGTCGGGATAAATCGTGCCCTGCGCCAGGAAGCGCGCGTCGCCCACGCGGCGGGCTTCTTCCTCAAAGACGCGGATGAACTGCTCGCCGATGATGCGCCGCTTTTGTTCCGGGTCGGTGACACCGGACAGCGCGCCGAGGAAGCGGGCGGAGGCGTCCACGCTGACCAGTTTCATCCCCAGCGCCTCGTGGAACGTCGCCGCCACCTGTTGGCCTTCATCGCGCCGCAGCAGGCCAGTGTCCACGAAGATGCACGTCAACTGGTCGCCGATGGCACGATGCACCAACGCCGCCACCACGGCGCTATCCACGCCGCCGCTGAGGCCGCAGATCACCTGCCCGTCGCCGACCTGCGCCCGGATGCGCGCCACCGTCTCGGTGATGAACGCGCCGGGCGTCCAATCTCCGTGGCAGCCGCACACGCCGTAGAGGAAATTCCGCAACAGCGCCGCCCCGTTGGGGGTGTGCTGCACTTCGGGATGAAATTGCACGGCGTAGAGCCACCGTTCCGGGTCGCCCATGGCGGCGAGGATGCCGTCGGTGCTGGTCGCCAGCGCGTGGAAGCCGGGCGGCAGCGCAGCGACTTGATCGCCGTGGCTCATCCACACGGACTGGCGGGCGTCCAGCCCCGTGAAAAGCGGGCCGGCGGGCGCGGCGATGTCCACCTCTGCCGGGCCGTATTCCCGCCGGGCGCCGGGCGAAACTTGCCCGCCCAGGGTGTGTGCCAACAGGTGCATCCCGTAGCAGATGCCCAGCACCGGCAGCCCCAGCGCCGTGACTGCCGCCGACAGCGTCGGCGCGCCCGCGTCGTAGACGCTGTTCGGCCCGCCGGACAAAATCAGCCCCAGAGGGGACAGCGCCGCGATGCGCTCCACCGGCGCGTTCCAGGGCAAAATTTCCGTGTAAACACCCAACTCGCGCACCCGCCGGGCAATCAACTGTGTGTACTGCGAGCCGTAGTCCAGGATGATGATGGTTTCTCGGTTGGTCATAGTTACCTCAAGTTAGGAGTTAGGAGTTAGGAATTAGGAGTTAGGGTTCCTCACTCCTAACTCCTCACTCCTAACTCTTCACTCCCTGATTACAATCTGCCCGTCGTCCCGCATTTCGTCAATGATGATTAGCGATTCGATGGGGACGTTCCAGCCCAGCAGGGCTTCGCGGCCGCCCTCGAAGGATTTTTCCACGAGGGTGCCGACGCCCACCAGGGTTGCGCCCGCGTCCTGCACGATGCGGGCCATCGCGTCAATCGTCTTGCCGGTTGCCAGGAAGTCGTCAATGATGAGGACGCGATCCGCCGCCGAGAGGAATTCCGGCGACACCATCAGCGAGACTTCGCCGCCCTTGGTGTGCGACGGCGCGAATTCGACGAAGACCGGCTCCTGCATCGTGATCGGCTTGTGCTTGCGGGCGTAGACCAGCGGCAGACCCATCGCGTAGGCCGTCGCCATCGCCGGGATGATGCCGGACACTTCCGCCGTGAGGATGCGGGTCGGGTGGGTGTCCGCAAAGCGGCGGGCGAACTCCGCACCGGCCTCCAACATCAGGGTAGCGTCCACCTGGTGGTTGATCACGCTGTCAATCTTGAGGATGCCGCCGCCCAAATTCTTGCCTTCCGATAAAATGCGTTCCTTTAAGTGCTCCATAATCTCCTCTCTATAACAGGATTTGCAGAATGATAGGATGAGAGAATTCGTTTCATCCGTTGAATCCGTTGAGAAATTAGACTTGTACGCCCAACGCCTGGGCGACGGTGTGCATGTCTTTGTCGCCGCGCCCGCTGATGTTGACGATCATGATCTGCTCCGGCGTCATTTGGGGGGCGCGTTTGAGGGCTTCGGCGACGGCGTGGGCGCTTTCGAGCGCGGGGATGATGCCCTCCAGGCGGCTCAGGGTTTGCAAGGCGTCCAACGCCTCGGCGTCGGTGGCGTAGACGTACTCGGCGCGGCCCACGTCGCGCATCCAGGCGTGCTCCGGGCCGACGGCGGCGTAATCCAGCCCCGCCGAGATGCTGTGCGTCAGCGCAATCTGGCCGTCGGCGTCTTGCAGCACGAAGGAGCGCGTGCCTTGTAGCACACCCACGCGCCCCAGCGCCGGGTCGGCGAAGCGCGCGGCGTGCCGCCCGCCCGCGATGCCCTCGCCGCCGGCCTCCACGCCGATGAGGGCGACGGTGGCGTCGGCCAGGAAGGGGTGGAAGAGGCCGATGGCGTTGGAGCCGCCGCCGACGCAGGCGACCAAGACGTCGGGCAGGCGGCCTTCGGCGGCGAGGATTTGCTGCCGCGCTTCCTTCCCGATGACGGATTGGAAGTCGCGCACGATGCGGGGGTAGGGGTGCGGCCCCAGCGCGGAACCGAGCAGGTAGTGCGTGTCGCGCACGTTCGTCACCCAGTCGCGGATGGCCTCGTTGATGGCGTCCTTGAGCGTGCGGCTGCCCACGTCCACCGCGCGCACTTCTGTACCGAGCAGGTTCATCCGCAGGACGTTGAGCTTCTGCCGTTCGATGTCCACTGTGCCCATGTAGACGACACACTCCAGCCCCAGGAGCGCGCAGACGGTCGCCGTCGCGACGCCGTGCTGCCCGGCGCCGGTCTCCGCCACGATGCGCCGCTTGCCCATCCGCCGCGCCAACAGCGCCTGGCCGAGCGCGTTGTTGATTTTGTGCGCGCCGGTATGCGCCAGGTCTTCGCGCTTGAGGTAGACGCGCGCTCCACCGAGCGCCGCCGTCATCCGCCCGGCAGCCGTGAGCGGCGTGGGCCGCCCGGCGTACTCGCGCAGCAGGGTGTCGAACTCGCCCATAAAGGCGGGGTCGGCGATGGCGGCTTCGTAGGCGGCTTCCAGCTCGCGCACGGCAGGGACGAGGACTTCGGGGATAAACGCGCCGCCGTAAGGGCCGTAGTAAGGGCCGTTGGAAGGAGTCAGGGTTGAATGATTCATCATGCCTCTCAAAGAGATGTTATAATTTGGGTGTGTTCAAATAGTTTAAGGCAAACCGATAGTTTGCTCTATATTCTCAGCACAAGGAAATCCTTATGAAGCGCACTTTGACCATTATACTGAGCATCGTTGCTTTGCTGTTTCTCATCTTTTTGTGTGTCCAATTTCGCAAGGAAGAAGAGCATATCTCCTTTGATGTTGAAGGGTGGAATGGCCCAATGAGTGATCCTGAAAGTGGATATTTTACGGGCACACGGCTCAAGATGGTTGATGACCTGTTAAAGCAGTATGACTTTTATGGTTGGCATCTCCAGGAGGTAAAAGACCTGTTAGGAGAACCCGACCATGACCATTACAAAGAGACAAGGCATGTAGTTGAGTACGATTTGCGAGATGGTTTAAAATTATTGATATTTGAAGTTGACGAACAACTTATAGTCACCCGTTATTACACATACATTGATGATTGAGCAAAACATGGGAGCATCCACAGTACAATCCGTAATAACCTTACCGGCGAAACATCTCCTTGTAACTTTTGTCAATGGTGTTCTAAAAATATACGACTGTAATCCGCTTCTTCGGCAGAGGCATTTTCAATCACTGAAACATGAAGCATTGTTCCAGGCTGTTGCCGTTGATGTTGGCGGATATGGCATCGTATGGAACGACGATGTTGACCTCAGCGAATATGAATTATGGCACAACGGTGTCGAAGTTGATAGAGAAACTATAGAACCTATTTTGATCTAATAGAGAGAAACGTCAAGCGGGATCGGATTTTCCGGTGAATTTGTGTGCCGTTGGTTGATGCGCAAAGTGGGAGGAAGAAGTGCATAAAACGAAGGACACCTATTTTGGGTGTCTATTGGCGGTTTGTATTAGCGTTGTGCTCAATGCCTGTATCTTTTTCTCATTGAGTAATCCTGGCTGGGTGTATCAGGTTGGGCTGCTCCCTATGCCAGCCCCTAACTACCAGCCGATGTCCGGGATAGCGTATGTCGTTGGAGCGCACTCGTTTTCCAGCCCCGTTTTAATATCATTCCCCTCGAAGTGGGTTAATGCTGGTACTGAAGTAACTATTCTGGAGGCAGAATGGTATTACCAGGGTGAGCGTTCTGGTACGGCCTGTTATCTGTATCGTGTGCAGCTACCTTATGGAGCTGAAACTAAATGGCTCGAACAGGATGATCTCACACAAACTCCCGGCAACCCTTTACCCCGCGATCAGATGTGTAACCCGGGATGGTATCCCGATCATTCTCCTTTGTTGGGAACCGGCTGGAAAGAGACAAATGTAGGTCCCAATCAGCGCAAGATACCTGGCTGGGGGTATGTGAACGTTGGAGAAGGGTATGGCGCGCCCTTGTTTCCATTCGCAGCTCCCTCTGGATATAGCTATGGGGATCCGATGGTGCGTCATGGGTCGGCGGTGGAAGTGAATGAAGCGCAGTGGTATTTTCAAGCCGACGAAGGGTGTTATTTCTATCACATCCGCGACCCAGAATCCGGTACAGAGGGCTGGCTGCCTGAAGATGTGCTCAGCCCGGATTTGAGCCAATCCCCGCCGCCATATTGCGTGACACTCATTTTCCGCGATTGGATGATCAAGTTGTTACCGCCCTCATCCCCGGAATAGGGGAACTGCCATTTTCTGAACCTCTCGAACCCACTACGCTGTATGATGCATTGATCAAGCCCAAAGATGAAAAAGCCCTGACATTTTCTCCCTTATGGAGAAATGCCAGGGCAGACGTCAAAGTGAAGTTGGCGGCGTACCTAATGAAGAGTAGGTTAAGTCGGCGCTACAAATCTTCTTATGAACGCTTCGTCCTGATAGAGAATATGCTTTGAATCCCGATCGCGATCAAAGTCAACGCCCCCACACCAATTCTGGTCCACCATGAACTCAATGTGCCGTTGAATTGTAGAACGGACACTATCGTGCCGTGGATCAGAACGCCAAACAGGGTGCCGATGACATTACCGACGCCGCCGCTTAATGAAGTGCCCCCGATCACGACCGCCGCGATAGCGTCGAGTTCCATACCGGTGGCAAACTGTCCATAGCCGGCCAACAAGGACATGCTGAAGACAATTCCAGCCAGGGCGGAGCACAGGCCGCTGAACGCATAAACTAAAATCTTGGTACGCGTGACCGGCAGGCCCATCAGGAGCGCGGATTGTTCGTTGTTGCCCATCGCGTAGATGGTGCGGCCAAAGCGGGTGAAAAAGCTCAAGTAGATGGCTACCAATAACATGATGGGGCCAACCAGAGTGGTTGGATAGATGTAGGCTTTCGGGATAAAGGGAATATAGATCGGCGTCAGGGCAAAGGTCTTGTACACATCATTGGTAATGGTCACTGACGTCAGGCTGATGATGTAGGCCATCCCGCGTGTGAAGAAAAGGCCCATCAAAGTGGCAATAAAAGGCTGGACTTTGAGATGCTGAATCATCCAGCCCATCAGCGCCCCCAATCCGACCCCCAAGAGGATCATCAGCGGGAGCACGATGTAGGGGCTTACCCCCGCCCGCAGGAGTGCAGCGGAAGCGGTGCTGACCAGCGCAATCACCCCACCCACGGAAAGATCGATCCCACCCCCACCACTCAGGATGACCATCGTCATCCCAATCGAAACCAGCAGCAGGCTGCTGTCGTTAATGAACAAATTGAAAAACACCTGCGGCTTGCGCATGGTGGGATACAGTTGACCGCCGATAAAGTAGACCAGGAGAAAGACGGCAAAGGTCAGGAGCAACGACCCGTATCGCAAAAGGAAGGGTTTAGCGCGCTGTATCATGTTGAGAACCTCTTCGCTCGAATAGTTGATTCATCAGACGGCGGGAGTAGTCGGAGTAGAGCAGGATGACCAGCAAGACCAGGACGGCTTTGGCGGCCAACAGGGCGTTGGCTGGCACTCCCAGGCTGTAGACCGTCACCGTGAAGGTCCAGATAACGACTGCGCCAATCACGCTGGCAAACAGCGAGAACCGGCCGCCGGTCATCAAGGTGCCGCCCATGACGACCGACAGGATGGCGTCCAACTCATAGTTCAGCCCATTGTTGTTGCCATCGGCGCTGTGGACGTAGGAACTGAGGATCAAGCCGGCAATTGCGCCACAAAATCCGCAGAAAGCGTAGGCCAGGAGTTTGACGTTTTTCTCGTTGATGCCGCTGTAGAACGTGGATTTGGCGTTGATTCCGACCGATTCGACGAACAGGCCGATGGCGGTTTTGCGCACCAATAGCCAGGCCAGGAACAAGACGAGCGCGACAATGTAAATCGAGACCGGCAACCCTAGAATGTAGCCATTGCCAAACCAGAAATAGGGCGTGTAATAGATCGTCATGATTTGCCCATTCGTAATGAGTTGGGCAATGCCGCGCCCGGCCACCATCAGGATCAACGTAGCCACCATCGGCTGAATTTTCGCTCTGGAAACCAATAACCCGTTCCACAGCCCGCATAACGTACCGGCGGCCAAATCGGCGAGGATGATGAGGGGCAAGGGCGTGTTGGTGGCGTTTCGGGTCAGGATGTCGTTTGTGATCAATTGATTCCCCAGCGCGGGATTGATCAACACCGCGCCCATCGCCGCAGAAATGGCAATGACAGCGCCTACCGAAAGGTCAACGCCGCCCGTAGCAATCACCAGGGTCATCCCGATGGCCGCCAACATCAGAGGCGCGCCATTATTAAAGATGTCAACCAGATTGCCGTACAGGTGTTTTCCATAGACGGGGTCTTCGATGATGCCGAGTTTGAAGAAACCCGGTTCGACAATGGCATTGAAAATGAGAATCAGCACCCAGGCTACAAGCGGCCAGAACAACTGGCTATTACGAAATTTCTTAAAAAACGATGTCTGTTTCATGCTTCTCCTGCCATGGCGTGAATGAGGGTCTTTTCGTCCACGTCTCCGGTATATTCAGCAACCTTCTTACGATCACGCAGGACAGCCACCCGGTTGCTGACACGCAGAACCTCTTCCAATTCAGAGGAGATAAACACACACGATTTACCCTCCTCTGCCAATTGCATCACCAGTTTTTGAATCTCTGCTTTCGCCCCTACGTCTATACCGCGCGTCGGCTCATCCAAAATGAGGACCTTGGGATTCGTCGCCAGCCAGCGGGCCAGGATGACTTTCTGTTGATTGCCGCCGCTCAAATTCTTCACCAACTGCTCAGGAGAAGGGGTCACAATCCCTAACAATTGAATATATCTGGCGGCGATTTCATTTTGTTTTTGCGCGGAGATGAATTTGAACCAGCCATAACGCGCCTGCAAGGCCAGGATGATATTTTCGCGGATGGTCAGGTCTCCCACCACGCCCTCGGCTTTGCGATCTTCGGGACACAGGGCAATGCCGCGTTTCAGAGATTCAAGGGGAGAAAATTTGCTCACTTTCTCGCCGGCCACCATAAGAGAACCGCTATCTGGCGCGGCGATCCCAAAAATCAAGCCGGCCATCTCTGTGCGGCCAGAACCTAACAATCCGGCAATCCCTAAAACTTCACTGGCATCCAATTCCAGATCCACCGGTTCCAGCGACCCCGCGCGCCCCAGGCCTTGTGCTTCAACCAAATGTTGCTGGGCCTTTTTCTCTGCTTCTTGGGATTTCACTTTTGCTATGGCATCCAATTCCGTCAAACTGCGTCCCAGCATTTTAGCAACCAGTTCAACGCGGGGTAGAGAAACGACCTCGTAAGTCCCTACCAGCTTGCCGTTCCGCAGGACCGTAATCCGATCCGCTATCTGGTAAATCTGATCCAAAAAATGTGTAATGAAGATGATACCAATACCTTCGCTCTTCAGTTTGCGCATAACATCGAAGAGCAGATTCGTTTCGTGAATGTCCAGGCTGGAGGTGGGTTCGTCTAAAATCAGCACCTTAGCCGACAAGACTTCCAGCGCACGGGTAATGGCTACCATCTGTTGGATAGCAATAGAATAATTTCCAAGAGGCTGAGTCACGTCAACATCAATGCTCAGACGATTGATCGCCTTGCGCGCCAATTCATTCATCTTTTGCCAGTGAATGCTGCCGAAGCGGCGCGGTTCACGGCCCAGCATGATGTTCTCGGCGACGGAGATGTTGGTGCAAAGATTCACCTCCTGATACACCGTGCTGATGCCAAGTTCCTGGGAGTGTTGGGGCGAGCGCACATGGACGGCCTTCCCCTCAAGCTCAATAGTCCCTTGATCCGGCTGCTCCACCCCCGTCAAGACCTTGATCAACGTGGATTTTCCGGCGCCGTTTTCTCCTACCAGCGCGTGGATTTCTCCCTTCCGCAAGGCAAAGTCCACATCCTCAAGGGCGAGCACGCCTGGAAAGTGTTTGGTGATTCCCGACATCTTCACGACATCTATTGGATCGTTCATAGAAGTAACCTGCCCAAAAATAGTTTGTGACTAGGATAGAGAAGCGACGTTTTATCTACGCCGCTTCTCTATCCTCTAGGTTCGTCTGCGCGTGTTTACCGCGACCTTACTTTGAGGTTTAGTACTTGCGAGACGGCAGCAACTCAGCGGCTTTGTCCGGGTAATAGACCGTCTCGTTGGTGAGCACTTCCCGCTCAATCGTTTGGCCATTCATGAGCTTCAGCCCCATTTCCAGTACCTGCGGGCCGAGCAGCGGGTTACATTCCACATCCGCCTGGAACCAGCCATCCACCATGGCCTGGAAACCACCGCGTGTGCCGTCCACAGAGACGATGAAGAGGTCGCCGGGCTTGACGCCGGCCGCCTTCAAAGCCTCGATGGCGCCGATGCCCATGTCGTCATTGTGGATGAAGATGCCCTGGAAATCCACACCGGGCTTGTATTTTTGCAGGAAGGCCTGCATCACGGGGAGGGCCTCAGCGCGGGTGAAGTTGCCGGTCTGCGAGTCAATGATCTCGATGTTGGCGTTAAGCTTGGCGCGGAAACCATCAGCGCGCCCGACGGCGGCGCCGGAGCCGGTGGTGCCGGAGAGTTCGAGGACTTTGGCGCCACTCGGGAACTTCTTGTTGAATTCTTCAGCAGCGCGTTCGCCTTCCAACTTCATGTCGGAGCCGATGTGCGCGGCGTACAGGTCCGTGCTGGCGCTGACACTGCGGTCTACGATGATGACGGGGATACCGGCATTCTTGGCTTCCGTCAAAACCGCATCCCACCCGTCTTCGACTACCGGGGGCAGGCCGATCACATCCACTTCTTGCTGGATGCAGGAACGCAAGGCCGAAATCTGGTTTTCTTGCTTCTGCTGGGCGTCAGAGAAAATCAAGCGGACGCCATATTCACCGGCAGTCTCTTTGAAGGAAGCGGTGTTGGCGGTGCGCCAGTCACTCTCAGCGCCCAGTTGCGGATAACAGAATGTCATGTCGGTATATTTGCAGTTTGGCGCGCAACTAGCCTTTTCTGCCGCCTTTTTGTCGCCGCCACAAGCCGTCAGAACTAAGACAGCCACGATTAACAGCAAGCCGAGTACAGTGTATTTCTTGAACATGATCTTCTCCTTTTTGATTGGGTTCTCCTTGCGGAGAGATGTAAGACATAATTGATAGGCGATAAAGCCTTTATCAGGGCTGTATCGCTCGCCGAAAGTACCTGCGTAAAAACACTAATCCCTGAGCAGGCATTTCTTTTTCCGACCTCGAATGGTGTTTTGTCATTCACCTCCTTCTTCATTTTATTTTTAATCGAACTTTATACAGAGTTTGCGATTCTATATCCACCTCCTGATTTTTTTTGATTAGAGACTGTCACTTGTATGGCAGAGGCTTCTCCGGGATAAAAAGCCTCTTGTACCACATAACACATTCACCTTATCCTCCTGATATCTCTTCTCACCCGCTGGAGAGGGAAAATAAGGTGTGTTTGGGTTTGGGAATTGACCCAAACACACCCAGGCCTCCCTCTCTCACGCGACCTGTGAGAGAGGCTCAAGGAGGAGAACCCGCACTAATTGTTTGCCAGCACCTGCTGGCGCAGCGACTTCAGGCGTTTCATTACGTCGTTGGTTCCGCGCCCAAAGTAATCGTGCAATTTAACGTACTCGGCGTAAAGCTGATCGTAGACCGCCTTGTGGGCGGGGATGGGCTTGTAGGTCACCGCTTGCAGATGCGCCATCGCCTGCGCTGCCTCAATAATACTGTCGTAGCCGCCGGCGGCTTTGCCGGCGGACACGGCGGCGAACATCGCCGAGCCGAGCGCGCCCGCCTGCTCCGTGCCGGCCACCTTGATTTCCCGCCCGGTCACGTCGGCGTAGATTTGCATCAGCAGACGATTCCGCCCCGGCAGCCCGCCGCAGGCGACAATCTCATTCACCGGCACGCCGCTGCTGGTGAAAGCTTCGATGATCGCTCGCGCGCCGTAGGCCGTGGCCTCAATCAGGGCGCGGTAGACGTCTTCCGGCCTGGTCGCCAGCGTCGCGCCGAGCAGCAGGCCGGTCAGGTCCACGTCCACCAGAATCGAACGATTGCCGTTCCACCAATCCAGCGCCAACAGGCCGTGTTCGCCGGGCTTTTGCCGGGACGCCTTTTCCTCAAGAAGCTGGTGGGTGGTCAAGCCGCGCTGCGCCGCTTCGGCTTGATACGCGGGCGGCACGCCGTTATCCACAAACCAGGCAAAATGATCGCCCACGCACGACTGACCCGCCTCAAATCCGAACAGTCCGGGGATGATGCCGTCCTCCACGACGCCGCACATCCCTTCCACGATGCGCTCTTCTTTGCCCAGCACCATCATGCAGGTGGACGTGCCCATAATTGCCACCAACCGCCCCGGCTCGACCACCGTGGCCGCCGGCACGGCGACGTGCGCATCCACGTTGCCCACCGGCACCGCGATGCCGGGGCGCAACCCCGTCAACGCGGCCATTTCCGGCGTCAGCCCACCCGCGCGTTGCCCCAGGGGATAAATGTCACGCGACAGTTTGGCGTCCACCACGTTGCGCAGGCGCGGGTCGAGCGACCCAAAGAAATTGTCGCTAGGATAGCCGCTGCGCTTGTGCCAGATCGCTTTGTACCCGGCGGTGCAGGCGTTGCGCTTCTCCGCACCGGTCAGTTGCCACACAATCCAGTCAGCCGCTTCCACATAGCGGTCCGCGGCTGCGTACACTTCCGGCGCCTTGTTCAGCGTCTCCCAAATCTTGGGGATGAGCCACTCAGACGAAATCTTGCCGCCGTAAAGGTCAAGCCAGGTCTCGCCGCGCTGGTGCGCGGTTTTGTTCAACTGGGTCGCCTCCGGCTGTGCGGCGTGATGCTTCCAAATCTTGACCCAGGCGTAGGGGTTGTCGCGCCATTCCGGCAGCGTGCAGAGCGGTGTGCCATCCGCCTTGACCGGCAGCATCGTGCAAGCGGTGAAGTCCGTGCCGACACTGATAACATCTTCCGTCGCCACGCCGCTTTCGCGCAGCACGGTGGGGATGGTTTCCTGCAATACGGCAATGTAGTCCTGCGGATTTTGCAAGGCGAAGTCGGGGGGCAGCGGCTTGTCGTTGCCGGGCAGATGGGCGTCAATCACGCTGTCGCCATAAGGGTGGACGGCGGTTGCCAGCTCTTCGCCGGTTCTGACGTTGACTAAGACCGCTCGCCCGGATTCAGTCCCGTAATCTACGCCGATGGTGTACTTTTCGTCGCTCATGGGCGCTGCTCTCCAATCAACCCCGGCTCCGCCGTGAACTATCGCGCATCACGAGTTCTGCTTGCAACAGCAATGCGGTGGGCGGATAAGGCGCGTTGTTCTGCTGCGCCTCGATCCCTTTGCTCAACTCTCGCACTGCCCGCCGGCCTACTTCGATCATATCCTGGTGCATTGTCGAGAGCGCCGGATAGAAATAGGCGGCGTCCTGCACATTGTCAAATCCGATGATGGCAAGGTCTTCCGGGACCCGGCGGCCCATCTCACGCGCAACTTTCAACGCCCCCACCGCCATCCGGTCGTTGCAGACAAACACCCCATCCATCTCTGGATGTTTGGTCAGCAATTGCGTCAGGCCGCTTTCACCGGTTGAGGCCGACCAGTTGCCTTCGGCCACAAACCCTTCTTTGCGGGGCAGTCCGACGCTTTCCAGCGCATCTTTCCACCCCAACTTGCGCTGCCGCGCTTCCCACCAGTCCAGCGGGCCGGTGATCAACCCAATATTTTGACATCCCTGGGCGATCAGATGGCGCGTTGCCGTCAACCCGGCGGTGTAGTTATCCACGGCGACCACGAAACGATTGGGACGCGGTTCCGCGCTTAGAAAGACGACCGGGACGGAGGGTTGAAAGGCCGGGTCTTCGAGCCAGGCGTGATTGTTGCCGATTTCCGGGACAGCCCAGATGAGGCCATCCACGTACCGCGCCTGCATCTCATCCAATAATTCCGCGACATTGTTGGTCTCCGGTTGACGGATGAGGTGCAGCAGCAGGGTGTACCCCAATTCACTGGCCTCCTCCTCCGCGCCAGAGAGGGTGCAGGATGGCCCATAGAATTCCAACCCATACCCCACGATCCCCAGCGTGCAACTGCGCTTGGATTTGAGACTGCGCGCCGCGTGGCTGGGATGGTAGCCCAGTTCTTCGATGGCCGCCAGGACGCGCTGACGGGTCTCGGCGCGGATATACTGACTCTGTCCGGCTAATACCCGGCTGACCGTCGCCTTGGAGACTTTGGCAACGCGCGCAACATCCGCTATGGTTGTGGGTGACATTGTTTCTGGGCCTTTGAAATGGAGGAGTTTGTCTTGCTATTGGTTGCTGAAACCGTTCTCTGAAACTGTATTCTGAAATCGTTCTCTGAAACCGTTTTCTGCAACCGATTACATTTTATAGCAGAATCTCATCTTTGTCAATAGGCAATTTCAGAAGATTCCGAAACTTACGCGGAATGTGACCGAATCGGGGTTACAGCCCCGATAATGAAAAAGATTTTTTTCTCAACGGATTCAACGGAATTTAACGGACATCTTTCCGTTTAATCCGTTCAATCCGTTGAGGCCATGTACAAAGAAGCGCGGTGATGGACAGTAGCCCATCACCGCGCCAATTCGTGCAGATTTGCGGAGATTCGTGGTCTATTTTTCTTGGAGGGTCCGGGCAATGGTGTCGTCCACCAACTGCTCCAAAATCGCCAGCGGCACGCCGCCGTTGCCGATGACGACGTTGTGGAAGGCTTTGAGATCAAACTGATCGCCCAGGGCGTCCTGCGCTTTCTGGCGCAGTTCCAGGAGCTTGATCATCCCAATCTTGTAGGCGGTGGCCTGCCCCGGCCAGGTGATGTACCGCCAGAGTTCGCCTTCCGCCACGCCGCGCGGATAACCGATGTTGTCCACCATATAAGTCGCCGCCTCGTCATACGTCCAGCCTTTGGCGTGGACGCCAGTATCCACCACCAACCGCACCGCGCGGAACATCTCGTATTGCAGGCGGCCCAGGTCGCTGTAGACGTTGCCCTCGTACCAGCCCAGATCATACGCCAGCCATTCCGCGTAGAGCGCCCAACCCTCGATGTGACCGATGAAGCCGATGTCGGTGCGGAACAGCGGCAAATCCAACTCCTGGGCGAGCGCGATCTGGTAGTGATGGCCGGGTACGGATTCATGATAGGCCAGCGAGGGCATTTTGTACGGGTAGTCGGCGCCGGTGGTCGCGGCGTAGAAGGCGCCGGGCCGCGAGCCGTCCACCGCCGGGCCGCTGTAGTAGCCGCCGCTCTCCCCGCCGACGACGATGACGCGGGCTTGCGGGCGCAAATCGAAGGCGGCCGCCGAATCCCGTTCCGCCGCCTCAATGAGCGCTTCGTAGGCCGGCTGGATGTCGGCGCCGTACAGGATGCCGCTCTCTTTGATCACGCGGTTATAGAGGGCCGGCAGGCTGGCCTCGGCGGGGTAGCCCAGGTCGTCGAAGCGCATCTGCATCTCGGCCCGGATGCGCGCCACTTCTTGCAGGCCAAGCTCGTGGATTTCGTCGGTGGTCAGGTCGGTGGTGGTGTAGTGCTGGAGGATGTAAGCGTAATACTCCCGTCCGTTAGGGAATTTGGACGCGCCAATCTCGTCAGTAGCCGTCTTCTGCTGCGCTTCCAGACAGTCGGCCAGCGCCGCGTAGCCGGGCAGCACGGAGTCTTGAATAGCGGATTCCGCCGCTTTGAGCAAGTCCTGCCGGTCGGACGCGCCAAGGGCCTCCACGGCGGCGAGCTTTTCCGCAAAGCTCGCATAGAAAGGCGTGTCGGTCGGCGCGGTCTTGGACATCTCAAGGATATTGCTCGCCATCCACTGGTTGATGAAGCGCGGCAGCATCACGCCGGCCTGCGCACGACGATCCAGGTCGTCCACCACTTGCTCCATTTGTAGTTTCACCTGACCCAGGCGCGTGATGTAATCTTCCGCGTCCTTGCGGCTCGTCACGGGGTGAATCTGGGTAAAGAAGTGTTCCAGGCTGCCGGGGTAGCCGATGACGCCAGGGCGGACGATGTAGTCGTCGTACAGAAACTCGTGGCCGCGAACAGTGTCTTCGAGATACCACAGGTAGATGTCGTAGGAAAGCTGCTGCTCCGGCGTGAGGGCGGCGCGGTCGTAGGTTTTGAGGAGGGCCAGGAGGGCGGTCTCTAAACCCTGCGTTTCGCGGATGTAGGCGTCGGACATGTCGTTCAGCCGGTCGTTGCCGACGCCAAAATCGGCAGAGACGCCCAGTTCGGTGACGTACTGCGGAGTGCGGAGCAGCAGCGCCTTGTAGGATTCCGCGAAGAAGGCGTCTATGTCCAGGCCTTGCAATCCCGCTGCAACGGGAGGGAGGTCAAGTGGGGCGGAGGTGGGTTCTGCCGGGGTGGACTGTGTTGATGTTGGCGTGGGGGCGAGGGGTGTCGAGACTGTCGGCGCGGGCGCCGTCGTGGGCGCCGCAACAGGTGTGTTTGCAGCCGGCAATGTCGGCGGAACGGGCGTCGGTTGGCTCACACAGCCAGTCAATAGGAGCAGCAACAGCAATCCCTTCATGATTTTCTTGAACCTTCGACGGATCATAGGTCCTCCTCAGAATAAAAATATTTAACGCAAAGACGCAAAGACGCAAAGAAATTAAATAATCTTAGCGTCTCTGCGCCTTGGTGCCTTTGCGTTGAAATCTTCATTTGCTGGTACTTTCTGGGTTGCCGCTTTGCCACGCCTGCAAGGCGTAGGTTTTCTGATAGATTTCTCCCATCCCGCCCAAGATGAGCAGGCGGGTCTCGTCCGTCAGTTGGTCGCGGCTGAAGGTGACTTGCTTTCCGGCGTAAAAGCCCGGCCAGAGTTGCAGGGCATATTCCAGCGCCGCTTTGTTGTAGTGGGTGGGGATGATGACTTTGGGCTTGACCTGCGCCATCAAGTTGAAGCCGATTTTGTTTTTAACGTCTACGCTGCTGAAGGAATTAGCAAGCTGCATGATGGCAATGTCCACCGTGCCCAACGCTTCCAGTTGGTCGGGGGTCAGTTCGGCCTGGCCGATATCGCCAAAGTGGACGATGCGCAGCCCATCCACATCCACAATGTAGATGTAATTGCTGCCGCCCTCCGGCTTGAGCGGCAGACCGTCGTTGTGCGCCGACGCAATCCCCCGAATCTTCACATCCTCCAACGCAATCTCGCCTTCACGGATCAGCAACTGCTGCCCCGTGAAACTCTTGAGGAACTTGCCGTTCTGGTGGTCGGAATGGTTGTGGGTGGTCAACAGTACGTCGTTTTCCGTCGCCGGCGCGCTCAACAGTTGCGGGTCGTAGACATCCATCAAAACCCGCGTGCCCTGGGAACTGATGATTTCGACCTGGGCGTTTTCTTCGTAGAAGAGCGTCACCGGTGCCGACTTCTCCGGTTTCGTTGTACATCCGGCTAACACCAACATTAACACCACAAGCAAGGATACATAGCGCATGATAAAAACTCCTTCAAAAATAGCCACAGAGAGCACAGAGGTCACAGAGGGGAAAGTAAAAAATCTCTGCGCGCTCTGCGTGCTCTGCGGTGAAAGATTCTATTCCAGCGGCAGGTGGATGGCGAAACGGCAGCGGTCGTCGCCTTTGAGGACGGATTCGAGGACTTCGGCCTTGACCGGGCGGCCCAGCGCGATTTCCCACGGCTTCTTGTGGAAGCCCGCGCTGCACTGACAGAACGTCGCCGTGAGGCTCGTGTCGCCGTTCTTGATGGCCTCGCGCGCCCAGGGGCAGTGGCAATAGAAGTAGCGTTTCATCACCGGGTCGGCAGCAGCGAGGTATTGCGGGGTCATGAAGGGGATTTTGGTCTCGTAGACCACGTTGCCTTCGCGCCGCCCGCCGCCGATTTCGGGGTCGTTTTTGACGAAGGCGATCACCTCGTTGGTGACTTCTTGCGCAAAGAACAGCCGTCCCTCGCGCTGGCAGGCTTCGAGGCGCTCGACGAAGGCTTGCTTTTTGAGGCGCAGGTATTCATCCAGGTCGCCGCCGGAGGCTTCGTAGCGCTGGCGTTCGTCCGCGAAGTATTCGTCCGGCAGGTCGCGCAGGCTGTCGGCCAGCAGGGCGCGGCACGCTGCCTCGCCGACTTTGGCCTCAAGGCGCGCGACGACAGGGTGCATTGTGCGGGGCTTGGCTGGCGTGGGCAACCCCAGCGGCGCGACGCCGATCCCGGCAAAGACTTCATCGCGGATTTCTTCGCCGAAAACCTCGGCCACCTTGCGGTAAAAATTGCGCTGCGCCTCTTCGCCGTCGAGCAATTCGAGGATGGCGACGAAGAGCGCATTGTTTTGGGTGAAGAATCCGTAGCGCGCCAGGGCCAGGTAGTTGTCCTCGGTGTTTTGCCCTTCCTGGATCAGCCGCTCCGAGAAAGCCCAGGCCGCCTCGGTGATGGGCATGTCCCCCATGTCGGCGAGGAACTCCTCGAAGTGGCCGATGAGGGCGATGGCCGCTTCAATTTTGTCCTCTGGGATGTTGCGTTTCTGTAGCATCGTGCGAAAGCCTTGTTGATCCATCATGACTCCTTTGTGATTTCAAGTTTATGAAACGTGAAACGTGAAACGTGATGACTTCACGTTTTACGTTTCACGATCAAGTAAAACTGCTTATGCCGCCTATTCGGAATACCCTATGGCGTAGACGCTTACCGAAAGGCAGAAGTCTATCAGGATGATGGAGAGGTAGGTGCGCATCACGGAAAAGTCTGGCCGCTTCCAGGGGCGCGTCGCCAGGGCGACCACGCCCGCGCTGAACAGCAGCAGCGCCACCGGCAGGGCGTAGATGAGCGCCCGCCCTACGGTTGGCGGCAGGTATTCCAGGCCCGGCAGGTACGTCAAGATGGGGAAGGTCAGCAGGTATTTTGAGCCGATGTACAGCAGCGCCGCGCCCGTCAGGGTGAGGTAGCCGCGTCCGCCAGTGTCGTGGCCGCGCGCGAGCATGATGAGCAGCCAGACGCAGGGCACGATTAGCCACACCAAAATCAATGGTAGCATAAAAAGCCCCAGAGTCACGCGGTTGACGTAGTCCCAGGCCGCCGCGCCGTAGTCGTTCAGCGTTAAGTGCTGCCACGCGCTGTGCAAGGCCGGGGCGGTGCTGCTCAGGTAGACGGGATAGTGGAAGGCGTCGCCCGGCGCATCCACCCACGCCACGTAGCGTTGCCCGCCTGCGTCGGCGGCGATGACGGGATAGAGTGAGGTCGCGTCGGTCCAGGTGAGGGCGAGGTAGCCCAGCGGGCGGCCGTCGCGCACGGGGACGAGCGTGGGCTGGTATTCCGTGCGGCTGCGCGTGCTGTACTGGATGGGCAGCGCCAACAGCAGGCCATCCGGGGAAGAAAACACCCACGGCGCCTGGCGGACGTTGGTGTCTCCCAACGGCAGGGGACTCCAGGGACTAAGTCCAGAGACGGCCTCCGGTGTCGGCGGGAAATCTGCGGCAAAGGGGACCGGCTGTCCCGTAACTTCGCCGGCGTCGCCGGAAAGTGGAAAGGTTGCGAGGTACAACGCCTCCGCGACGCCCCGCCCTCGGACGCGCTGCGTCCAGCTCAGGTAGAGGTGCGCTTCATCCAGGCCGATCACCGGGCCATCTATCGCGCTTGCCAACGACTGCCCCGGCAAGCCAATTTCTGTCATCAGCCGGGCGTCGCGCAACGTCAGCGTCTTCGGATCGAGCACGGCGTGATAGAGAAGCAAGGCGCTCACCATGTCCGATTCCGACCATGTCACGTGTACTTGACCGATCTTATCCACGGCAAAGTCGGCCTGCTGCACGCCATCCAGCAGTGTCTGGACTTCTCCGTCAGAACTGCGCCAACCCTGCAAAGCGCCGCGCGAGGTCGTCCAGAGCGCCAGCACATCGCCGGAGGGCAGCGTGGCGGCTCTGTACCGGCGTATGGCTGTCGCATCTGACGATACCGCTTGCGGCGTCAGCGTCGGCGGTTCGATGTCCACTGCGGCCAGGGATGGCAAGGGAGCGTACCACAGGGTGCGGTCATCTGATTTCCCGGACAGCCACAGCAGGTGCAGCGTGCCGTCACTCGCGGATAGCAATTGAACCTGGTCCAATTCGGCGACCGGCGAGGGAAAGTCATACTCGGCCAGCGTCGCGCCGTGATTGTTCAACACGAGCAGGTGGATGAACTCCGGCGCATCGTCCGTCGCGTTGCGTGTAGGCCACGCCAGCGCCACCCGGCTGCCATCCGGCGCGACGACCAATCCCACGGGAGCCGGGCGCGAACTCACGCCCACGCGCGCTGCCCGACCCCATTCCGGCAGCAGGCGCGGCGTGTGAACCCGCTCCGCGCAGCCGGTGAGCAACATAAGTACCAGACCCATCCATAAAAGCTTTTTCCGCATATAATCTTTCAAATCCTTTGCCACAATGTTAAATTCTTGCCGTTTTCGGCCGGGTGTTTTCGGTAGGGATCGGTAATGTCCTGCAAGCCCCTGGAGACAAAGTAAAACGCCGCAGCAAACAGCGACAGGGCAATGGCCGGGGGCAGCAAAACGTGCCACTCAGTCCCGGTTTGGAAGGTGTAGGAATAGACAAAACTCGAATAGATCATTGCGCCCCAATTCAAGTAGTTGCGCGTGAAGCCGAAGAAGGCGATGAAGCCGTCCGCCACCACCACCCCCGTCACGGTCAGCATCATCTGGAGGGCGACGAGAGGCGCGACGTGAATCAACAAGTGGGTAAAGATGATGTGAAGGCTGGAACCGCCGGCCACCCGCGCCGCGCTGATGAAGGGCTTCGCCATCACTTGCAAGGCCTGCGCGCGCACCAAAATCGCCGCGCCTCCAAATCCGGCGATGGTCCCGTAGATGATCCCCAATTCAAGCGAGGTCAAATTCGGGAAGCGCATCCCCATGATGACCATAAATAGCGGCGCGGGCAGCAGCAAAAACGCATCCGCGATCTGCATCAGGATAGCGTCCACGGCGCCGGCGTAGTACGCGCTCAACAACCCCACGACTGAGCTGACGGCGGCGGCGGTCACGGCGGCGGCGATTCCGATGATAAACGTGGGCGCTGTGGCCGCTAGCAACATGCTCAACACGTCGTGCCCCAAGGAATCGGTACCCAGGAGGTGCTCTGGCCCCGGCTTGGAGGGGTGGGGCATACGCACGTCGAAACCGGCGACCGGATCGTATAGCTTGTAATTGAATACTGTCATACGCAGAATGGGATACACCAACGCGATCATCCCGAACGTGACAATCAGGATTACCCCCAATATCGCCAGGCGATTGCGGGCGAAAATCTGCCAGTCATGTCCGAATTGCCGCCTCATTGTTGAGGCCTGCCGTTTTAGCAGCGACCAACCTGGTTTGAGATTCATGTTGCCCTCCTGAGTCCGCCTCGGTCGTAACGGATGCGCGGGTCAAGCACTGCGTAGACCACATCCAGGGCCAGGCGGGCCACAGCAGAAACTATCCCGACTAACAACAAGGCGCCCATCACCACCGGCATGTCTTGTTGGTAAAGGGAATTAAACAGCGAGCGGCTGACGCCCGGCCAGCCCAAGACATCCTCAACGATGACTACTCCGGTGAGCATATAAGGGAAGCTGACGATGAATCGGCTCAACACCGGCAGCAGCGCCGTGCGGGCGGCGTGGCCGTCGCGCACCATCGCCTCCGCCACGCCCTTGGCGCGCGCGGTGGTGATGTAGTCCTCTTGCAGCGTATCTGCCATGCTGGTGCGCATAATGAGCAAGGTTTCCCCAAAGGAGAGCAGAACGTAGGTGATCAAGGCGGACGAAGCTGATTCCATCACGCTCAATGCCCACGGGCCAAAGCCCAGGACGTACCAGCTTCCCACGAGCAGGCTGACGAAGAGCAGTAGCTGAATGCCGACCGACAGTCGCCAATGAAATTTGCGGGCCAGCAGGCGATTCACCCAGCCCAGGAATAGCCACACGACGACAAAGGTAATCACAATTTTGACCATCACCACCGGCGGGGTCAGAGCCGTGTTCTTCCATATCTTCCCCATAAAGAGTTCTCTACGCCCGCGTTGACCGTAGCGAAACTCGCGGACCATGGACAGATGTTGGGACAGACAGGTGGCGACCAGAAAGCAGAGCCAGGGTGGAAAGGCGGTATAAAAGATCACCGCGCCCAACGACATCCCCCCGGACAGGGTGCGCTTTATTGAGGTGAGCCAGCGATCGGCGGACTCGCTCGGCCAGGCGGCCCAACGGCCCAACCATTGCCCCAGTTGAAAAGCGATGAGTGTGCCCATGAAGAAGACCAGCAGGGTATAGGGTAACACGCTTTTGAGCGTGACCGTCACCGCCGGGCCATACAAAGACATCCCCAGGTCGCCGTGCAACAAGTTCCCCAGCCAGTTCAGGTAGCGCTGCCCCAGCGGCAAATTCAGCCCCAGGGATTCTTGGAGCGCGGCGCGTTGTTGCACGCTCAACTGCTCTGAAAATTGCGTTGTAAAGTCGCCAGGGATCATGATCTCCGTGACGAAGAACATAAACGATACAAAGATGAAGAGTGCGATCAGGCTGGATAAGGCGCGTTTTGAGAGATAAAGTAACATGGTCTATCTCCACAATGAGGAAATTAATTTGCTGCCTGCGCCACACACCGGAAGCCGAAGTTGTCCACAGCGGTGTCTGGCGGCGCTTCGAGGCGGTACGCGGCGCGCATCCCGCTCCGGTCGTGGTTCCAGGAGCCGCCGCGCAGCATACGGGATGTGGTCCACTCCCAGACGTTGCCGGCCATATCCAGCACGCCATAGGGACTGGCCCCGCCGGGGTAACTTCCCACCGGCGCGGTGTACTGGTATCCGTCATCGTAGGCGCGCTCTCCGCCACAGCGCGAGTCGCAGTAATTCAGCAGAGTCCCATCGAAGTCGTTGCCCCACGGGTAGATACGCCCATCGGTACCGCGCGCGGCTTTCTCCCACTGCGTCTCGCCGGGCAAACTCCCGCCGGCCCAGGCGCAGTAAGTCGCGGCGTCGTTCCGGGTGACCTGGACGACAGGATGAGTATCCTCAGCATTGCTTTCCGGGCCAAAGGGATGCTGCCAGTCGGCGCCATTGACTTTTTGCCATTCCCCGGCGCTTTCCACGTAAGCGTAAGCCCAACCTTTCTCTTCTGCCGTGGTGCGATAACCGGTCGCCTGGACAAAGGCGCGGAATTGGGCCACCGTCACTTCGGTGCGATCGATCCAGAAGGCCTCAACGTTGACGGTGCGCTGCGGTTTCTCGTTGGCCTCGGCCTCCCGATCGTTGTCCGCCGAGCCTTTGAGGAATTCACCGGCCGGGACGTAAACGATGACCATGCCATCCGCCGGGCGGGTATAGACGGCGCCCGGCGCGCGGGCTTCACCGGATGCCAGCGGAATGACCAGCGGCGCCGGCGTGACAGTGGGCGGGATCGGTGTGGCGGTGGGTGGAACCGGTGTGGCCGTGGGCAATGGCGTGGCGGTCGGCAGCGGTGTGGCCGTCGGCGGAACCGGCGTGGCTGTCGGACGTGAGGTCGCAGTCGGCGGCGAGATGACGGCGGTGGACGTTGCCACAGGCTTCAATGGCGTTGGCGGCGTCTGCCCGCAACCGGCGAATAGAAGTATCAGCATGATGATTCCCACGATCCGTTGAGCCATTGGCGTTGTCCTCACTCTCTTCATTGGCGTGGTCATTCTGGGGCATGAAACGTGAAACGTGAAACGTGCAGCTTTCACTGTAAAAATCATCACGTTTCACGTTTCACGTTTCGTCAATAGAAGCAATCTATACCTTGTAGCACGCGACCATGTGCCCGTTCCCTTTGTCTTCCAGCGGGGGATGGTCGTTGTCGCGGCACTGGTTGTCGGCGCGCGGGCAGCGGTCGTAGAAACGGCAGCGGGCGGGCGGGTCAATGGGCTGCGCGATGCCGCCTTTGATGTCAATGGCCTCGCGTTGGACGCGCGGATCGGGGATGGGAACGGCAGAAATGAGGGCCTGGGTGTAGGGATGGAGCGGGTGCGCCAGCAATTCTTCCGTTTCGGTCATTTCCACCAGCTTGCCCAAATACATCACAGCGATGTCCTGGCACATATAGCGCGCCACCGCCAGGTCGTGGGTGATGTAAAGGTAGCTCACGGCGAACCGGTCGGCCAGCTCCTGCATCAACTGCATCACGCCGATGCGGATGGAGACGTCCAGCATCGAGGTCGGCTCGTCGGCGACGATGAAGGCCGGGTTGATGATGAGCGCGCGCGCAATTGCCACGCGCTGGCGCTGCCCACCGGAGAGTTCGTGGGGGAAGCGGAACATGAAAGTATCCGCCGGCGTCAGCCCTACCATGTCCAGCAAGTTGGCGACGCGCTCCTCGCGCTCGATCAGGTCGCCGATGCCCTGCACGGCCAGCGGCTCTACGACCGTGTCGAAGATCGTCCGGCGCGGGTTGAGCGACTCGTAAGGGTCCTGGAAGATCATCTGCACACGGCGGCGGAAGGTTTTGAGCTGCGTTCCCTTCACCTCGGCCAGGTCTACCTTTCCCAACTCCATGTCGTTGAGGAAAATGTGCCCGTCGGTGGGATCGTGGAGGCGCGCCAGCATCTTGCCGGTGGTGGTCTTGCCGCAGCCAGATTCTCCCACCAGGCCCAGGGATTTGCCCTTTTGGATGGCGAAGTTTACGTCGTCCACCGCATAGATGTGGCTTTTCGCGCGCCGGAACAGCCCGCCGCCGACAGGAAAGTGTTTCTTCAGTGCTTCTACCCGCACCAGGGCGGTATCGGTCATCGTGATGGCTTCTGCGTTCATAGCGCCACCCCCTTCAAAGGATTCCAGCAGGCGATATAGTGGCCGTGGCTTAGATCATTCCGGGTTACGCCATCCATCGGTTGGAAGTCCGGCGTTTTCTCGCGGCAGACGTCCGTCGCATAGGGGCAGCGGGGATGGAAGCGGCAGCCGGGCGGCGGGTTCAGCAGGTCAGGCGGCTCGCCGGGCAGCGTTTTTAGGTCGCGCCGCTTGCCCTTGATGCTGGGGAACGCGCCCATCAGCGCGTAGGTGTAGGGGTGGCTCGGACGCTCGAACACGTCGCGGGAGTCGGCCATCTCCACCATCCGCCCGGCGTACATCACGCCGATGCGGTCGCTCACCTCGGCGATCACTGCAATATCGTGGGAAATGTAGATCATCGCCATATTTAGCTCCTTCTGGAGCGCGCGGATCTGCTTGAGGATGCGATCCTGCACGATTACGTCCAGCGCGGTCGTCGGCTCGTCGGCAATGATGATGTCGGGGCTGCACGAGAGCGCCATCGCAATCACCGCACGCTGGCGCATCCCGCCGCTGAACTCGTGCGGGTAGCGATCCATCAGAGCCGGTTCCAGCCCCACCAGCTTGAACAGGTCGGTGATGCGTTCCCGCGCCTGCGCCGGGCTGATGTTGCCCAGGTGCAGTTCCAACGCTTCGGTGATCTGCTGCGCGATCGTGTAGACGGGGTTGAAGGCGTTCATCGCGGCCTGGAAGACCATCGCCATCCTGCGCCAGCGGACTTTGAGCAGTTCGCTGTAGTCCATCGCCACGACATCCTTGCCGTCCAGCATAATGTAGCCGTCTTTGATGAGGCCGTTTTCCGGCAGCAGGCGCATCAGGGCGAACGCAATGGAAGTCTTGCCGCAGCCGGATTCGCCGACCAATCCCAGGGATTGGCCTTTCTCCAAATCGAAGGAAACGTTATCCACCGCCGAGACATCGCCCTTGCGGGTGGTGTAGTGCATTGTTAAGTCTTGTACAGATAGTATTAAGCTCATGGTTGTTCTCCCATTGTCAGTCAGGTTATGGGTTGCAGGTTGTGGGTTGTGAGTGATAGCTATCTATCACACAACTCATAACCCATAACCCACAACCTGTTATTTTCACCGTTTGCGCAGTCGAGGATTCACGACGGCGTCCATCGCGCGGCCCACCAGGTAGAAGGCGGAACAGAGAAAAGAAATGGACAGGCCGGCGGGGAACATCAGATACCAGTATTTCCAGGACGTGAGCAAATAACCGGCGGCCTGGGTGATCTGGATCATGATGCCCCAACTCATGCGGATGTTGATCAGGCCAAAGAAGGATAAGACGGCCTCAATGAAAATAGCGTTGGTGACGGTGATCATCATCGAGAGGAAGGCCAGGGGCAGCAGGTTGGGGATCAGGTGCGTGAAAATGATGTGCAAATCGTTGCCGCCGGCCACCTTCGCCGCTTCGATGTACGCTTTGACTTTGAGGGTCAATGCCTGCGATTTGATGACGAGCGAGTTCCCCCCAAAGCCCACCAGGATGCCGTAGACTAGGGCCAGGTGGAGCATCTGGAAGTCGAACATCGCGCTCAGGACAATCATCAAGGGGATGAACGGCAACATAATCATCACGTCCGCGATGCGCATGAAAACCATATCAATGACGCCGCCGTAATACGCCGTAACCGCCCCCAGCGTGGTCTCGACGACGACCGTGATCAACGCGGCCATCATTCCCAGTGCAAACTCCGATTGGGTGCTGGACATCAACTGGCTCAACACGTCCCGCCCAAGTGGGTCGGTGCCCAGGATGTGCCGCAACGCGGGAAGGGGCCGGAGTGATTTTATCTCGGCGGCGGCGTTGGGAATCCAGGTGGGTGGCGACGGATGGCTGATGATTTCTTTATCGTAGCCCATCAGCGGATCGTAAATGTTAGGGGGCCAGACGGTCGCTATCAACAGGGGATGCGCGAGCGCCATCAGCCCGAAGAAGGCGATCATGCCCAGGCCGATCAGCCCGATGGGGTTTTCCCGGAAGATGCTCCAACCGGTCTTAAAGGAGCGCCAGGCCAACCGCAGACGGACGCGCCACAAAGGTTCCATGATTCTCGTCGGGGTTGCAGTCGTTACACTCATTGATTATTCCTCCCAATAAAGATAAAGGATGCAGGATGCAGGATGCAGGATTCTTGCTTCTTGCCTCTTGCCTCTTGCCTCTTACGCATAGCGAATGCGCGGATCCAGGAAGGCGTAGGTCAGGTCGGCCACCAGGTGCGCCAGCAGGGAGAGGATGCCGATGAAGCTGAAGACGCCCATGATCAGGGGCACATCCTCGGCGGCGGTGGCGTTCAACAACGTCCGCCCCATGCCCGGCCAGGAAAAGATGGTTTCGGTGATGATGCCGCCGCTGAGGGTGAAGGGGATGCCGATGATGAGGTTGGTCAACACCGGCAGCAGGGCGTTGCGGGCGGCGTGCTTGTTGCGCACCATCACTTCCGGCACCCCTTTGGCGCGCGCCGTCTGGATGTAGTCCTCGCGCAGCGTGTCGAGCATCGTCTGGCGGGTCAACAACATCGTGCCGCCATACCCCACCAGCGTCACCGTAATCACCGGCAAGATCATGTGGACGACAATGTCCCAGGCCAGATGGCCGACGCCGGAAAATGCCCATACGATGCCGGCCACCGCCAGCAAGCCGGCCGTCCCGCCCCACAAAATACGGCGGCGCTGGAAGGAGTTGAGTTTGCGGGTCAATACCAGGATCGCCAGCCAGAGAATGAGGATGATGGAAGCCGTCAACAGCATCCGGTTGAAGACAAAGTTCCCTTTGGAGGCGCTGTCGGCCAGGCCGGGAATCTTGGCGGCGCTCCATATCCTGGGGTCCAGGAATTTCCCCAACGGCAGCCAGCGCAGGCGCGCACCAAAGATGAAGATCATCATCAGCCCGAACCAGGGGGTGAAGACGGTGAACAGCAGCACGCCGACCAACGTGGAGCCGTACTCCACCAGCCCGCCGCGCTGCCACGCCAGCACCCGCCCCGACGTGAAACCCACCGTGAACTGGATCAACGTGGCCGTCAAAAAGAGCGTCAACGTGCGTGGCACGCGCTCCACAATGATGTCAATCACCGGCTTGGGGTATTCGGAGAACGACACTCCCAAATCGCCTGTGGCGAAGTTGCGCCACCAGCGGGCGTATTGCACCAGGATGGGGTCGTTGAGGCCCAGCCGTTCTTTCGCCTGCTCAATCGCTTCCGGGGGAATGTCGGGATTGCCGAACATCCGGTTGGTCACGTCGCCGGGCATCGCCGTCAAAACGACAAATAATAACGTCTGGAAAATAAAGAGCGTAATGACGATTTGGACTAAGCGTTTCAGGATATATTTTCCCATAGGTAGCACCTGCCTTTACTGGGGAGGGCTTCTTCGTGGGCGGGCCAGCCCGCCCACGAAAAAGCATGTTTTTTTCCAAAAACCGGGATTTTTATGCAAAATCCCGGTTTTTGTTGTTTCAGTTGCTCTTACTGCACCGAGAGGACGTATTCTTGCAGACCGTAAGCGCCGCCGCCGATGCCGTCGGCCACTTCGGTGAAGGGGAACATCACACGGGTGTTGTCCCAGGCGTCGTAGAGCGGGGTGGTGAAGAGGTAGAGATACGGCAGGTCTTCGGCCAGCACTTCCTGGAAGTCCATCGCAATCTCGCGCGCCTTGTCGCGGTCGGTTTCCGCCTTGTAGGCGTTGCACAGGGTCTCGAACTCCTCGCTGTTGTACGCGCCGAAGTTCCAGCCGGAATCGCGCTGCAAGAAGTCGCAGGCGTAGGAAGGCTCCACGCCCAGACCCCAGCCCAGGATGTACATATCCCAGTCGCCGGAAGCGCGCAGTTCGAGGATGCGGTTGAAGTTGATCAACTGCGCCTTGACCGGCATACCGAGTTGCTGCATCCACTGCTCGATGTAGACGCCGGTGGTGGCGCGCAGGGGGTCATAGCCCGCGGTGGGGGCCAGCAGCGTGAATTCAGGGATGTACTGCCCGTCCGGCCCCTTCAGGCCGACGCCGTAGTCCACCGAACCGCCGCGCGCATCATTCCAGGCTGGCTCGGTGTCCCAGGTGTAGCCGGCTTCCTTGAGGATCCGCACCGATTCTACCATCCGTTCCTGCGTCGTCATTCCTTCGCAGAACAGGGGCACCTCAGGGTTGTACCAGTAGGCATTCGATTCCGGCACGATGGTGTTGACCGGGATGGCCGCGCCTTGCAGCACGCTCTGGGTCAGGAATTCCTTGTCAACCACACAGGCAATCGCCTGGCGCAGGGCCTTCTCGGCCAGCGCCGGCCGGTTGAAGTTGAAGGACAGATAGCGGAACCCGTTTGCCACGTTGGTGACGATGGAGACGTTGGGATTCGGCTCCAACTGCGCGACCTGGCCTTCGCTCAGGCCGTTGGGGGTGATGACGAAGTCCACTTCGCCGGCGTCCAGGGCCAGCACGGCCGCGTCCGAGCTGTAGATGGAGAAGATGGTCTTGTCAAACCAGGGGCCTTCGGTGTATTCGAGTTCCACCTGGCTCGTATCGCCGGAGGTGTAGGTGTAGTCGCCGCTGACTTGCTTGAACCCGCCGTTGGCGTATTCCGTCACCTGGCGCATATAGTCGAAGTAATTTTCGTGGCGGACGTTCTCGATGTAGGCGCCCGCTTCCCACTGACCGAACACCCACGCGCCGGCCGAAGGTTCGCCTGTCGCGTCGAGGGTTTCTAACTGCTGGGTGATTTCCGTCACCAGCGCGGTGTAGGCGTCGCTTTCCTTGTCCAGCCCCTCGCTCTCTGTGACCATCCGCTCTACCAGGGGATCGACCATCGGCCCCCAGAAGGCTTTGCTCATCCAGGGCTTGCCGAGCACGCCGTACTGGTGAATCGCCAGACCGGGCTTGGTGTGGTAGTACAACTTGGCGGTGTTATCGTCCACGGCCTCAATGTGGTCGAGGTAATTGGGATCGTAACCGGACCAGTTCCCTTGCAGGTTGAGCTTCAATGCCACGTCCGCTGTCCAGGCCCAATCGTGCGCGGTTACGGGGTTCCCGTCGCTCCACATCCCATCTTTGCGAATTTTCACCGTGCTGACCCAGAAATCGCCTTCTTGCTCCAGGTCCGTCGGCATCCCGTCGGCAATGGCCGGGGCGTAGTCCCAGCGGTGATACCCGATCCCGTAGGCGATGGGGTGATAGGTGCCTTCCACCACGTAGTTCCACATGCTGGAGTTGATCGGGCCGTAGGCCGACCAGTAGTTCAACGTAGTCAGGTCTTCGAGGATGGCGGCGCGGAACACGTCGCCTTGGCCGCCCTCTTTGGGGGCGTTGGGGTCCGCCGTCGGCTCGACGGGGGCCGGGGTGGCCGTGATCACCACTTCCTTGACCACCTCTTTGACGACCGGGGTGCCTTCCACCATCACCTCTTCGGTCACGATGACCGTCTTGATAATCTCCACCGGCGTCGGGGTCGCGCAGGCGGCAAAGGCCATTGCTAACGCCACCAGAAAACCGGCCAATACAAACCACTTCTTCGTAGACATTTCACTCCTCCTGTGAATTAAATTTGGTTCTGTGAATGGTTTTGGTGAAACACTGCTGCATACTGTTTTACGTTTACGATTCGGTATCACCCCCTTTGGACCTAGTTACTTCAAACGCCGCTTCTTGCCGGCATCCCCAACAGATACGTGGCCCCCATCCCGAAGGGCATTGACGGGATGGCCTCTGCCTTAAAACCGCCTTTGCGCTGGAGCGACTCCATCGTCTGCACCTGCTGGATGATCCGCTGCCACACCTGCTCCGCCGGCGGCGTCGCCGTGGTGCGCAGCCCCTGCCGGAACAGCGCATCCACCAGAGCGGTTGTCGGCGTCGCGCCTTCGACCAACTCAGATTTGGACATATACCCTCCTAATGTACTTAGCCGCAAGAGGGTCTTGAGTGTTCTACTCTTTAGCATAAAACCAAGCGCCCTCTTCTAACACGGACAACTGGCCTAAAAAGGCTTATTCGGTTGAAGCATCTTTTTACTGGTCATTTGACGGGGCAGATATGCCGGTCAGATGGCCCGGAAATGCCCCCTCAAATCCGTCAGCCAACCCATGTTCTATATTAACTATCAGGCGACGTTCAATAGGGTTCAATGTAAAGTTCTGTAAAACATCTTAAAAACAATAAAACTATACAAATGGATAGGTTTTCTATCCTCCAACTGGCCTGAGAACCTATTGGACATCTGACCAATGCGGCTTTCTGGACCTTCCGGGAAGCTATGTGGCGCCTTTGGCGAGCTGGGATGGTGCTTTAGCAAGGGTTTTGGTTTTTGAAGGCTGGGGCGAGCTTCCCGGAAGGCGTCCGACTGAGCAAAAAAATCTCCCGGCGAGTACACCCCCTGGCATCCCCATACCTGGGCTCCTGTGTACACGACGGGAGGTATCTGGACTCTATTCCCGATATCATCCAGTTTGAAGGAGGATGACGGGTCTCCCACATCATCCAGGTTCAGTTTAAAGGCAAAACTCCCCGGCAGTACCCAACTACCGGGGAGTTTTCTCTATAGACGCTTGTACAGTTCTGTGACTGACCACCTGTCGCTTGATTACGTTAATTTTCGACCTTCACGCCACCAATTTATGCCGCAGCGCCACGCTGATCGCTTCGGCGCGATTCGTCGCCCCCAACTTGTCCAAAATCTTGCTGACGTGCGCGCGCGCCGTGGAGCGGCTGATGCACAATTGCGCCGCGATCTGCGGGTTGGTCAGGCCGGCGACCAGCAGTCCCAACACCTCGCGCTCTCGTCCCGTCAGATCGTGGCCGGGTTTCGGGCCTTGATGAGCGACCTGAATCAACGCCTGCGCCGCCTCCGGGGCCAGGGTGGAGCGTCCCATGCACGCTGCCCGGATGGCGGCGGCCAGGTCATCGCCGGTCACGTTCTTCATCAAGTAGCTGATAGCCCCGGCCTGCAACACCTTCTGCACCAGGTCTTTCTCCTGGAAACTGGTCAGCGCGATCACCTGGATGTGCGGCCACCGGCTGCGGATGACCTGCGTCGCGGCCGCCCCGTCCATTTCCGGCATCACCAGGTCCATCAACACCACGTCGGGCTGAACCCGCGCGCACACCTCCACTGCTTCCCGGCCATTGCTGGCTTCGCCGGCCAGCTCCAGGTCGGGCTTGATCTGCAAGTAGACCGATAGCCCCCGGCGCACCATGTCGTGATCGTCCACCAGCATCACCCGGATGGGGCGATCCGGCTTAGGGCCGAGCGTAGACTGCCATCTGTTCATAAGGCTCTCCTTTCCACTCCTCCTCCGAGTCCGATTCCTCTTCGGCCGGCCAGATCACAATGACTTGCGTGCCGCGTCGAGGGGAACTGACGATGTGCAGCGTAGCCCCGACGGCCTGCGCGCGCTCCTGCATAATGCCCAGCCCCAAATGGTCGGGCGGGAGGCGGCGGAGGTTGAACCCACACCCATTGTCGCTGACCCGCAACTCCACGTTGCTTTGCTCCCCCTCGCAGCCTTCGACGCATTCGAGTGTCAGCGTGACCTGACTGGCGCGCGCGTGTTTGACAACGTTGTTCAGCGCCTCTTGCGCGATGCGGTACAGGGCAATGTGGACTTCCTCTGGCAGACGGCAGGTTCCATGCACCGTCACTGCAATTGGGATGCCGGTGCGCCCGGCAACGGCTTCGCCCAGTTGGCGGACTAACTCGTCCAGGCCTGTCTCCAGCAGCGCTGCGGGGCGCAACTCCATCAACAGGGTGCGCATCTCGGCCAGCGCGCCCCGGCTCAACAGCCGCAGCTCTTGCGCGCGCCGCCGCCCCTCCGCGATGTCCTTCTCCCAGATCACGGGCAGCGCTTCGGCAATCATGCTCGTCGAAAATAAGGTCTGCGTCACCGCGTCGTGCAGTTCCCGCGCCAGGCGGCTGCGCTCGGCAGCCACGGCCTCTGCCATCTTGTGCTGGTGCAGTTCCTCTTCGACGTGTAGCCGTTGTTCCACTTCCGCCCGCAGTTGCGCCGTGCGCCGCGCCACCTCAATCTCCAGCGAGCGGTTGCGGCCTTTGATGCTCTCGACGCGCACGCGATAGCCCACCAACACCATCCCTACGCCGCTCAACATGGCAAAAGCCTTGAACCACCACGTCCCCCAAAACGGCGGCGACACGATAATTTCCACCGCCGTCCCCGCTTCGTTCCAGACGCCGTCGCCGTTGGAGCCTTTGAGATGGAGCGTATACGTTCCGCCGGCCAGGTTGGTGTACCGGCCAAACCGCCGCGTCCCGACGTAATTCCAATCTTTGTCTAACCCTTCCAGCATATAGGCGTATTGATTTTTCTCCGGTCGCCCGTAGCTCAGGGCGGCAAACTCAAACTCGAAGAAGTTCACCGGCCATTGGAACGTCACTGTCTGCGCGTGCTCGACGGCGCCGTCCAGCGGCGTCGGCTCGCCGCCCTGCGTCAGGGACGTGAGCATGATCGGCGGCGCGTGGGGATTATCCACAATCGCCTCCGGGTAGAAGGCCGTGATGCCGTTGACCCCGCCGAAGAACAATTCCCCGTCGGGCGCGGCGTAGTAGGCGCCGACGTCAAATTCGTTGCTTGGCAACCCTTCCGCGCGCGTGTAGGTTTTGAAGGTCTGCGTGTCCGGCGTGAATTTGACCAGTCCGTTGTTCGTCGGGATCCAAAAATTGCGCTGACGGTCGGGGATCACGGCGTAGATCACGCCGTTGGGCATCTCCTGCCCCTCCCGGTAATGGGTGAACTCCCCCGTCCGGCGGTCGAAGCGATCCAGCCCGCCGCCATTGGTGCCCACCCACACAATCCCATCCTCCGCTTCGTAGACCGAGCGCACTTCGGGGTAGGCCAGGCTGTAAGGGTTGTTGGGGTCGTGGGTGTAATGCGTAAAGACTCCGGCAGCCGGGTCGAAGTAATCCAGTCCGCTGTCCGTCCCGATCCAGAGTCCCCCGTCCCGGCTCGGCTCGATGAGTGTCACGCCGTTGGAAATCAAGCTCCCCAGCTTGTCGGCCGCGTGACTGTAAAGGGTGCGCGTCCCCCGCGCGGGATCAAACGCGAGCAAACCGCGATTGTATTGGGCCAGCCACAGGACGCCATTCGCATCCTGGTAAATATCCGCTATCCCCGGTGTGATGACGTGGGTGAAGCGCAACTCTGGCGCGCCGGCGCCGGAGACCGTAGCCCAGTCCAGCCCGCTCTCGGTCGCCACCCAGATGCCGTCTTCCATAGGGAGCACTGCCACCACACCGCCCGCGCTCAGGCTTTCAGGATTCTGCGGTTCGTTGCCATACAGCGTAAACGCACCTGTTTCACGATCCCAATAGTTCAAACCGACGCGCGTGCCTACCCACAGCGCCGTGGCGCGTCGTGTCGTATCGTCTATGGCGGCGCTCGTCAGGGCGAAAATCATCGTGTTGCCCACTTCATCGCGCGCCGGCGCCGTCACCCGGTAGGCAGGGAATGTGTTCCACGCCGGGTCATACCAGTTGACGCCCCGCCCGCCGGTGCCGAGCCATAGCACGCCGTCCCGGTCCTCCAACAGCGACTCGATGGCGTTGTCGCTTAGGCTGTCGGCGTCTGCGGGGTCGTAGCGATAGGGGATGAACTTGCCGGTTTCGCGCTCAAACAGGTTGACGCCTTCGCCGGTCGCCACCACCCACAATTTCCCGGCGCGATCTTCGTGGATGAAGGTGACGTAATCGTCGCTCAAACTGTGCGGGTCGTCTGCATCATGCTGATAGCGCGTGGCCCGCCCGGTGGCGGGATCAAACTGATCCAGCCCGCCCTCCCAATACGCCAGCCAGAGCTTTCCTGTGCTGTCCTCGTACAACACCCGGATTAAGTCGCCGGACAGGGTGCGGGGATTATCGGGATCATGTTGATACGCCGTAAAGCGCCCAGTGTCCCGGTCAAACTTGTTCAGCCCGCCCAACGTGCCAATCCACAGTTGCCCGGCGCGATCTTCGTAGATGAGCTTGGCATACGGGCTGCTCAACTGCCACGGCCCTGACCGTTGGTTGAGGAGGGTGTCCGGTTCATGGTACGGATAGCGGATAAATCCGTCGGTCTGGGGATCGTAGCGATTCAAGCCCGCCGCCGTCCCCACCCATAGCACGCCGGCGCGATCCCGGTAGAGCGCGTATACCTTGTCGTGCGCCAGACTCAACGGGTCGTCGGGATTGTTGCGGTAATGCACAAAGCTATCCGTTTCCGGCAAATAACGAGATAATCCGCCCCCATACGTGCCAAACCACACGCTCCCGTCCGCATCGCTTTCGATGGCATAGACGCCGGGCGCCGTCTGCCAGAGCGCCGCCGCGTTCCAACTGGCGGGGTCTTGCGGATCGTGGAGATAGCGATAAAAGCGGTCGGCCTCCGGATCATAGCGATTCAGCCCGCCGTCGGCAGTCGCCACCCACATCATTCCCCTCTGATCCTCATAGAGGTGCAAAATGAAACTGCGGCTCAGACTGTAGGTGTTTTCGGGGTCGTGTTTGTAGACTTTGAAGGTGTAGCCATCGTAGCGGTTCAGCCCGTCCTGCGTCCCGAACCACATAAAGCCACGTCGATCCTGGAGGATACACAGGACGGTACTTTGCGAAAGCCCCTGCTCCAGCGAAAGATGTGCAAATTTCAGCGGCGCCTCGTCCACCGGCCCTAAAGCCGCCGGAATGGGGGTTGTTTCCGGCGGCGGTGTGTCCTGCTGCGCGGCAAGCGGCCTCCCCAACGCGCCGCAGCTCCATAGAATCGTCAGCAGCACGCTCAGCAGCTTGAATCCTGCCTGTTTCCAACCAACTCTCGCGTTCAATAGTCCTTACCCTTCACCCTGTATTCTTGACTCCTTCATCCCACTCTTTAGCATACACTAAAGTCATAGAACTCGTCGTGTCCCATCGGACAGAATTCCCCCTGTCCAATGGGGGGGTCTTGAGACTGGACGCCTGACCAGGTATAAAAAACGTTCCGGGAAGCCGATCAGCTTCCCGGAACAGTCTTTATCTCTCTTTTGCGCCTTGGCGCCTTTGCGTGAAATTTACACGATCAACGTCGCATCCCCAAACGAGAAGAAGCGATACCGCCGCGCGATGGCTTCGGCGTAGGCGCGGCGGATGAGGTCTTCGCCCGCGAAAGCCATCACCAACGCCAGCAGCGTGCTTTTGGGCAGGTGGAAGTTGGTGATGAGCGTATCCACCACGCGAAACTGAAACCCCGGTGTAATATACAGCCGAGTGAACCCCTCGTAGGGCGAAAGCGGCCGCCAGGGACAGGCGGCGTCCGGCGTTTGGAGCAGTCCGTGCCGCGCCGCCGTTTCCAACACGCGCACGCTCGTCGTGCCCACCGCGACGACGCGCCCACCCATCACCTTCGTCCGGTTGATCTGCGCGGCCACCTCCGGGCTGAGGCTGCACCATTCGCTGTGGATGGCGTGCGCCTCCAACGTGGCTTCCGTCACCGGGCGGAACGTGTCCAGCCCGACGTGCAGCGTCACGAAGGCCAGCCCGACGCCCTGCTCGCGCAAGGCCAGCAGCAAATCCGGCGTGAAGTGCAGTCCGGCCGTCGGCGCCGCCGCGCTCCCCAGCGTGTGCGAGTAGACGGTCTGGTAACGCTCCGGGTCTTCCAGGCGGCGGTGGATGTACGGCGGCAGTGGCATCACCCCCAGTGCGTCGAAATGCTCCTCCACCGGCGCGTCAAACACCACCTCCCGCTCCCCGCGCTCACCCGTTTCCACCACCTCCGCCGTAAGTGGTTCCACAGGAGTATTTTCCACGCAAAGGCGCAAAGGCGCAGAGGGATCAGGAGCCACCTCCCCCTCTCCCCCTCTCCCCCTCTCGCCCTCGTCTTTGCCTTCCTCAAATTCCGCGTAGAATTGCAGCCGCGTCCCCACCCGCGTCCGCGCCCCGCCGACGAGCGCGCGCCAGCGGTTCCCCTCCAGGTGACGCAGTAGCAGCACTTCCACCTTCCCACCGCCGGGCGTCTTGTGCGCGAACAGCCGCGCCGGCATCACGCGGCTCTCATTCGCCATCAGCAAATCGCCGGGCCGCAAATATTCCACGATGTCGCGGAACGCGCGATGTTCCAGCGCGCCCGTCTCCCGGTGCAGCACCAGCAGCCGGGAACTATCGCGCGGCTCTATCGGCGTCTGCGCGATCAATTCTTCAGGTAATGTGTAGTCTAATTCGTCAGTCTTCATAGTGAAAAAGCGAGAAAGCGGATCAGCGAGTCAGCGGATCAGCGAAAAGGCGAATGAGCGAGAAAGCGCATCCTAACTCCTAATTCGCAACTCCTAACTCCTAACTCGCAACTCCTAACTCGCAACTCTTACCCCGGCATCAACACTTCGCGCAATTCCGGCGCGTAAGCGTCCACCAGCTCCGGCGTGAGGGCGTTGCCGCGCGCGATGGCGCTGTACAGGTCGGCGCTGCGACGAGGCGTGCGCACTTGCGTCTGCGGGTCCAGCTCAATCAGGCCGAAGCGTAGCGTCCAGCCCTCCGCCCACTCGAAGTTGTCCACCAATGTCCAGTGATAGTAGCCCATCACCGGGTAGTTTTCCTGGATTGCCTTCCACATCTGGTGGAGATGCAGCAACAGCGCGCGCGGACGCTGGTCGTCGTCGGAGTCGGGGATGCCGTTTTCGGTCACGTAGATGGGCAGGCCCATCCGCGACAGCCGTTTGATGGCGCGGAACATCCCCTTAGGGTACATCTCGCCGTAGTCGCCGTCGAGCAATTCCGCGTCCGGCGCGTGGAGCGTCCGCCCAAACCCCGTCGCGCTCCGGTCGAAGGCGACGAGGTCGCGCGTGTAGTAGTTCAGGCCGATCCAATCCAGCGTGCGGCGCAGCTTCCACGCCAGGCCGTAGCCCACCGGCAGCGTCCAGCGACCGTCCCACACGGCTCTGAGCGTCGCTTCGTTGAAACCGGCGTCCTGTATCCCCGCCGCCAACCGATCCAGCGGGCTGTTGGGATTGGCCGGATCGAAGAAGCGCAGGTTGTGGGCCAGTCCCACCCGCGCGTTCTCTTGCAAGCGATGGATGAGTTTGTAGGCCGCCGCGTGCGCCGTGAGCATATTTCTCAACGCGGTGAAGCTGGCGCGCATATCCTGGCGTCCCGGCGGGAAAACGCCGAGGAGATACCCGATGTAGGAGAAAACGTTCGGTTCGTTGACGGTACACCAGAGCGTCACGTCGTCGCCCAGGGCGCGCACGACTTGCTCGACGTAGCGGGTGAAGTAGGCGACGACGTTGGGATTCAGCCAGCCGCCCATCTCCTCCAGCCAGACGGGGTTGGTGAAGTGGTGCAGCGTGACCATCGGCTCGATGTCGCGCTCGCGCAGCGCCTTCACCAGCGTCCGGTAGCGGTCGAGCGCGGCGGTGTCTATCTGCCCCGGCGCCACCTCCACGCGGCTCCATTCGACGGAGAGCCGCAGCGCGTTCAACCCCATCTCCGCGGCCCGGTCGAAGTCCGCCTCGGCGTTGCGCCACCCGTCGCACGCCAGCGCCGACGTGCTGCCGTCCTTGATGTGGCCGGGCTGCTGCTCCCACAGCCACCATTGATTGTTGCTGTTGTTCCCCTCCGTCTGGTGCGCCGCCGTAGCGACGCCCCAGCGGAAGTCAGGGGGAAAGTGATACGTGGCGTTTGGCATATATACTCCTCTGTAAATAGCGAATAGCGAATAGCAAATAGCAAATGGCGAAGTAACGCAAACTTCAGTTTGCCGGCTTGCCAACGGACAAACTAAAGTTTGTGTTACGTTTTCATCCAATTGACGAATTCCTTTGTTGGGACTACTCCTCTGGTATCTCGATGGCCGGATCGGCTTGACGCGCGCAGGCAGTCCAGACGGATGTCGTCTCGGCCTGGTCGGCGCAGCAATCTACGAAAACTGCGGCGGAGGCTTGCGCCTGGGCCAGCGCCTGCGCTGCCGGCACGCCGCCGAGCGCTTCGGCGAGCGCCTGATCGAACCAGTGCAGCGCCAGGTAGCGGACGGTTGTGGTCGCTTCCGGGCGCCAGAGTGCGTAGTCTTGTTCCAGGATTTGCCGCCACGCCGTGGCGGTGTCCTCGCCGACGCGCTGTTCCCAGGCCGGGCTGGCCGCAATGGCGCGGTTGAGGGGCAGCAACGTCACGGCCTCCGGTTGGGCGCTGAGGAAGCTCACCCAGGCCCAGGCGGCTTCCGGGGCCTGGGCTTGCGCGCTGATGGCGAGGGCATGGGCGGTCGAATCGAGCGCCAGGACGCCGCCGGGGAGGAAGGGCGCTATCCCGTCGGCGAAGTCGGTCGGCGGCGCGGTGTGGTGTAGGTAGAAACTGTGCGTCCACATGGAGATGGTCCCTTTGTCCACCGCGCCCGGATGCGCCCCCGAAAACATGGTGACGCTGTTTGCAAAGCGGGAGGCCGGGGGGTCATTCCGGGCCGTCGCGGGCGCGCCCTCGACCAGGAGTCTCACGTAGGTTTCGACGGCCCGCGCGACCGAGGGATCGTCAAACGTGGGCATCCCATCTTCATCGAACAGGGTCCCGCCCAGCCAGGCGACGAAATCCGCCGCGTGGGGGTATGCGCCCCCATCAGGATAGAAGCCGTAAACGCCCGCGCCATCGGTCAATGCAACGGCTTCGTCCACAAAGCGCTCCGGCGTCCAATCGGCATCGGGAACCGCAAACCCTCGTTGCGCGAAGAGATCGCGGTTGTAGTAGAGCAGGGTCGCGTCAACCTGAAAGGGCAGCCCTAACAGCTTCCCCTGTTGGCGCAAGGCGTCCAGAGTGCGGGGCGGATAGTTGGAAAGGTCAACCGCGCCGGTCTCGATGAAGGCGTCGAGGGGCAAGACCTTTGCCGGATCGCCAAAGAAAGACCCGGCCCAGGCGTCAACCCCATCCGCCGGGGATTGCCCGGAACTGTCCGCCGGAATCAATTCGACAGCAATGTCGGTGTTCAAATCCTGAAACTGTTGCGCCAGCACGCGATACGCCGCGAGGTCGGCGTTGTAGGGCAGCATAAAGCGCACGGTGGCGGCGCCGGGGCGCGGCGTGGGGAAGGGCGTGGCGACGGTGATGGGGACAGGGGGCTGTTCGGCGGCGGCGGCATCCTGTTCGATGGCGGCCAGCATCTGCGGCTGCTGTTCATTGAGGGCTTGCTGGGCAGGCGTCCCGGCCAGGATGGCTTCGAAGGCCCGGTTCAGGGCGCGCAAGACCGGGCGGGGCGTGACGATGGCGTGCGCCAGGGCGTAGCGATACGTTTCTTTAGCGTCCTTATCCAACATCCGCCAAAATTTGCTTTGTGACTCCACCGATTGGCGCGAGGGCATGAAGTATTCAGAGGAGAGGGAAGGCTGCCGGGAGAGGAAATTGATCCACTCCCAGGCGGCTTCAGGGTGCGCCGTCCCGGCGCTGATGTAGGCGCCATCGGCGGTAAGCGTTGTGGCGGGGTCTCCGGCTTCGGGAAAGGGGACGACGCCGATGGCGATTCGGCGTTGTTTGAAGTTGGAGTATTCAAGCGTGAAGGCTGCCCACATCGCCGGTTTCTGTTGATAGACGATTTTTGAGAGCGCCGGCTGGCCGGCGGCGGGATCGGGCATCACGCCGTGGCCCAGCGCGAGGTCGGCGTACCATTGGAGCGCTTCGGCGACTTCCGGGCGGTCAATGCGCGTCTGAGAAAGCGCGGCGTTGGGGTTGACCAGGGGGCGCGCTTTTTGGTGGGTCAACATCGGCAACGCCATGTGCGCAAACATGTCCACGTATCCGTACTGCGTCACCTGCCCATCGGCGCGCTGGGTGAGCGCCAGCGCCGCCTCCGAAAACTGCTGCCAGGTCCAACCGATTTCCGGTTCCGCCACCCCGTTCTCCTTGAAGACGTCAGGGCGGTAGAAGATCGTGTAGACATTAAGGTACACCGGGATGCCCCAAAGTTTTCCCTGGCGGCGGAAGGCATCAAGTGCGGCCGGATAAAAATCGGCAACGTCGAACGTCTCGTCCTGATCGGCGAAAGGCGTCAGGTCCAGTACCGTATTCTGCGGCGTGTCCTCATCCAGCACGATGCTTGAATCAAAAAAGGTGTCGGCCATGCGCGCCGTCTGGGTGAACATGCTGCTATCCATCGTCGTCCCACTCAGCGAGCCGCGCGAGACGACCTGCACGGTGATCTCCGGGTGCTGGGCGTTAAACTTCTTAACCAACGGTTCATAGATTTCACGCTCGAAGTCCCAGCAGGCAAACGTGATCGTCGTGGATTGGCCGCCAGGGGCGTTTGACGGCGGCAAGCAGGCCGCGAGCAGGCAGACCAACAGCAGATAGGTCAGACAGGGATGGCTTTTCATTCGTTTTCCTCCCAAAAGGGTATGGCTCACTTATACCTCAAAGATCAAACGTTGACATCCCCTGAAAGAGTGAATTTGAGAATTTTACCATATTCGCAAACTCAGCAGATCGAAATTTAGGCTGGTAGTAACGACTTTAGTCGTAAAAAGAGCCACTGAAGTGGCGACTACAAACGTAGATTTGCGATCTACTGAGACTTCACGCATCAATGCGAAACTTCCCCATCCAATAAGATGCGATCTAACGGAGCGGGTTGCCCCTCGGCGTCGCGGGCGGGCAGGCGGGTGACGGTTTCCGGGTCATACCACCCCACGGCGACGCGATACCGGCCTTGGGGCGCGGCGCGCAGGTCGAGCGTCACCGTCTCGCTGACGACTTCCCCGGCGGCCCACACCGACGTGGGATAGGTCCACGCGCGCGGCATCGCGTCATCTTGCGCGACGATGGCCTCGGTCGCCGGGTCGTAGACGTGGACGAAGCGCTTGTAGTCGCGGCCTGGCGCGGCGGCCGCCTGCCACCACAGCGTCAGCGTGAGCGTGTCGTGGCCCTCCGCCCGATCGTAACCGAGCAAGCGCAGCGCATCCCCGAAGGCAGCGGCCTGTTCGTGCGAAATATCCGGCGCGGCAAAAACGCGCGGGCGGGGGATGAGCGGCAGCACACGCGACAGATCGCACGGCGTCTCCACGCCGTCGCTCCCGGTCAGCGTCACGCGCAGGTGATAATCGCCGGCGGGCAGCGTCGGCGGCAGCTCCAGGTGGACGGGCGCGCGCACCCACGTGTGCAGCGGCCACGTCGCCGGGCGCGATCCGGCAGCCAGTGGGCCGGTGGTGGACGTCACGTCGGCGCCATCGGGAGCCAGCAGCACCCACGTTGCCGTGAGGTCGCCGGTCGGCGGCGCGACGGCGTTCCATTCGGCGTAAAAGTCCAACGCCTGCCCCTCGGCGATGCCGTCCGGCGCATCCAGCCCCAGCAGTGCGATCCCGCCGGCCTCGCAGAGGATCGTCGCGCCCTTGCGCGTCTGCTCGCAGCAGGCGTCGCGCAGGTCGTAGCGGGTGGGCGTCGTCAGGCGGATGGGGATGTCGGCCTGTCCGCCGCCCTCGCCGGTGGCGCGCAAATACGTGATGACGCGCAGCGTATAGTCGCCGGGCGCGAGTCCCTCCGGCAGCGGCAGCACCGCGTAGTCCGTCACGAGTTCGCCGGGCAGCCACAGCGTCGTCGGCAGGTAGCCGTAGCCGTGCGTCTCCTGATCCTGCTGCGCGATCTGCCGCCCGGCGGCGTCCAGCACCCGCAGCGAGAGACTCCAATTGCGCGGCGTCCCTGCCGTAGACCACGCCAGCTTCACCCGCAGCGTCGTCGCATCGGGCTGCGACACTTCGGCGGTGTGCAGCGTCATGTCGCGGAACTCTGCCAGCACCGGCGCATCTGTCCGCCGCGCCGGGCCGTGCTGCACGCGCACCGCGCCCACATACACCGCCTCGCCTGTCCCCACCCGCATCTCCACCAGATATAACCCGCGTGAAAGATCGTCCGGCAATTGTAGGGGCGCAGTCCCCGCGCCCTGTTGCGTCATAAACGGCGCCTCTGCCAACGTCACCACCCCCCCATGCCGCGCCTCCGCCGGCGACACCAACCGCACCGCCCCGCTGATGGGCGCGCCGGCGTCCGCCCACACGTGCGTCACCGTCAGCGCGTCGCCAGGGCGCACCATCGTCGCCGACAGCGCCACCGACTCCAACCGCAGCCATCCAAAATCCACCGGCCCCGCGTGCGGATACGGCGAGCGGTGGAAGTCGAAGAACGTGGCAGAATTAAGAGGTTTTCCATGCAGGCTGAGGGGCAACAAAAGACACACAGCAAAGAGGCAAATAGCAAATAGCAAATAGCGAATTGCGAATAGCGAATGACGTTTGACGTTTGACGTTTGACGGACTAAGCAATACACAATGAGGGCGATAACTGTGAAAATGGAAACGCCGTTGGCAACCATCCGCAACGGTGTGTTTCGCAGGCGCAGGACGACGGTGTGCATCCCGGCGGTTAGATTCACTGTGAGCCGCCCGGAGCCAGGCATCGCGTAGGTATCCGTATGCGCGTCATCCACCTCCGCCTGCCAGCCGGGCCACCAGTTCAGGGGGAACGTCACGGGCGCGGCCTGATCGAGCGTCACCCGCCACACCTGGCGCTGCGGCGCGCGCTCCCGCACCGTCGCTTCCAGGCGCGCGTCCCCATCCGCAATGGCGCGGCCCTGCCCGTCAATCACGCTCTCGGAAATGTACAGGCGCGGATTCACGTCACGCGGCAGATACTCATAGCGGATCGTCGTGCCGATGTTGCCGGTGAACGTCTCGTAGAAGAGCAAATTCTCCCACGTCACATCCGCATCGTCAATCAACAGGCGTTCAGGATGCAGTGTGAAAAGCGAGGAGATGATGATGAGAAGGAGTAGGAAGTAAGGAGTAAGGAGTAAGAAGGGTTGCGTAAAACGTGAAACGTAAAACGTGAAACGTGATTTCCGATCCTCGCTTCTTGAATCTCGCTTCTCGCTCCCTAACTCCTCACTCCTCACTCCTAACTCCTCACTCCTCACTCCTAACTCCTCACTCCTAACTCCTAACTCCTCACTCCTAACTCCTAACTCGCCGCTCACAATCGCCGTGAAGAGCGCCTGGATGGAGAGAAAGCGCCACGGAAACTGCGTCATTTCCAGCAAAGGGAGGTAATCCCACAGCGGCTTGGAGAGCGGAGTAATCATAAAGGTAGAAAGGAAGAGACCGAAGAGGATGAAAAGAGTGAGGGGGAGAGGGGGAGAGGGGGAG
>DAOUGD010000264.1:0-1534 GCA_034429475.1 Anaerolineae bacterium
GCGCGCGGCGTAGCCACGCGCGCCAAACTCCTCTTTTTCGGTGTTTTTTGTCCCGTAGGGACGAAAAACACCACCGGCAATCACAGGTGGCGACGAGGGTAATTCACAATGTTATGGGGGTAAAAATGAAAAAGAAGCGTCTGTTGTCAACGAATTTGCTGTGGTTTATGGGGACAATGATCCTGGCGAACATCGCCGCGCAGATGATCATGCCGCTGGAGGCGCTGTACGTGCAGGAGTTGGGCGCCAGCGTGGCGCAGGTGGGGATGTTTTTCACCATCGCCTCGATTGCGCCGCTGTTCCTGCAAATTTTCGGCGGCTGGCTGTCGGATTCTATCGGACGGTTACAGGCGGTCGCCATCGGCAGCGTCGCCGGGGCGTCGGCCTATCTCTTCTACCTCTTCGCGCCCTCGTGGATCTGGCTGCTGCCGTCGTCCATCCTGACGGCGATGGCCGTGGCCTTTGTGGCGCCCAGTTTCCAGGCGTTCATCGCCGAGGAATCCACCGAGGAGACGCGCGGGCGGGTCTACGGGATTACCAGCACGCTGTTTATGGTGGTTAACATCATCGGCCCGACGCTGGGCAGCCTCATCGTCCAGGGGATGAACTTCAAGACGATGTACCTGGTGGCCGGTGGCTTCTATGCTGTCGCGGCCGTGATCCGGGTGTGGATGGCTCGCCGGGTCAAACGCGCGCAGCAAAGCGTGGACGCCGCCGCGCCCAAGATGACCTTCGCCGACTTTAAGAAGAGCATGGCCCTGGTGTTCGGCCTGCTGGTGGGCGGGGGGATCATCACCTGGATTTTCATCTCTGACGGCATCCGCGACATTTCCTTCAGCCTGACCGGGCGGTTGACCCCGCTCTATATGGAAAACATCATCGGGTTGAAGGTTTTCCAGATCGGCCTGCTGCAATCGGTGACGGCGGTGGTGGCGATGATGTTCGTCGGGCTGGCGGGCTGGCTGGCCGACAAGAAAGGCGAGCGGACGAGCCTCGTGGGAGGTTTCGGGCTGATCGCGCTTGGCTGGTTCGTGTTCGTGAACGGCAACCAGTTCGTCCACTTTGCGCTGGCGCACGCTATCATCGGCGTCGGCTGGGCGCTGATTGACCCGGCCTACAACTCGCTGATCTCCAAAGTGGTGCCGCAGAAGATACGCGGGACGGCCTTTGGCCTGTTTTCCACCAGCCTGGGCCTGATTTCGCTGCCGGCGCCGTGGGTGGGGGCGTGGCTCTGGGAGAACGTCAACCCGCGTTTCCCCTTCTACGTGCCGCTGGTAGGGATGTTGGCGACGCTGCCGATTATGTGGATCAAGTTCAAGCTGCCGTCTCAGCCGGAGAGTGCGCCGGCTGCTACCTCGCCAGTTTTGGCGGAAGTGCCGGTTGCCGCCGACAGCGCGAATTGAGCCGGCTTTTACCTTGAATTCGCCGACTCCAGGGCTTTATCATTCTCGTCGGGCCACGCCCGCCAGGGAGGTTTTGCGGCTAAGCCGCCGGTAAAAAAGGTGTTTTGTGGTGACGGGCGGTAGCCCGTCAC
>DAOUGD010000265.1:0-8549 GCA_034429475.1 Anaerolineae bacterium
GCTGAAGCCCGGTGTGTACGTGTATACCCCGGCTTCAGTCGGTTTTCCCCGGTGTGCTCAATTACCGGATTATTTTGTTAATCTTCATCAATCATCGGCGCGCGAGTGGCGAATACTTTGTGACAGTAACCAATTCGCTGATTCGCCGACCTGCTCCTTACTCCGTTTATGGTTATAACGAGAATTCCCCAAAGTGTCAAGATTGCTTTCGAGAGTAGCGCCTTCGTGGTAAAATCTGTTTGTCGTCGAAAAATCCGTGGCCATCCGCGTTTGTCTGCGTCCAATAGGGATTGGGGAATGATGAAAAAGTTTTGGCTGATACTGATAGGGTTGCTCGGTTTGCTGGGCGCATGCCAAGTAGAAACGGCGGCGCCGCCGGTTTTGGTGACGCGGATCGTCACGCTGACGCCCACGCCGATTCCCCCGACCGCGACGCCCGCGCTGCCCACGCCCATCCCACTGGCGTCCCGCTCGCCGGAAGAGGTGATGGCCCGCCTCGGCGCGGATTTGGGCGGGGTGGGGGATCGCGCCCTGGAATTTGTGGACGTCGCCAAAACGCTGCGCCGCTGGGAAACGCTCGACGCGGACACATGCCCCGAAGGCGACGACGTCTGCCGCTATGCCCCGCTGGACGAGGCCGGCTGGCCCACCACCGACGCGCGCACAGTCTTCTTCGACTTCCGCCCCTACGGCGCGTGGTGGAGCGCGGATCAGAGCCAGTGCCCCCAATGTCAGGACGGCGATTTTATGATCGATCTGAGCGGCGCCTACAAGCTGAGCTTCACCGGCGAGGCGACGCTGCAATCGGCGGAGGGGATGCTGGACGTCCGCAGCCAGATGTACGACCGGACGACGAACACCACCACCGCCGACGTCGTCGTGAAGCCGGGGCAGGGGCTGCTCTTCGTCAAATTCGTCAACACGCGCCGCACGCCCGATAGCGCGCCGAACACCGGCATTGCGGACGTGCGCCTGCTGCGTCCCGGCTACGACCTGAGTACCACCGACACGTTTACGCCGTGGATCCTCGAAGCCGTCCAGCCGTTCAGCACGCTGCGCTTTATGAACTGGGTCGGCGGCAACAATATCAATCCGCCGTTTGAGTCGGAGAACGCCACCCTGGAATGGTCGGAACGTACTCTGCCCGCGATGCGCCAGAATCAGGGGGAGGGCGTGGCGTGGGAATATGTCATCGAGCTGGCAAATCTGACCGGCAAAAACGTCTGGATCAACATCCCCATCCACGCCAGCGACGATTACGTGACCGGCCTGGCGCAGTTGCTCAAGGACACGCTCCACGCGGACACGCTCATCTACATCGAATCCAGCAACGAGGTGTGGAACGGCATCTTCACGCAGAACGAGTACAACCAGAAAGCCGCCGAAGCCGAAGTCGCGGCGGGCAATTCTACGCTGAACAACGACGGTACGCTCCTCACTGGCCTGTGGGGACAGCGGCGGCACATCCGGCGGCTGATGGAGATCAGCAACATCTTCCGGGGCGTCTTTGGCGACGACGCCATCAACACCCGCATCCGCGTCATCCACTCGTGGTGGGCTTTGGCGACGGACGCTTATGAGTTGCAGTTGGAGTGGCTCAACGCCACCTACGGCCCGCCTAACCAGTACCTTTACGCCGTAGCCGCCGCCGGATATTTCAACGTCGAGGGGATTTCTGACGATGCAACGTCCGACGAAGTCTTCAAGCGGCTGCGCACCAGCAGCGAGAACAACGTGAGTGGCCGGTTGGCGCTGCAAGCCGTCGCCGACCGCTACGGCCTCAAGCACGCGCTCTACGAGGCCGGGCCTGATACTGCCGGGCCGCTCCAATGGGATCGGGACACGCGCCTGCTGCTCACCCTCATTGACGCCCACCGCGATCCCCGGATGAAAGAGCTGGTGCTTTACGATATCTGGAATCACTGGCTGGCGAACCCCGACCTGGACGCCGACATGTACATTTACTTCACGCTGCAAAGCGCGTACAGCCGGTGGGGGATGTGGGGACTGACGGAGGACATCATGGCCTTGCAGACGCCCAAATTCCAGGCGATCACCGACCTGGTGGGGCTGACGCAATCGCCGCCGCCCGCGCCGTCCTTCGTCAAAGCGGCGCAGTTGGACGATGGCCGTGTCGTCGTGACGTGGTCGCCGGCCTTCCGCGCGGAAAGCTACACCGTCAAGCGCAGCGACAGCGACGGCGGCCACTACCGCACCATGGCGGCGGGCCTGACGGAAACCGTCTACGCCGACCCTGACGTTCAGCCGGGGCAGACGGCCTACTACGTCGTTGCGGCGGTCAACGCGCAGGGGGAAAGTGGCAATTCAGTGCAGGCGATAGAGAAGTTGCCATAGAATATCTACAAATCAGGTGTGGAATGCAGATTGAACCCTATTTAGATCTCCCCGCAATGGTCAAACCGTCACTCAGGAAGGATGCCTTATATCAAATCAGAATTGGAGATAACGGCATAGAAGTGGCTACAGCAGCAGGTTTCTATGGACACAAGAGTAGCGAGCCACTGTTGGTTATCCCACCTAACCGATTAGTGCGGGTGTGGTTGACCAAAGACAGGTGGCTTTCTCTGGATTGGTGCCGGATAACTTATCTGGACGACCAAAACGTGGAATGTTCTTTGGCCTTTACTATTAAATTTCAAACTGAATCTTCTGGGGGCCGCTTAGGAAATAAGGCTACACGAAAGGCAGCACGAGTTATTGAGAAAATAATCCGTGGCGAACCGGCTTGGGAACACCCCCCTGTTCGCATCACTGCGAAGCCACTTGGTCTGGCTACTACGTTACTCTTACCTTTATTGCTCTTTGGTGCAATACTTCTTCGTATAATGCCCCCTGATGGTTTCGATCTGGCTCTGTTGGAGGTAGGTGTATTTTTATTTTTCATCGCTCTTCCAGGTATTTTCGTATACCAAATACAGATGCATACCTCTTGGCCCACGATAGGCAAAATAGGAGCATCCATCTTGGTGATTCTATTGGCGGTGATCCTATGGATAGTGAGTGTATCAATCATTGACCATTATCGCCTTGAGAAACTGTCTGAAGGACTGTTCCTGTTTGAAAGGTATGTCTAATGGACGCTATCATCCCCTGGCTCTACATCGGCAAATACCGAGACACCCTGAACGGCGCCTTACTCTCCATGCACAAGATCGGCGCGATCCTGGAACTGGCCGAACCGGTGACCTATCCCACCCTCTTCACTTTGTACTTGCCGGTGGAGGATGGCGAGCCTCTGCCGCAGCATCTCCTCCGGCAAGGCGTAGACTTCATCCTGGCCGCCAAACGCCAGGAGCCGCGGGTGTTGGTCGCGTGCGGCGCGGGCATCAGCCGTTCCGTCGCCTTTGCCGTCGCCGCATTGAAAGAAGCCGAAGGGCTGAGCCTGCTGGAAGCGCTACGCCTCATCCACATACATCATTCTGAAGCGCTTCCTCATCCGGCGCTTTGGGGGTCGTTGTGCGAGTATTATCAGGAAGACGTCCCACTGCACGAAATGCTCGGCGCACTTCATAATGAATAAAAGGTGGGGCGCACTTGGCTAAAAAGCTGGGTCTTGACTGTGAAATCAAGTGCGCCTCACCTCAAAGGAGACAATCAATGACCAAAAAACAGGCGTTTCTATTGGGCGTGTGCGTTGGAATCGGGCTATTGCTGCTGGTAGGCTTCGCGCAGCGCCCCCAGACCGGCGACGCCACCCCCGCCGATTTGCGGCCCGGCTACCGTGAGCTCTACATGGATTTGATCGCGCGGGCATACGCGGCAGATTCTTCGTTGGATTTGCAGATGTTGTTGGGAGAAGACTGGACGCCGGAGCTTTCGCAGATCACGTTACAAGCCCTGTTGGATAAAACACCCGCATCCGCACAAGAAGCGCGGGGACGAATCACGCGGTTGGCGACGGCGTTGGAGGTATCGGTAACATCCCCTCGAACAACTTCAAGTAGCAGGCCCTCTTCCTTCTTCGCTGGCTTGATGCTTATCCTGTTTGTACTTAGCATAAGTGTATTAGTTGTTATCTTTGTGGGGAAAATCGGACCCCCTCTTAAAACGACGCTCCTTGCACTAATGATACGCAAGAAATACCCGGCCGCAACGGCCCCGGAATACGTCCGCAAATACAAACCCACCGTAGCCCCCACTCCGTGGGAAGGCGAATCTACCTTACCAATGCTGCAATTTACCTCTACCTACACTCTGGGGGACGACCGTTATGATCCCTCCCGTAGCATCGAGACGTCGAAAGGTCAGTTTTTGGGCGAGTGTGGGGTGGGGATGGTGTCGGCCAGCAAGCAAGGGCAATCACGGCTTGCGACCGCTTTTGAAGTGTGGATGTTTGATAAAAACGACATCCGCACGCAGACGCACATCCTGCTCAGCGAGTACGCCGCGCAAGACGAGGAAGTCCGCCCTCGATTGGTAAAAGACAATCCATCCAGCCTGGTAGAACCGGGACTGATCATTTCCCTGCAAACGGCCACCTTGCAGCTCCGGGCCAAAGTCATAGATGTCCAGTATCTTGCCCACGACCAACGCTCCCGCTGCTACTTTGAGCGGCTGGCGTTGGAAATCGCCGTGTGGCAGACCCAATAAGAAACCCGTTTCATCCGTAAAATCCGTTAAATCCGTCTCCTATTGCATATACCTTCTAAAACCAAAGAGGAGTTCCTATGATACTCAAACCGATTGGCAAAGATAACTGGCGTATTGCCATCCGCCTGGAAGTTGCGCCGGAGCAACGCATGTTTGTCGCTTCCAACCTTTATTCCATCGCCGAATCAAAATTCGAACCCCAGGCGGTGTCGTTGGGCATTTATAACGACGATGACACGATGGTGGGTTTCCTGATGTACGGCGCGCCCCACAACGAAATGTGGATTTGGCGTTTGATGGTGGATCAACATTACCAGCAGCAGGGATACGGGCGTGCGGCGATGCAGGCCATCGTCGCCGCCTTGCAAGCGATGGGACATGAAGAGATTTTCATAAGCTATCATCCCGATAATACGGTCGCGGCGCAGCTCTACGCCGACCTCGGCTTCGCTCAAACCGGGCGCATCGAAGACGGCGAAGTCGTTGTGCGCCTTGGCCCGTCCTAGTTTCATTGCCAATCTTTTTCAACGGATTGAACGAATCCTTTGATCCTGCCATTCCGTAAATCCTGTTATCTTTGTAGGAGGAAAAAATGTCGCTTCCCCACGATTACGTAGAGCGCGTTTACGCCGGTGTACTCGGAAAAATCATCGGCGTCTACCTGGGTCGTCCCTTCGAGGGTTGGTCTTACGACAGAATCATGGCCGAGTTGGGCGACATCACCTACTACGTCCACGAAAAACGCGGCGTGCCGCTCATCGTCACCGACGACGACATCAGTGGAACGTTCACCTTCGTGCGCGCGCTGGCGGACTACGGCAATTCCCGCGATCTGACGCCCGCGCAAATCGGCCAGACGTGGCTGAACTACCTCATCGAGGAGCGCACGATTCTGTGGTGGGGCGGCCTGGGCGTCTCCACCGAACACACCGCCTACCTGCGCCTCAAACACGGCGTCGCCGCGCCGCGCAGCGGCTCCATCGCGCTGAACGGTCAGGTCGTCGCCGAACAGATTGGCGCGCAAATCTTCATTGACGGCTGGGCGATGGTCGCGCCGGGCGACCCGGCCTTTGCCGCCGACCTGGCCCGCCGCGCCGCCAGCGTCAGCCACGACGGCGAAGCGGTCTACGGCGCGCAGGTTCTCGCCGCGATGGAGTCCGCCGCCTTCGTCGAACCCGATCTCGACAAGCTGCTGGACATCGGCGTGAGCGTCATCCCCGCCGACAGCCTCATCGCGCGGATGATCGCCGAACTGCGCGACTTGCGCGCCCGCGAACCGGATTGGCGCAAGGCCCGCGAATGGCTCGCCGAAGGCTACGGCTACCACAAGTACGGCGGCGGCTGCCACATGATCCCCAATCACGGCCTCATCCTCCTCAGCCTGCTCTATGGCGACGACGACTTCCAGAAGACGCTGATGATCGTCAACACCTCCGGCTGGGACACGGACTGCAATTCCGGCAACGTCGGCTGTCTGATGGGGATTAAGAACGGCCTGGCCGGTCTCGACACCGGCCCAGACTATCGCGGCCCGGTGGCCGACCGCCTCTACTTGCCCGCCGCCGACGGAGGCCGCGCCGTCAGCGACGCCGTCATTGAGACCTACGCCCTCGTCAACGGCGGGCGGGCGCTGGCCGGGCAGCCGCCGCTGGCCCCGAAGGACGGCGCGCGCTTCCACTTCGACCTGCCCGGCGCGGTGCAGGGCTTCCTGCCGGAAGACGCGAGCCTGCTGCGGGTGGAAAACGTCCACGGCCACAGCCTGACCGGGACGCATTGCCTGGCGCTGCACTACCACGGCGTCGCGCTCGGACGCCCGGCGCGCGCGGCCACGGCCACGTTCCTCTCGCCGGAAGCCGCGCAAATGCCCGGCTACGGCCTGCTCTGCTCGCCCACGCTCTACCCCGGCCAAACCGTCCGCGCGCGCGTCGTCGCCGATCCGGCCAACGTCACGCCGGTCGCGGCCGCGCTCCACGTGCGGGCTTACGGCGCGGACGACGCGCTGACGCTGGCGCGCAGCCCGCAGGTCACGCTCACGCCCGGCGACGCCCATGAATTCGTGTGGACGCTCACGGGCAGCGGCGCGGAACCCATCGCCGAAGTCGGCGTCGAAATCGTCAGTGACAAGCGCGCCGACGGGACGCTCTACCTGGACTACCTCACCTGGGATGGGACGCCGGACGTGACGTTTGCCCGCCCATCGCACAACGGGACGCTGTGGGCGCGCGCGTGGCTCAACGGCGCGGATCGCTTCGACGCCTGGGATCGCCTTCGCGTGACGCAGAACGAGGGCGTCGGCCTGGTGATGCAGGGGACGCGCGAGTGGGCGGACTACCGCGTCGCCGCCGACATCACGCCGCACCTCGTCAAATCCGGCGGCATCGCGGCGCGCGTGCAGGGGATGCGCCGCTACTACGCGCTCCTGCTCTGTGCCGACGGCAAGCTGCGCCTCGTCAAGGCGCTGGATGGCGTCACTGTGCTGGCCGAAGCCGACTTCCCCTGGGCCTACGACGAGCCGCACGACCTCAGCCTCACCGTCACCGTCGCCCGCATCCAGGCCGCCGTGGACGGCCAATCGTATTTTGACGTGACCGACGCCGACCGCCCGCTCCTCGGCGGCGCCGTCGCCCTCATCTGTGAGGAAGGCCGGCTGGAAAGCGCGGCGGTGACGGCAAACCCACTTTAGGGAAACTCGTTATAGTCGGTCTCCGGCTGCGCCATCGGCGGTATAGCCGGAGGCCGTCTCTAGCAGATGGTGTGAATTCATTTAAAGATCACATAAACAAAAAACTTAAAAGAGAGGTATAGAATGAGCAAAATATTCTCGCATGAAAGGTTGTTATCTCTAACCTTATACTTCTTTGCATTGTTAGGGTTTTTCTGTGGTAGATATGTGGTACCAAGGATTTACGCTGTGATTGGATGCGAAAATATATTTGTATCAAATTGCAGATTAACTCGCGGCTTGCTTGATGTTGTTCTATTAATCATAGCAGGTTTCTTTCTTCTCCTTATCATCAAACGCATTCTTACACAGGAGTTATACAAACCAGCAAATCTCTATAATGGGATCTATTTAAAGGAGTTGATAATAATTTCCTTCTTTGGGGCTTTAAATGTCGCGCTTTTTACGGATGTTTCAATTGACTTGATGATAAATTTATTACTTATTCGAAAGTCTCACATTGCAGGTGCTGTATACAGAGTCTTGTAGACTAGCCCATGATGATAAAACTTCAGCACCACATTAAATTGGATGACGCACTGGAGGCGACGATGAACCAACTGAACCAGCTCTATTTAGGTCGTTTGATTGACGAGAAAGATCAACCGACCGGCGCGGACGTTCTTTATCCGCTCGATCACCTGACGACGCACGGCCTGCTGTTGGGCGCGACGGGCAGCGGCAAGACCGGCCTGGGCATCGCATTGGTGGAGGAGGTGCTGCGGCAAGGCGTCCCCGTGCTGCTGCTCGATGTGAAGGGCGATCTGGCGGACTTGTTGCTCACCTTCCCCGACCTGGCCCCGGCGGACTTCGTCCCCTGGGTAGACGCGGACGTGGCGCAACGGCAGGGCCAGTCGCCGGAGGACGCAGCCGCCGCACTGGCGGCGCACTGGCGCGAGGGGCTGGCGGAGTGGAGCCTTGGCCCGGAGCACGTCGCCGATTTGCGCCGCCGCGCCGACTTCGCGCTCTACACGCCCGGCTCGCGCGCGGGCCGCCCGGTGGACATCCTCGCCCGCTTCGGCGCGCCGCCGGCCGGCGACCCCGACGAAATCGCCATGCGCGCGCAAGGACTGGCGTCCGCCCTGCTCGGCCTGGCCGGCGTAGACGCCGACCCCCTCCGCAGCCGCGAACACATCCTCCTCACTACATTGATCCAAAACGCCTGGTCTACGGCAGTTCCCCCCTCACCCCCTCTCTCCCTCTCCCCCTCTGTTTT
>DAOUGD010000266.1:0-42187 GCA_034429475.1 Anaerolineae bacterium
GTGACTGTTCAGAAAATGGGAAAGAAGCGCGAGCTAGGCAGGAGTCTATAGCGGAGCCGCGCTCCGCCGGTTTAGGTGAACAACTCTGCCATGTTATAGTGCCCCGAGCGTACGCCCATGCGGGCGGTCAAAGTCACCACATTTTTGATAGACGCTTTACGTTTGTAGCCGCGCATCAGCCGATAGCGTTCTTTGATCCACCAGCCAATCAAGCGTTCACAGGCATTATTGGTGCCATCCAAGTCGTCCCGGTGTTGGTCCAGCGTGAACTTGCGCCAGCGCTCCCACAGGCGGGTGACCAGCATCCGCATACGATACCACACACTATGCTTTTGGCCTGGGGGTGGCTGGGGAACGTCTTTGTAGTGGTCATAGAGGTGCTCCAATTGCGTCTCGCCATCGGCGGGCCGTTCACGCACCAACCGGTGCATCTGCGCCAAGTCCACCTCCAATTGGGCCGGCGTGAGGGGACTCTCCTCAGGGGGCGCTTCGTGTTGCTGTAGTTGCTCCGCTAACTCATCCGCTAAGGCATCCACATTTTCCTTGATATGGTGCCGACACAGTTGATGCGCCAGCCCTGTTTCCTCCACCACTTCCTGATAGGCGCCGTGGTCGTCACTCACTAACACCTCAGCTTTGACATCCGTGGCGACGCTGCGGATCACCTCCAGGATTTCCGGGCCGTTCTCGCTGGTGATGATGTCCAGTCCCAGTAGTTCCCCACTCTGGTCATCCACCACGACTTCAATCCCCGTGTGTTCCCCCTTGAGCCGCACATATGTGCCATCCGCGCCAATCACCGCCCGTTTCCCGCCTTCTTTCACGGTCGCCCGTTGTTTCCGGCGGGCCACTTCCCCCGCCGCTTGGACATTGTTGTACACCGTCGTTTTTCCTACCCCGCAGCCCAAGGCCACGGTGAAGTCTTCCACTGCTCCGTAGCTCAAGCCCAACACATACAACAGCACCGTCATACCCTTCAGCCGGTCGCTTTGTTGTGCGCCACTCACCCCACATGGATAGACTCGGAAATCCCGCTGACAGCGCACACACTCCCACCGATAGCTCCGCACTTCATGATAGGTGGGGTCTCGCAAGGGCTTGCTCTCCCCTTGCTGTCCATGGGGCTTGTAATGCTGCCCTCCACAGCCATGCGGACAGGTCTCCGGCAGATCATAGACATCAGGGACGACTTTGGGTAAGGTGACTCGAATGCGCATCGCTTCTTCCTCCTCCCCTTAGTCTACTCCCTTTCCCAAAGTCTGAACAGTCACGCCTGGAGCCTTGTGATTATCCCAAGAGAGGGTATACTATACTTAATCATCTCCCATTTTGTTATTCTTTCGGTAACAAAGCAGGAGATGGTTAAATAATACAGAGGATGGAAAAACGATGGAGCGTTCCCTTTCGCCGCTGGAATCCAAGCTGATTTTGCATCTGGAGTGGGAGAAGCAGCCGGTGGTCACGTTAGCAGAGGCGACGGCGATCCTGGGTTGTTCAGACGCTCACGCCCGCAAAATTCTGCACCAGTTAGCGCAAAAACAGTGGCTCGCGCGGATTAAGGCCGGGGTCTATGAAGTGATCCCGGCCGAGCGCGGCGCGTATGCCTTCCCAGATACGAACCCCCTGTTCATCGGCAGCTACCTTGTTAGTCCCTACTACTTCTCGTATGCCACCGCCGCGTTCTACTATGGCCTTTCCACGCAGGCCGCCGCCACCGTCTACATTGCGACCACGGCCGCTAAAAGCAAGCGGGTACTCACCGTGCGCCAGCGCACTTACCGCCTGGTAGTACAACCTGCGTCTCAATTCTTTGGCGCTGTTGAGGTCGAGGCTTATGGCAGCCGGGTCTGGATGGCCGACCGGGAAAAGGCCGTGGTAGATGCTCTGACGCATCCCGAATATGCCGGCGACATCCCAGAGATTGCGGGGATGCTTTGGCGTGGCAAAGCGCAATGCGATTGGATGCGCCTGGCGGTGCATGCCCTCAAGATGCAATCCCAATCCCTGTTACAACGGTTGGGCTATCTGGGCGATTTCCTGGCTTTGCCGTGGCCGCAAGAAGTGCGGGAGCAACTCCGGGCCGGTATTGGCAAGAACGTGACGTATTTAGGGCGCGTGGGACTGTGGGGCAACGATGGTGCGTATGATGCGGCCTGGCGCGTCATCGCCAACCTCCCGTCGGCAGAGTTGCGTGCCGAGATCGAGGTGCGGTGATGCTGGAAAAACGGTTAGCTCAATGGTATGCCGCCGACGCCGGGGTAGACCTGGACATCGCCGAGCGGGAGATCGCTTTGACCTATGTGTTGCGCCTCCTGGCCGATCACGGCCTGTTAGCGGCGCTGGCATTCAAAGGCGGCACAGCCATCCGCAAGTTGTTTTTGGGGACGACGGGCCGTTTCAGCCTGGATTTGGATTTTACTGCCGTGGGCGAGGTGACGCCGGAGGCCTGGATTCTTGAACTCGCGGCGCTGTTTGATGAACAAACTCACTATGGGATCACATTCAGCATCCCTGGCCCTGATTACTATGCCACGCCGGACTCCTGCGGAGCTGAAGTGACCTATCATCACGATTGGTTGTCTGCGGGACGCTTCGGCGTGCAAGTCAGTTTTCGCGCACTCCCGCTGCTGCCGGTGAACCCATTGCCCTTGCGTCACGAGCGCTACTTCGATTGGTTGGGAATCACGCCGCCGGAGCCGCCAACGCTGGACTTGCACGAGATCATTGGTGAAAAGGTGCGCGCTGCCGTGCAACGCACCCGCGTGCGCGACCTGTACGATCTCTACCAACTGGCTCACCAGCCATACAACCGCGAGCTGGTGCGGAAAATCGCCGTTCTCAAATGTTGGGAAACCCACTATGCCTTTGATCCCAGCTTGTTTCTGGCGAACCTCGCCGGCGGTCGCTACGATTGGAGTGATTTAGCGCGATTGGTGCGCCGCGACAGATTGCCGTCGCCCGAAACCATCATTCAAAACGTACAGCAACATTACGCCTTTCTGACCATATTAAGTCCCGAAGAAGCCCTATTGGCGGCCGATGCCTATGGGCGAGAAACGGCGCTCTATCGGCAAGTGTGCGATAGTGTGCTTGTTGGCAACCAGCCCGGTTCGGTGAAGAGTTCAGGAAACCCCAGCCACAAATAGCCCCTTCGGCCTGATGCCTTATGGTCGAAGGGGCTTCGTTATCCTCTATATCCCCCAATTGTCAATCGGTGATGCTTTGCGGTGTGCATTTTCTACATCTGCCTGCATAATCGCCAGGTACTCACGTACCATTTCCAGGCTGGCGTGCCCCAGCATTGCCTGCAAGCTGTAAATATCGCCGCCATTCCGCAAATAGTTGATGGCGAACGTATGGCGGAAGCGATGGGGATGCACATCCACAATCCCGGCGCGTTTGCCAATACGGGCAATCAACGTGTGTAGACTGCGCCGGTTTAAAGGTTTGGTAGCCTCTTCGTGTTGGGTGAACAAAGGATCACTGGGCAGATGCCCTTCGCGGGCCGCCAGATAACGCCATAAAACTTTACAGGTGCGGCGACCAATCGCCAGAATACGTTCCTTCGACCCCTTGCCATACACCCGGATCCGCTGATTGGACAAATCCAGATCGCGGATCGTCGCGTCACACAATTCCGAGGCGCGTATCCCCGTATCGGCGAGCAAACGTAGGATTGTCTGGTCTCGCAGCGTCGTGACTCGCTCATTCTGAATGATATGACCATTGCGTCGGAAAGCCGCCTGATGCTCACACGCCTCCAACAAGGCGAGCATCTCCTCTTTGGTGAAAGGCACAATCGCGCGCTTTTCCGGCTTGGGTCGAGGAACGCGCTTCAAAATATGCGCCTCCACTACACCTTCATTCACTCCCCATGTCCACAAGGCGGATAAGGCGGTATGAATGTTCAGGCGGCTTTTCTTAGACAGCGGCTTGGGGGCGCGGGGAACAATGCCACCTACAGCTTGAGGGGTTGTGCCCAGATATTCCAGGAATGCGCTGATTTCACTGGGAGCGATGTCACGCAGTAGGGGATCATTTGGGAGATAGGCTTGCAGTTTACGAAAAGCATTGTCGTAATCAGCCAGCGTGTGCTCACTGAGGCCTTGCCCACGTTTCTGGAGCATAAAACCCTCAATGGCCTTAGAAAGGGTCAGATTCAAAACTTGGTTTACCATGTCACCTCCGGTCTAATATCCCCTTCATTATGCAGGCGTCATAATGTAAACGCATAGGCTGCATAATATTAGGGGGAGTTTTTTTGAACCGTAGGCTCAGCCAACCATGCGCACTGAGGAAGTGCGCCTCTTTCGAGGTTAGTAGACATGGCTACCTTAGATGACCTTACCATGTCCACTAAGATGGGCGAGAAGAGACTCGAACTCTTGACCTCACGGATGTGAACCGTGAAACGTTGTAAGTATTACGGCGTTTCTCAAGGAATTGAAAGCGGGAAGCCCCGCCATAGGGCTTCCCGCTTTGGTGTATGTATGCCTTGCGCTCTATAGTCGCCAGTTAGCCACCGGCGAGGCTTTCCGATGAGCCGTTTCTACATCGGCCTGGGCTATCGCCAAATATCGTTTGCACATATCTAACGAAGCGTGACCTAACATCTCCTGCAAAGCAAAGATGTTCCCGCCGTTTCGGAGGAAGTTTATAGCGAATGTGTGCCGAAATTGATGGGGATGGACGCCAGGCACGCCAGCCGCCTCCCCTGCGCGCTTGAGTAGGGTTAAGAGGTTGCGCCGGGTCATGGGGGTGGTTTCGCCGTGGTTGACAAACAACGGATCGCCAGGCGCGGCCTCGTCCCGCTGAGTTTCAAGGTACATCCAAACGGCCTGGGTAGTCCTGACATCCATTGAAAGGATACGTTCCTTTGAACCTTTCCCCATGACCTTCAGGCGGTGGTTCCGGGCGTCAAAGTCTGCAATGCGCGCGGCGCAAAGTTCTGAAACGCGCAGACCGGTATCCAACAATATCTTAATGATTGCCTTGTCTCTTAGGGCAGTTTGCCGCGGCGCGGTAATGGTTTTCCCGTTGCGCTCATAGTGGTAGCTTTCGCACGCTTTCAACAGGGCAATCACGTCATCACGGGTCAGGGTTTCGATAGCGCGCTTTTCGGCCTTCGGTCGTGGCACGCGGCGCATCAGATGTTGTCGGGCAATCCCTGCATCTACCGCCCATGTCCAAAACGACGCCATAACCGTGTGGATATTGCGCCTGGACTTCCCGGAAAGGATGACAGCGTCTCTGGCCGCAATCCCTTTCTTGATTTCTTGGGGGGTATCCCGCAAGTAGGTGAGGAACGCGCTCAAATTTTCTGAGGTCAGGGTGTTTATGTCGGGGTCTTCCGGGAAGTATCTTTGCAGTTTTTCCAGAGCGACGGCGTACCCGGATAATGTGCTTTCGCTCAAGGAAACGCGCTTGAATAGCAGGAATCCTTGAATAGCTTTCGATAGTTTCATGACAATCCTCCGTTATAATTTTGGATTGTCATTGTGTGACGGCAAAATTTATTATATCAGATGGGGAGGGTTTTCATGGCGAGGGGGCCGCCAGTTGCGGCGCTATAGTTGCAGGTAAGCGGCGATAGCTGCCAGCACCAGGCCAGCGCCGCCGATCAGGGTGTCGAGGCGGCCGCCGGTCTTTATATGCCCAATGGTGAGCCTGCCAAACGGCCAAAACGCCGGCACGCCATTACTCAGGGCGTCCAGGGCAATATGACTGCACCAGGCGCAGAAAAACGCCGTAGCGAGGCTCACAGGGGCTATAGAGAGGGTGATTAGAACATAGGTGCTAACGGCAGGCGTCCATAGCCAGTGGCTAAATCCACGGTGGCCCAGCATCCCTTTGATTTGCTGCACGCCGGGAATGTTCACCTGTAGCCAGTCTGGAGCCATGCCGGCAAGGCCGCCGATCACGGCGCACCCGGCCAATTCTGGCCAGGCAGTTGCCCCGGCCAGCGCGCCGGCCGTCAGGCCAGCGGCGATGCCCCACGCGGCATGGGTTTTACCCTGCATCGTGGCGATCTTCTTTGGGTATCAGCAGGATAAACCACAGGCCATACCAGGCCATGGCCATGGTGATTCCCAGGATTACATCCATGTGCGTCTCCGATTGCGGCGTTTTAATCGGCGGGCCGCGCTAAAGAGTAGGCTGAACAGTTTGCGCATGACTCATCTCCTGTGTCAGGTAGGGCCAGCATCCCATAACGCCGCCGATAAAACAGGTGACGGCTACGGCAATCGCCAGGATCAACAGGAACGGCGATTGGCTGACCCATGCATACCAGCCGATACTGCCGCCGGTCCCAGCGGCCAGGGTTACGTTGATGGGTGTCAGTTTCTTAAACATACGTTGTAATACTTCTCCTCTATGCCGTCATTGTCATAGACAGTTTTAACTCCTAAGCAAGCACGTTTTGCATATTCAATAACCGACTCAACCGTAGTTCCAAGAAAGCTCCCGGTTATCACGGCTACGAGTAGCCCGCCCAACGTAATCCCTAAAATACACTCTGCCAGGTCTTTTCTGCCTATCAGCACTAAGGGAATGATAAGTATCATGGATAGATATATAGGTATTGTTTCGACAAATCCAAAGACACCGGCAAACCCCCGTAATATGGTGAAAACAACCATCATGGAAACCAATAGCCCTAGCACAAAGTTGGCGTACTGGACGCCAACGTAAAAAACCGCCCAAATAGTTACTCCTGCGAATAGGAGCGTCGTTAACACCCAATAACAAATAAATTCAAGGGAGATTCTCCGTAGCACGCGCAAGAATTTCATAGAAACCTCAGCTTCTTTTCCCCACACGCAAGACATCCCTCAGAGACAAACCGGGCCACGTCGGGAATTGGAATAACGGTTTCACACTGCCGGCATCGGAGTCCCTGCTTATGGCATAGCCACAGGAACAGCCGGACAAACCAGGCGGCGATGGTGTGAGCGGTCAGGTCAGTGAGCCCGGCGTACACGGCGAGTCTCCAGCACCTGTTGGACCACCTGCGCGGTTTCTGGGGGGTAAGTGTAGTCAAACAGTTTACTACCACACTGCGGACAGCCTTTCCGGGCCAGGCGCGGCACGTTCTCCTGAGTCAGATCGGCGCCGCATTGGTTGCAAGTCACGCGCTGGGCGCGCTTAAACATGGTAATCAGGGCTAACATACGATTTTTCACTATCTACCTCCACGATGTAAATATCTGGGTCTATCCGCTCTGGGCGGAAGGGCTGAATGCCGAAAAGTTTGAGTTTCAGCCAGGTTACGACGCGATCTATCCAGCGATTGACGCTGATCACCGTCCCGACTGACTTTTTGAGCTGCTTTTCGCGCTCTTCTGTGCGCCCGTGGCCGTACTTCCATTCTCCCCGAATGGAGAAGGCGCGGGGCGTCCGGTGCTTCAATTCCTGGGATTTGGTGCGCGGTTCCCAGGCGCGGCCCGGATTCCGCCATCTAGGGCGCGAGCGAAACGGTCTGTGTGAGGGTTTGGACTTTGAGCAGGTTCCCATTTTCGCAGCGATACTGCGCGACCTCCGTTCCATGATCAATCCACAGTAGATCACCGGCGGCGACCAGGCCACCGGCCGGATTACTACACAGCGCCGGTGTGGGCGTGGCGACCGGCGCGGCGACGGCGACTGGTGTGTCTGTGGACTTTTCCGGGCTGGATAACAGGCCCTTGAATGGCCCAACGGTGACACCAATGACGACAAAGGCGATCACGGCCAACACTATCCACCAGTTTTCGGCGAGAATCCCGCCGCCGCCGCCGCTGCGCTTGGCTTGCGCCTGGCGGGCCAGTTGGATCGGGTCAACTCCAGTAGGACAGTAAATCACTTTCATTTCGGATTCTTTACTTGCTCGATTAGCCAGCCGATCATGACGGTCGCCAGGATGATCGCGGCTACAACAAACAACAGATTGCCTTGATTGATCGCGTCTACCGTTTTTCCGGCAAACCATAGCCAGCCCGATCCCGGCGTGTCAAACCCGCCCGAAAATGACGGTAGAATATCCCCAAGTTCCCCGGTTTCGATAGTTGAGACGGGCAAGGCGGCGATCTGCATGGGTAAGGGCGTCAAGGTTGGGATCGGCGTCAAGGTGGGAATAACCGTTCCTGTAGGACGCGGGGTGGCTGTGCCGTGGGGAACCGGCGTTTGTACCGGCGTGGGCGTTCCCCGTTGTACCGGAGGAAAGAGATACAGCGTGGGTGTGGTCTGGGGCGTGCTAGGCGGTTCTGGGGTATAGGTGGGGGTGGGGGGATAGGGGGTCCAGGTGGCTTCCGGGGTATTGGTCGGATAACCTCCTATTTCGGCATATGACCTTCCGTAGTCATAATGGTATAGCCAGTCTATCTCGGAGTCGGACAGAGCCCGATTCCAGAAAGCCACCTCGTCTAGTATATAGTTCCAATACCCTGATCCTATCCATAGGTATCCGCTCTCGCTATTTAGAACGATGTAACCGGATGTAACCACGCTCCCCCCATTCACGCTTATAAAAAAATGGTCACTATCCGCATCGTACCCGCACACGATAAACTCCCACTCGCTTTGCAGGAAATTGCTTTCCGCGTAGTAGTTATTTGTATCATCAGTGATTCTTATCTTGCCGCTCTGGTAGTCTAGATATACGAAATATTGCCCGCCCCCCACAATCAACACTGCTACGTCATCCTCCATCGTTCCTTGCACCCACATAGAGAAGGTAAAACTTCCCCCATCCATAAACGTGTAATCCTGCGAGCTGGTGCGCAACGCTCCGCCGCTAAACTCGGCGGCTGACGCCAGCTTTCCGGTAGCAACATATTCAACATCTGGAGCTACTATGCTGAGATCGTTATCTCCATGTGAGTCAGTATAAACTTGAGAAGTGTCCATGTCCCACCATGAAACAAGCCCGTTTTCTATGCCAAATTGAGCAGTTACCGGGAATAACGGAAACAGCAATACAGATAACAACAAGCCCAAGCCATACAGCCTAAAGCGTCCAGAATAGGTCGAATATTTTGATAACAATTTGCGATACCTCAGAAAATAGCATTGCCAGCTTCCAGAACGCATCCAACACGCTGCCCAGCATGGCGATCACGGCGCCGATCAACCGGGCCAGGAACGCCGCTAGATTCACAAAAACGATCCAGCCGATCCCGATGAATACGAACACCAAATCCAGTCCCATTGGCCCCAGCGCCGAAACCGCGCGGGCATAGCTCAGACCCAGGGAGACGCTTTGAGACATCCGTTGGGCCATCCCGACGACCGTGGTTCGTTGCGTCCCGTCGTAGACGCTCAACGTAGCCGGGTTGCCGATGGCATTTGATATGTTGTCAGTGACACTCCGTAGCGACGCTACCGAGCCTTTCATTTCAGCATACCGGGACTGCATCGCGCCCCGGAAAACGGCCACGCGATTGCTGGTCAACGTTTGCAACGCGGCGCGTTCATCCGCCATCACGGGCAGTTCGCTCATGTCTACGGACGGAAACGAGACGGACGGCAAGGAAACCGCACCCGGCATAGAGGGCAGCGGCGCGGGCAGTTCTCCCGACGTGATCCCGACCGAGTTGGTATGCAGCGGGTCATTGGGCGGGACATCGGCCAGCACCGGCACGGCGGCCAGGAAGATTATGATAAAAATTCCAACGTTTCTGAAAACTTTTTGAGTGTCCATTGCATCAACGCCAAGGTGATGGCGGCCAGCGCGATCACGTTTAGGGCTACCAACGGGGTGTCGGCCAGGGCCGTATTCACAAAATTGACACCCTCCCACAGAAATGCCCCTACCCCGTCAAAATCCGTGCCGAGATATGCGACTGATTCACTGGTCAGGCCGTCGCGCACGCCGTTGATCAGCACGATCAGGACGTTGCCCAGGTTTTGCAGTAATAGCATTCCCGAGCTCATTTCCAGTCCCATCTCTGCCTGGATTTCATCCCAGAAATACAGCATGTCATCCCACAAGGCATCCAGGTCCTGCAACAAAAAGAACAGGTCAACGCCCAACAGATCGCCCAAGAAGGTAATGAAGCCTTTGACGATCTCCCATAGAAACCATCCAAAATCTACCAGAACGCTTCCCATCCAGGCAAACAGATTGGAAAACTGCGTTCCTAGCCAGTCTAACATGCGAAAAACCAACGCATTGATCCAATCTGGAATCCCTAACAGCCCATCGGACGGATCAAGGTTGGGAATCCGCAAAACAACATTCTCCAAAAAACGGACAATCCCATTGTAGGCGATGGATATAGCCCGAATGACCAGGCAGATACCATACATAATCCAATCTGCCAGATACTTGAATAAATAAATATACAGGGGATCGCCAGAGCCTGCTGGATTCCAAGTCGGACGTTCACACTCTCCGACGGGCAGGGCGTCGTCAGGACTGGACAGGCACATGTAATCTACCTGCGCGTTGTCGCCGGCAGCAATGACCACCCCCCCCGGCAACCGGGGGCTTTGCTCTTCGACAAACACATCTACGGTATACAGCCCCCAACCCTCTACCAGGTCCACAGTATACATCTGGGAGCCGCCGGCGATCATGGCGTCGGTATCCGTGCCGGCCATGAGGGTACCGGACACGGCCCCTACCGCACGGGCGCGTAGTTCAATCTTCCAAACCGTCCCCGTATTTTGAATAGGCGCCTGCCAGACCATGCCGCCGTTGTCTTCATTGACGGCGCCGTTGCCGGTATCCCCATCCCATGACACGGAGCCGGACGTGGCCCACCCCCCTAACCCTTGCACGAAGTCAGGATTAACCAGGTGACATTCATCTTCTCGCAACTGGGGCATGATCTCTGTGGCGTCCAAAACACAAATGGACAGAATCTTCAGTTGTGGGCCTTCATTGCGAAAGGCCAGTCTGACATTTTCTGACGGCAGCGCAATTGCGCCGGTCGTAGGCAGGGTATACGTCACCATCTGCCGACCGCGCCATGTGCCTTCCACCAGAAACGGGCGTGTGTTGATTTCCGGCGCGACCATGAGGGTGCCGCCCAGGCGCTCAACCGGAAAGTATGGATTTTCCAGCACATACCGCACAGCAATATGCGTGGCGGTAATGGCCACACGATCTTCGTAAACCAGGCCGGCATAGTCGCCGGCCATGACGGGTTCGGTCAGGACCTCCAGCCCGTCTGGACACAGTAAACTGGGGGTCAATGGGCGCGGCGCTTCCTGGATGCACACGGACATCAGGTATAGTTCACTCACCGTGGCAAAGCGTAGATTGATGGGCGGAATGGTCACGCCGCCATACGGATCATACGTGTATCCGCCGCCGTAGGGGTCTTTGTGGTAGGGATCGGTACGATTGGGAACGCTGAGATTCCGCACTTCCTGATACGCCCCCCATTCCCGCACGTGCGTCTGCCTCCCATTGAACTCCCCGGTTACCTGGATAGGGGCGTTGTCATTGCTGGGATCGCTGTAGACATACGTAACCCAGGCGCGCTCAAAGGGTAACGTACCACTCAGGTAGGTGCCTTCCCAAGCTGAGTATGGCGGCATCAGGATCGGGCCGTCTTGCAACACCTCCAAGCCAGCGCCCCCGGCGCATGTTAAAACCGGTTCCGGCTCTGGCTCTGTTTCGCCAAACAAAAACCATACAGATGCGTAAGCGTATGTCGGAGAGCTGCAAAACGATTCATTAACAAAAATCCTGGTATACAGCTGATAGCCCCATCTAGCCGCCGTTGGGGTCATGACAACAGTATCTGTTATGCCCCCGCCATACTCCCGACAGCCCGCCGTTCCGCCGCCATACGACGATCCCCCAGCGTCTACGTCAGATACATACAGCCCATCAACCCAGTTAACATCATAGTCCGTAGACAGAAGGTAGCCGCCATTGCCGTAACTGGTCAGGGCGTAGCTAAACGTCGGCGACTCATCAGGCACACCGTACCCACATACAGTAAACCATTCCTCAATCTTATTACTACCGGCTCCGTCTGGCAGGGTTTGTGAGTAGCTCCATGTATAGACAATCCCCGGCTCGACGCTGCCCATATATTGATCCGAATCGGTAACCTCCCCATTACTATTCAGCACGTTGATGCATGTCACTTGTTTTTTCCAAACGTGGTAAATGGTTGGGGTTTGGGCTACAGCCGGCATGGGCGGGCGCATCCATGCCAAAAACGCCGCCAAAATCATGGCGGCGATCAGCAGCGGAAAGGTTAAGCGCAAAGATTTCATGGGGTTAGTCCGTTGAAACAAATCAAAGTACCTGTTACCAGACACGTCTCATGCGGCCTCGCCGCGGAAACTTTGTGCCGCGTCTCCAACTCTGCGATAGAGTCCATGCGGGGTGAGAGTGCCTCAAAAAACCAGAACAGTAGCCAGCCGGCCAGGGCCAGAGCAATGGCTAACTGGACGCAGCCCCGCAACAGTGAAGGGCGGTAGCCTTTCTGCGGCGGCATAGATGTTGTGGGGCTGCATCCAGTTATCATCACTAGCGGAACGCGCTGATGATCCGGTTGACGATGACGAAACCCAGTGCAATGCCGGCGGACACATAGACCACGGGCAGCAACGCATTCACGATATCATCGGCATATCCGAAGATTTCGTTGATGTCGAGAGAAAACGTCATGGCGCACCTCCTTGTAGAATAGAATGACTTTTACTACTTATCCGCCGCAGCACCGCGCATCACCCACTTCTTAGCAAAGATAGCCCAGCGATCTATTCGCAGGCTCTCCAGCAGCGCAATGTAAACCGCCATGACGATGTAGATCGCCAACAGCGTGCCGGCCAGATAGAGCAAACTGCCCCCGATCACGGCCCAAATCGCGGCTTCCATCACGCCCACCGCCGAATGAGTTCGGCAAACCCAAACGCGATCACCAGCGGGATCGCGCCCAGAAAGCTGACCACCAGAACAATCACAATGGCCTGGATCATCGGGAGGTCAGGCGCTCCATTACGCTCAGGAAAATATCCAGCAGCAGCAGCCCGGCCACGAATAGCCCGGCGAGGATGATGCCGCCCTCGCCGTATGTGATTTCCTGGTGAACGACGTAATCATCCGTGACAATGGGCGTCGGCCAGGGCCAGGGCGTGGGCGTCTGCGCGGCCACGGGAAAAGCGGTGAGGGTGAGGAACAACAGTAACCCGGCAACTCCCAGGCACTTCCTCACCCTCCTGTCAATAAAAATTTGGGCATGATTGCGTCGAATCATGCCCACAGTGTACTAAACTCCCCGGTTAAAAGCGATCAGATTTCATGAGGGGTCGGATTCTACCACGTAATCTTCCTTCCGGTTGCGCTCGATACGCACGGTAAAGGGCAGTTTGTTCCTCCCCATCAGGAATCCGACAATAAACATGACGATAGGGGCCCCCAAGACGCCCCCCAGACAGAGCATACCCGTCCACTCGCTCATGCGTCGCCCTCCTGGATGGTCGTTTCGACAATCACATTAGCGGCGCAATTCCGACATACGCACTCGATCACCCCCGTTTTTCCGGCGTCCTCTACCCAGACTCTGGCGACTTCCATTTCTCCTCCGCAATGTGTGCATGGTTCAATAACAATACTGATCTTATCGGTCTCCATGTTTCCCTCCCTTTTTGAAATAGAAATAGATCGCCGCTATCACAAACGCGATGGTTAACGGCCACAAACTGATAGGCTCATACTCATAGGTCATAAATATCCTCCTGATTTCTTGCTGGATGCGTAGCCAGTTGCGCACCGGGGCTACGCTGATATCTAAATCGTCAACCCGCTCGTGTAGGTCATTCAGCCGTTGCGTGCGGTCTTCTTCCTCACGCCATACCTCTAAACTGTTAAGGCGCTCCTCCAGGCGTCCTTGATAGAATTTTCGGCGTTCCCTACGGCTATCCAATTCTTCCATGATTGCCAGGTATGCCGCAATCAGCACCGCAGCGGCGGCGGTACAGCCCAAGCCCAGCCCGACATACCGCAACGCAGGATCATCGGCAATGAAATAGCCGCCGAAACCAAACGTAGCCGCAAATAACACCACCCCCACAAAACTCCAAAAGTCATCATCCATTTAGCACCTCTTCAACCGGGATTAACCGGCGCGGGCGGCGGCCCTTGCCGGGTTCACAGAAATACAACTTCTCTTTGATTTCTACGGTGGTGTTATCGTATTCTGATAACAGGCCAGCCAGTTCTTTTTGATCAATACGCCCCCGGAACACGTCAAAGAGGACGCGATTAGAGAGTTCCCCATCTAAGACATCCAGGGCATAGCGTAAGACAGCCTCTATGGGCGTCGTTGCGCTCTCTGGTGGGGTGATACACGCCAGCGCCGTTCCGGTTTCCGTTATGTTGGCAGGCGTTTCTGTTGTGTTGGCGGCGGAATCGGGTTGTGTTGGAATGACTATCTCCCCATCACTATCACCCGCAGCTTCTGAAATTGGGGAATCCACCGGCTTGAGCATCCGGGGGAGGAAATCACCGGCGCTGGGATGCAACTTATAGAGCACGTTATCCAGTTCGATCAGTTCGTTTTCGTAGTCCCTCCCCAATTGCTCAATATATCGTTGTGAAACGCCCTTACCCTTGAGTAGCTTGTACAGTTTGTTCACGGAAAACGCGCCGCCGTTTTCCGTCAGGGCGAATCGGAAGATCATGTCGGGGTCCAGCCGCGCGGCTTCGTTCTTTACCTCGTCATCCCCCGACAAGATGCCCTTGATGATGCCCCGGATCACGCCCGGCCCCAACCACGGGCCCTGGATTTCGCGCCGGTCATTCCCGAATTTGAACACGTATCGGCCCCGTGGGGTATCGCTCGGAAAGTCGCTCGCGCTCCCATCGTCCAGGATGACCATGCTGGACGCATTGTCAGGCACACGAAACCCGAAGCGGGCATCCAGATTGCCCTTGATGCGCCCAGAAACTACCGACACTTCCGGGCGTTGGGTGGCTATGACCAGGTGGATTCCCGGCGCCCGACCGCGCGCGCCGATGTCGGAAAGCAGGCGCTCGCCGTCTTTCTTCAAGTCGGGCTCCAACATCAGAGACGCCAGTTCATCCAGGAAAACGACGATGCGCGGCAACGGGTGTCCCCGGTGAAATTGATTCCAGGCGGCAATGTGCTGTAAGCCACCGGCCTGCTCGAAGAGGGCCAGCCGCCGATCCATCTCCCAGCGAATGAGCTCGAGAGCGGGGATCACGGCGTCGCGGTCCTTGATGAAGCCCGAAAAGGCCGATCCATCTTCGCGCTCGTAGGTCCACAGGTGCGGCAGCTCCTTGTATCGGGTAAATTCGACCCCGCCTTTGAGGTCTACCAACACCAGTTTCAGGTTCTTGGGAGAGTTTTTCAGGGCCAGGGCGCACACCCAGGCATGGATCAGCGTCGTTTTGCCGGATTTGGTGGCGCCGCCGATCAGCGCGTGCGGGAAGTCATCCAACGACTTGACGATAATGCGCCGGTTGGCGGCCACGCCTAACGGCACCAGCAACGGCTTTTTATCATCAGGCCAGTTGGTCAGGATGTCGCCAAAGTCCAGATGGGCGGGAATCCCAAAGACGCCGCTATCCCGTTCGATGACCAGCCATGCGCCGTCGCTTTCGCGCTTGAAGCGCACCGGGCGCTGGGCGGCGACGCCTAGATCGTTCAGGATTTCGGGCGTGTCTATGGCGGCCAGCGAGACGCCGCGCGGGAAATGCCGGGGGCTGGAATCTATCCGCAACCAGATCGCTTCGGCCTGCGTGATCGCCAGGTTGAATTTAACGCGCTGTACACCGCGTTCGATCATGTCCTTTTCGCTTTTGCGGTAGCGGTAACACACGTCCAGTTGTTCCAGTTTTCGGCTCAACAGATTGCTAAAAAAGCGCGCTTCCTGGGCCAGGGCTTGCTCGCCGGCGTCGCGTTTTTTGAAGATGGTTTTTAGTTGTTCCATCCGTCCTCCAGGGTGTAATGGTTCCGGCACCCTGGCCGGGTGGGGGTGACGCGCACCATCCCCCATTCTTGCAGCGACCGCAAGGCCATCGAAACGGTGTAGGGATGATACATGGAGCGCGCAGAGAGGCGCATGATGGAAACGGGTTCATTCGCCATGAGCATGGCCCTGAGTTCTTCAAATACGATGCGCTGGGCGCCTTTCAGTCCGGTTAACATGCGTTACCTCCGTTAGTCTCTGGCTAAGAAGTAGCGGATCACTTTCGGCCCGCCGCGCGGTGCGCCGGTCTCCTGGACGGTGACTTCACCGCCGGTCAACAATTCCTGGATGGTGCGCTCGATTTCTGACGCTTTGCTGCCGCCGCCCTTGAGGGACTTGTACAGATCGCGCAGCGTTACCCCGTAGGGATCGTTTTTGCTGATTTGGAAGAGAACGCGCTGCTTCAGACGATCCTGGGCTTCTTCGGCGGCGTGGGCCAGGGCGCGGTGCGCGCTTTCGCGCCACTCCTCGCAGATGTAGATCGCGCGCGCCAGGTGATTCAGGGTGATGCGGGTTTGCCCATCGGCGGCGGCAATGAGCATCGAGACCTTCAGGACGTGGGTCGGCATCCGCCCATAGGTGTACCACAGGCGCGGATCAAGGGCATCGGTTACGAGATCATACGACATGGCTTTGTTGTAGGCGGTCCAGGTGCTATAGACGCCCTCGCCGAGGCTGACGGGTAGGGCGGTGACGGGATCGGGCCAGCGCGCGGCCGGCAGGCGTTTGTTGAGTTCTATCAATGCGCCGTCCAGCTCGGGGGGGCGGTCGGTGTACCAGGGTTCCCGCCATTCTGGGCGGCTGACGGCGGGGGTCAACAGGGCAAAGCGGGGCCACCAGCCCATGCCCCACAGCCGGTCGCTATTCAGGTGCAAGGCCATCGCCGCCGGGGTGGACGCGCCCAAAACGGCCAAATAGGAGTTATGCACGTTTTGCATCCCCCGGCCAGCGGTGGACCGGCTGTAGTCGCCGCAGTCATACAAGCGCAGCAAGGTTTCGATCAGCCCGGCATTGTAATCCCGGCCGGCGCTCGCCAGTAGTCCCGAAAATTCGTCCAGGCTCCAGCCGCGTTGCGCCGGGTAGTTTTTCTTTTCCTGCCAGATGTGCTGATCGTCCAGGCGCATTTGGGAAAGGTTTTCCGGGTCCATCCCCGACATATCCCGGATGAAGGCTTCCGGGGTAGATTCTTGCGGGGAAAGCAGGTGCGGGGCCAGCCGCGCAATGGTTTTGACGGCGACGTTCATGGCGGTGCTTTTCCGAAACAGGGTGCTGGGGGCCAGCCATGCCAGCCAGATGTTGGGGTAGATGTCGTCAAAGGGCATGGGCAGAACCAGGCGGCGGGCAATGATGACGGAAATGAGCCACAGGGCCGCGCTTTCGTGGAAGAGGTCGGGGGTCATGGGCGCGGCGGCGCGGGCATACTCGGTATACGTCGTCAGCCAGGCGCCCACCGCGCCGGGATCGGCGTCTTTCAGGCCGGCCAGCACGGCGTCAGGGAGGGGGGCTACGGCGGCTTCCTGCGTGGTTTCGGCGGGTTTGACGCCCACCAGGCCGGCCATCGTAGCGATTTGCGCCATGAGGTTGCCGTCAATCGGCGTTTTTTCATCGTAGGCCAGGCGGGCGATCTCCGACACGCCATCCAACAGTTTGCGCCGCACCCAATGCTCATATACGATTTTGGCGTAGCTTTCGACGTTGATCGCCGATGGTACGCAGGTGAAGAGCGTTGAAACGTAAGCCGCGCCGCCGACCGCCACCAGGGTTTCGGATTTTTCCAGTTCGGTGATGAGGGTTACTAAGTCTACCGGATCGCCACGCGCGGCAATGGTTTGCATGGCGGCCATCAGCCATTGATGCTTTTGCAGGTAGAAATGTTCTGGCTTGACGACGGCCATGACGCTGGGCAGGCACGCGGTATCGATCAGGATGCTGCCCAGTAGGGCTTCTTCGGCGTCCAGGCTGTAGGGGATAGTTTTGGGTTGGCTCATTCTGTGTCACTCCGATGGCGGACGTGTACAACGTCCAGGGCGATGTATTTTCCAGGCGCTGGCCAGGTGATGAGGATGAAGACGATCCGCCCGTTCTTGGATACGGATTTGACGATTCCGATACAAACGATTTCGGTCATGCCGTGATTCCATTCCACATGATCACCAGGTGTGAAGTTCATAGCGTTACCTTTGATCATCTATGTAAAACCAAACGCCAGCAGATTTAGGACAAAACCCAAACCTCCATGAATATCCCCACCACAGCCCCCACGATCCAACGATAAGCTCAAATGGAGAAAGCCTTATGCCGCTCTCAAACGGGCCATATTTGCGGGTAAAACTGCGCAGCATCCTGGCGCGTTCAAGGCTCGGCGGCGCGACATTACCCACGGTTAAGCTGGTTCTCTCAGATGTTTCTACAAACAGTGTCCACATTTCGTCAGTCCTTTCTTCTCTTCTACCCCTCCCCCACCCCGTCATGGTGAGTGCTGACGGGGTGAGGGGAGTACAGTCAGTTAAGTTCGGCAGTCAGTTCGGCAGTTTACACCTTACCGTCTTGATGCGGTGTTAGACGGATTTCGGCGGCTGATACTAAAAACTCTGATGCCATTCCCCGGCGCAACAGGCCGGCCATTTGTATGCTATTTACCCACATGCCAAGACTGTGCTCCATAGAAAAATCTAACCCGAACTTCGGGTCGTACCAGAACGCTACTGCGTCATTCGGCGGATCATTGAAAATCAATCCAGCATCACGCCGCCGCTCATATAGCTGCTGTTGGCGTTTCTTTTCCCATTCAGGAGCAATCAACGCAAATTCGGCCAACTCTGCCCTAAATTGCTCCATCCGTTTTCTATGAGCAACCGCTTTCGGGTGCAGGCTATGATCCAGCCAATTGGCGACAATCGCGTGCCGCTCCCACTTGGGTTGTTCATGGCAAAAAGATGTCGGCTCCGGTTGATACTCTATCGGCAAGGGTAGAATTGCTTGCGCGCGTAGTTCCGCTTTTGTAAGCCTCATAGCAATCCTCCTAACATTCTTTAGCTGGATAGTTTCCGGGCCAGCGCGCGGCCGGCGGCGGTCAGTTCGTGGCCGCGTGGGTGGTTTTTCTGGCCGTTGCGATAGGCCAGTAAGCCGGACTCGAGCAGTTCATCCAGCAGCCGCACGGCAACGGTTTCACTCACTCCGGGAATGTCCGCCAAACTGCGATAGCTCCATTGATGGGCGCCGGATTCACAGGAGCGGATGATCGCGCGCAGGGTGTCAGGGCGGATGTGCAAGCCAAACGTCTCCTGGACATCGCCGGGTTCGGCCTGTTCCGGGTTTGTGTTTCCCGGCGCTTTGGTGAGGCAAACGATCCTGAGTTCAGGCTCTTCCGGCGTCGGTTCTGGGGTGGCCGGGGCAGGATAGAAGACCGGCGCTGGTTTTTTGGGGGTGGTGAGCCGCAGCCATTGGACGGTGGTAGTGATGGAGAAGCAGCCAAACCACACGCCACACGGAATGAGAAACGACCAGCGCGATCTGATGGCGACGGTGACGGCGACGGTGACGGCGACGCAAGCCACTAAGAAGCCAGTAATGACGGCCTGGGCCAGCGGGATGGTAACATCCGTCATGGTTTGGCGGTACGTTATAGCGGGAGAAACTGGGTATGGTGAGTGGGTTGCCATAGCAGGGTTTCCTCCGTTTGGGTGATCAGTTTTTCGGCTTCGGCCTCTGGCAGGGCCAGGCAGTGCTGACAAAACTGGAGTTCGCCGTCATAGGCGGTGCGGTTGATGATGATCCAGGTTTTTGCGCAGCAGGCACACAGGACGGGAACGACGCCGCCGGTCAAGGGGCTATCGAAACGTTTCAGGGTAGGGGATTCATCCCAAAGTAAGTCGCTCATGCTTCCCGTCCCAATTCGTAGCCACACAGCAGGATCATCAGTTCGATATAGGTCAGGGTCAACGCGGCGGCGACGCGCTGCCGGTTATCGTAGTCGAAGTAATACAGAACGGTAGTAACGGCCTCGGCTATGGAAGTCTTATGGGTGAGGTTTTCACGCGGGTAGATGGCGCGGGCCACGGCGGGCAGCTTGTCCAGTTTGCCGCGCAGCCGCGTTACCATGTCGGGCGGGGCTTCCGGGGCAAAGTTTAGCATCTGGGTAAGCAATTCGGATAGGTCAGGGGTTTTTACTGGTTCGGGCAGGGTAGTCATAAGACCTCCGCAAACATCGTGATTTGTGGACCGACGGCGCCGGTGACGATCTCGTGATCGGTGTCGTCGTCATACAGGCCGGGGAGTCCGGTAATATCCAGGCCGGAGGCGGTGAAGCGGCGGCGCTCCTGGGGGTGCCGGCAGAGCGTGCCGGCCGCCAGAAAGCCACAGCCACAGGAATGCTTCCATGCGTTACAGGGCGGGTCTTGCAGACATTGCGGGCGGGGGGTTTTACTTGCTGACATTTTCGGCTCCTATCGGGTATAATATGGATGGGAAGCAGACTCGGCTCGGCTTCCCACGCGCCCGGAGTTCGTTGCTCCGGGCGCAAACTGTTTAAATCCGCTATTATCCTATCATGGATTCTCGCTTTGTCAATAGGTTAGCGAGAAAGATTTAAAAAAAACAGGGGAGTTATCTCCCCTGTTTTTTTGTAAGAAATTTATAAGTTAGCCAGTAATGGCTTTTTTTAGTATCCACGCGGCGCGGCGCGGCGACAATTGGCGACCTACAAACTTAAAAATTGCCGCGGCTTTTGCAACACTGGCCTCTTCCAGGACTAGCAACTTAGGACCTCGTTCCAGCACGACCACGATTCCGGATTTTGACCAATTCCAAATAGTGCCTTCAGGAACGTCGTATTTTCGGTGGGCGTCCATAAGTCGAATAGGATTCCCGATCAACGCAGGATCGGGCGTAAATTCAAGGCTATTCAGATCAATGGATTGATTCACAGCAAGGTTCCCCCCTAGCACGTTTGTTCTAATTATAGCAGTATTTGGAGTAGGATTCAATAACATGTTTTCCCTCCGTCTCTACAAACCATGTTTGTCACTCAACCGCTTCAAGCCTTTCCCATCAATAAGCCGTATACCAGAAGCGGCGGCCTCGCGAATCGCAGGTTCTGTAAAAATACTGGTAGTAACTAAAAAGCCCACAGTTATGCCTTCCCTGGCCATCGCACCGCGCAGGTTACGCACATGAGGGGCTCCAACGTTTGTATTTGTTGGGTGATAGTGTTTACATTGCACAATCCCACGAACTCCGCCCTTTTCTACAATCAAATCTACTCCGCCGTCTCCACTTTTCCCGGTATGTACTACTGAGCATCCCATCTTTTCAAAGATTATCCCAACGTAAACCTCAAATTCATCTGACGTAAGGTTTTCCAAATCGTCAAAGCTATGTAGGGCGGTAACTTTCCGTCGTTTGGCTTTCTGTTTTTCTATGCGACGGTTTTGTTCTATTTGTTCCCGACGTTTTTTTTGAGCGATACGTACAATTCCTGAAAAGCCCTTCCTGCGTGTTGGCAACAGATCGCCAGAATCTGCACGAGTGATCCCCACGAGTTTAGCTATAAGCATCAACAAAACAGCCAACAGAAACAGGAATCCACATCCAGAAAATGGACATAAAAGCATCAAAAACAAGGAGGCAGTGTCGCTCATGCTGTGTTTATGCAGTTCTGGGTATACGAATACCCCAATACCCAAAACCCCGGAACTGGTTCTGGGGTTTTGGGTATTGGGGATGATATACCCCGAAACTATAGGTTTTCTAACCAAAAATGGCAGTTATGGGGTTTTGGGTATTGGGGATGATATACCCCAGAACTATCAAATTTCTAACCTTTGGTTATTTTCTATGTGTCTTTTTTAAGATTCTACATAGATTATAGGAAACTATATTCTATCTCATCGAAAAGAGCGGTTATCTTTCCCTGGATTACGGCCACGCCGGCAACGACAAGCAACAAGGGCAAGGCGACAAGCAGTACACCTAAAGCAGTTTTCCCGAATAGTGTTATACTGTCCAGCATAGTTTGTGCCTCACTTTGAGGAAAAAGCCCGGTTGTGGTAGGACACACCGGGCTTATTTTTTTGTCTAAAATGGGCGAATAGGGACTCGAACCCTAGACCTCACGGATGTGAACCGTGCGCTCTAACCAACTGAGCTACTCACCCACTACGACTTTGATTATAGCACAAGCGATGAAAAATGCAACGGATTCGACGACTTTGCCTCCTGTTGAATCCGTTGCATCCGTTGATTATCTCCCTGCCGAGACGATGCCTTCCGGCGTGAAACGCAATTGGCCCTCCGCAATGTCCGCCCGCTGCGTTCCCAGGGGAACGAGCTGGAACCAGGTGTTGCCCGGTTTGAGCGGCAAGGCGTGCCCCTGCCCATCGTTGAAGGTGAGCATGGCCTCGGGATCGTAGCGCTCCCAAAAGCCGGAGAACGCTTGCCCATCGCGGAAGACCAGGGCCGGGCCGTACCCCCAAACCTGGATTTCGATGGACATGTGCCCGCCGCCCCAGGTGTCCTCCAGAATGTCTGTTTCGATGTGGTTCGCATACACCAATACGACGTTGGCAAAATTCAGCCGCTCGCCGGTCAGGTAATCTGTTTGATCCACGCCAGCCGTCGCGCGCAGCCAGCGATTGGTCGTCGCTTCATACGTCCACTCAGCGGTGCAGGTGCCCGGCAGGTAGTTGACCTCAAAGTAGCTGACCGGCGTTCCGCCGGCCGGCGGCGTTTCGTTGAACGCCATAAAAGCCGGATAGTCCGGCCGTTTGTTGATGTCTCGCTCCGTCGCCAGTTGGCGCAGGACGGTAGGATCGCTGAACAAAGTGTGCTCAAACGCTTTCCCCTCCTGCGGCACGCGGTAGAAATACGGCTCGCCCATCCCAAAATCCGGCGCGGCGATCTGGTTGGGGAACAGCGGGGAGTTGCGGATGCGTTCCTTCACGCCGGCGCTGGAGCCGGAATATCCGAACAACGCTTTGTACATCTTGGGGATTTCCAAATCAATCAACCGCCCGCTGCGCACCGATCCTACGCGTTCTGGCTCATTGGCGTAAAAGACGGTGGTGAAGCGCGTGATGCCGCCCTCGGCAAAGTGCTCGAATACCAGATCCGCTAGATTCAGGCCCGACTGGGGCCGCACTTCAGGGGAGTTTGAGACTTTGATGGCGATGGGGATGCGATCCAATTTCGCCACGTCGTCCACTTTGAGGCCGGTCAGCGGGTTCACGTCCGGCGGGAAAGCGGTGGCAACGGCGGCGCCGGTGGTGGGAGAAGGCGCGACGGTGGGCGTCAGCGTGGGCTGCGGCTTCGGGGTGGGCGGCTTCGGGGTGGGCGTCGCTGCGACCTGTGGCGCCGGAGTGCGCGTGGGCGTCGCCGTGGCTTCCGGTTCCGCGCCGCCACACCCGGTCAGCCATAACAGGGCAATGAGCAGTAGTGCGATGAGAATTGATGAACGTTTCAGACTATCCATAGGTCCTCCCTCAGAAAATAGGCCGTCAAAGCGGCGGATTAAAAAGGTCTTGTGGACGAGCCGGTCTCACCCACAAAAGCCTTCTTCTTACTCCAATTCTTTGCGCAAGGCGTACTGGGTTTTAACGGTTCTGTATCCCAGGCTTTCGTAAAATTCGCGGGCCCCTTCGCGGGTGACGTCGCTCTTGAGGTAGACCGCTTCGCAGCCATGCGCGCGCCCCCAGGTCTCGGCATGGAGCATCAACTGGCGCCCGATGCCCTGCCGGCGCTGCGTGCTGTCCACCACCAGGCCGCCGACCATCGCCACCGGGTTCGTCAGCAAACTGCGATGGACGTACAGGTGCATCCACGCTACCACGTCGCCCTGCGGCCGGGTGGCTACCCAGATGGCGTGGTTGGCTTCCTGGAGCAACTCGGCCAGTCGCCAGGCCATGTCCGCTTCCGCCATCGGATACCCTAACTGCGCCGCCAACCACGTCAGTTGTGGGACATCATCTAACGTCGCTAAACGAATCTCTATCTCGCTCACGCTATCCCTCCTTCATTACTACACTACTCTCTACTATACCAGACACATAAAACTTCTCAACTTCTTGACGGATTTGGCGTTAAAGGGGTTCCTTCCCGTTTCATCGGTTGCTCATTGAATCCCCAGGATGTACCGCAGCGCCAGGGCGTGGGTCAACTGTTCCACCGGCGCACGGTCGTCGGTGAAGACCAACGTGGACGCGGCTGGCGTGCGCAGGTTATCCACGGCGGACTGCGCCACCTGCCGCAGCCGCGCATCGGCCAGGCCGGGCAGGTTGGCGGACAGGTTGTGCGGCGTGGTGTCCTGCACGGTGGCGACGACGATGGCGTTGAGGCTCTCCGGCACGGCGATGACGTGGACGGACGGGTACACCTGCCGCATCGTGGCGACCATGGCGTCCACCAGCCGCCAATCGTCAGGCGCGCCATTGACGCCGGGCGTGTGTCCCACGTTGATGGCGACGACGCCCTCCGCCGTGAGGTGCTCCCGCACTTGTTGGAAAAACTCCACCGTCGTCAAATGCCAGGGGATGTAGGGCAGCCGGTACGCATCCACGGCGACCACGTCGTACTGTTCTGTCGTCTGCGTCAGGTACGTGCGTCCGTCGGCGATGGCGACGGTGAGGTTCGGCTGCGTCATCCCAAAATAATCGCGCCCGACCTGGACGATGGTTGGGTCAATCTCGACGCCATCTATCGGAATCGGCCCGTAGACCGCGGTGTATTGGGCAGGGCTGGTGCCGGCCGCCAGTCCGATGACCAGCAGGCTGTCCACCTGCTCCGGCAAATGCGGCGCGGGATTGAAATAAGGCGCGATCAAGTAGTAATCCCACGGGCCGCCGGTGAGGACTTCATCCCCCGGTTGGAACACGGAATGGATGCCCTGGCCTTCGTTGAGCAGCAGATGGCGCACGCCGCTGGCGTATTCGACGACCTGGATGAAATTGTAGGTGGATTCCGTCTCGTAGATCAGGCCGGTCTGCGGCTTGATCGTCCCCGGATTGAGCGCGAACAGTGCCCCCAGCACAAGCAGCATCCACGCCAGCCGCCAGAAGCGTTTGCGGTCCGCGGTCCACAGGCCCCACAGCCCCATCGCGGCGGCGACGAGCGCCAACGTGAAGAACGTGCGCCGCGTCCCCAGGTTGGGGATGAGCGCCAGGTTGGGCAGGAACGTCCCAATGAAGCTGCCCAGCGTTGAGACGGCGTAGATGCGGCCGGACGTTGCGCCGGAAGCGCCCACGTCGTTCAGCGAGAGGCGGATGACGAAAGGCGACACGCACGCCAGCAGCGTCACCGGCGCGGCGAACAGGATCAGGATGACGACAAACGGGCCGGCGAGCAACCCCAGGTTCCAGGCCAGCATCCCCTGCGCGGCCAGGCGCAGCAAAGGCCGCGCCGCCAGCGGAATCACGGCGATGGCAGCGCCGGCGGCGACCAGGAGGGTGTACAGCGTCGCGGTGTGGGGGGAACGGTCGGCCCAGCGCCCGCCAATGACGTAACCGACCGACAGGTACAGCAGAATCAGACCGATGATGGCCGACCACACCACTTCGGTGGTGCCGAAAGCGGGGGCCAGCAGGCGTGAGGCGGCCAGCTCCAGAGCCAGGGAAACCAGTCCGCCCGCAAAGGCAGTAAAATACAGCCGCTTCACGCTTCCTCCTCCACTGGTTCAATGGGCTGCCTGGATTCTACTGACAGAGTAAAGGCAAACGTCGCGCCACGGCCCGGTTCGCTTTCCACCCACAGCCGCTCGTGATGCGCTTCCAGCACCATCTTGCAAAAGGCCAATCCCAATCCGCTGCCGTGACCTTCCTGTAAGCCGGTAACAAATTTTTGGAAAATCTGATCACGGATGGCGAGGGGGATGCCGGGGCCGGTGTCGCTGACGGCAATCTGGACTTTGCCGCCGTCGTTGAGCAGGGCGCCTTGTAAGTGGACGGCGCCGCCGGGCGGCGTGAACTTGAGGGCGTTGCCAACCAGGTTTTGCAGCACTCGCCCGATGAGTTGCGGATCGCCCCACACCAGGGGAAGGTCCGCGCCGATAGCGCTCGTCAACTGGATATCCTTTTCCTGCGCCAGTGGGGATTGCAGCGTGAGCGTGTTGGCAATCAGCTCCGCGACGGGGATGGCTTCCAGCGTGAGCGGCATCCGCCCGCTTTCCAGGCGGCTAATATCGAGGATAGCGTTGACCAGATCCAGTAATTGCGCCGTGCTGCGCTGCGCGATCTCTAACAGGCTGCGGTAATTGGCCGGGATGGTGTGTTGTAATTGCCGGTTCAGCAGCCAGATCGAGCTGTGGATGCTGGTCAGCGGGTTGCGCAGGTCGTGAACCATGGTGTGCGTCAAATCCTCGCGCATCCGCGCGATTTGCCGTTCTTCGGTGACATCGTGCAGGATGAGGAGACGGCCCAGGGAGCGGGGGCCGTCCTGCACGGACAGGTTGACCCAGTGAATGATGCGACCTTTGATCGGATATTCCCCTGCCCCAATTGCTGTCCCCCCCTGGCGCAGACGTTTTAATTCCGCTAGCGTTGCCCGCACCGCCTCCGGCGCGTAGTCGCGCAGCACCCGCATTACTTCCATCATTGGGCGATTGACCCACTGCTCCGAATGGCCGTTCAATCCCAGATAGTCGGCTGCCGTCTGGCTCATCACCAGCACCCGGTTGTCGTTGCCGATCAAAATGATGCCGTCCTGACTGGCCTGTACCAGGGCGGCCAGGCGCTGTTGTTCGGTGCTGACGCTTTCGTAGAGCTGCGCATTCCGCAGCACCAGGGTGATGACGTTGCCTAATGAGTTGGCTAACAGGCGGGCGTCGCCAGCAAAGGCCGCTTCTTGATCCGAGGCGAACAGGATCAACCGCTGGGGGGTGCTTTTCAAGGGGGATAGCAAAACGCTTGGGAAGGCGCCGCCCTGGATGGTGTCTACCGTTAAGTCGGCCTCCGGCAGGTAGAGTTGGACGTTGTAGGGTGCGTTTTCCTCCGGCGTGCAGTCACACCCGGCGCATAAGTGCAGCAAATGCTCCGCGAGCGGGCCTACCATCGCTTCAACCCGAAAGCGATTCTCTGTCCGGGGCGTCAGGATGGCAATCACCGGCCATCCGGTAAAACGGGACATCACCACGACCGATTCAACGATAGCCTGCTGCACCGTCATAGGATGTTGGAGCGCGTGGAGAATTTCAAAGAGCGTGGTCTGTTGTTCGGCTACCGTCCGCTGTCCCTCAAAAATTAAGGCGTTGCCCAGCGCCAGGCCCATCTGGCGGACGGCGATCTCCATCAGCGCGGCATCGGCAGGGGTGAAGTGCTGTGGCGTGGGATGCGTGAGCAGTAACTCGCCCAATAATCCCTGCCCATATAGAATAGGTGCGCCCAGCGCGGACCCCACCGGCGGCGGATCGCCGGCGGCGGACGTCTCCGCCTGCAAGTTATCGGCCAGAAGCACTTTTTTCTCCAGCAGCACGCGCGCCGCAAATGCCGCCAGGGCTGGCGTTTCCTCCGGCAAGGTGCTGTGGATGACTTCTTTTTGCCCGGTAATCAGCGCCACGCGCCCGGCGGCGGCGCGGGTGATGGACTGGGCCACCTCCAGGGTGTTGTGCAACGTGTCGTCTAAAATCGGGCTGACGGTGGTGACGCGCGCCACTTCCAGCAGTTGTTTGACCCGGTAGATTTGCTCTTCGAGCGAGGCTTCCAACTGCACGCGGTCGTTGATGTCGTGCAGGACAATGATGCGCCCCAGGGGTTGCTGGCGATAATCACGCAAGGGCGAAACGCGCACGTCAAACCAATGGCGCACGCCGTCCAGATTGAGGGCGATTTCCGAGGAGGGCAGGGGCTCCTCCTGAGGCATTCCCCAGGGTTGAAGTTGGGGCAGCAGGTCGGCCAACTTTCGCCCCCATAACGCAGCGCGCTCGTTGCCGAGCAGCCGCCGCGCCGCCGGGTTAAGATCCACGATACGTCCCATGGGGTCGAGAACGATCATCGCCTCCTGCACGCTCTCCACCATGGTGCTGCGCGCTATCGGGGCCAGATCCAACAGGCGATACCGAAACAGTCCCCAGAAAGCCACCAAATCCGCCGCAAAAAAGCCGAAAGGTGTCAAGTCGGTGGGCGCGTTCACCAGATCGAGAATGACCAGCGCGTTCACGATCCAGGGGATAAAACTGCCGATGAATAAGATCAAGGCCTGTTCTCGATAGAGATGCGGATAGCTAAGGGCGGCGCGCAGCAAGATGCCTATCCCCAACAACAGCAGGCCGTAGGAGTAGACCGTATGTGCCCAGAAACCCAATCCGTAAACGGCAGTCCAGGCCTGGAGATTGCCATAGGGCACCGTCGTGACTTTCACCCAGATCCAATGATGCCAGCCATTCGTCCAGACCAGCAACCAGGTTACGACTGGATGAATCAGCAGCAGGGGAAACGTGCGCCGCGTGAGCCAACGCGCATCCAGGCCGGTGAATTGCAGCACCAACACCAACCACAGCAGCGGCGTGATGACGATGCCGAGGTATTGCATCTGCGTCCAGAAGATTTTGCCTGGCACGTCGGCGACGGCCACCTCCAGACCCTGCATGGCGGCCCACCAGGCCAGCGCCAGTATCACGCCGGCCATCACGCGCGCGCCCGGCGATGCTTGATGCCGCCAGGTGGCTCTGGCGACCCACAACGCCAGACCGGCAACGGCAAACAGCGCGTAAGTGTAGAAATTGAATTGCCAGATCATGGCCGGCTCAATCCCAACCCTTCCCACAGCGCGTCCACCCGCGCCTGGACTTCCGGCGACGTCCGCGCCACTTCCGGCCAGCCGCGCGAGTAGCCTTCTTCGGGCCACTTGGCGGTGGCGTCAATGCCAATTTTGCCTCCAAAGGAGTGCTGGTAGCTGGCGTGATCCAGATGATCCACCGGCCCCGCGGCGATCAGCACATCCCGCGCCCAATCCACGTTGCCCAACGCCTGCCACGCCGCCTCGGTGGGATTCTGCACGTCCACCCACGCATCCACCACCACGACGCACTTCGCCAGGCTGAGCAGCGCCAGCCCCCACAGGCCGTGGATGACTTTGCGGGCATGGCCGGGGAAGCGTTTCTGGATGCTGACCAGCACCAGGTTGTGGAAGACGCCCGGGGCGGGCATTGCAAAGTCCACCACCTCTGGCAAGAAAAGGCGCAGCAACGGCAGAAACAGCCGCTCCGTCGCCTTGCCCATCCAGTAATCCTCCATCGGCGGCGGGCCGACGACGGTGGCCGGGTAAATGGGCGCACGCCGCCGCGTCACCGCCGTGACGTGGAACGCCGGAAACAGCTCGACCGGGGTGTAATAGCCGGTGTGATCGCCAAAAGGGCCTTCCGGGCGCTGGTCGTCCAGGTCTATGTAGCCCTCGATGGCCACGTCCGCGTCGGCCGGCACGCTCAACGGCTGCGTGACGCAGTCCACCAGCGGCACCGGCTTCCCTCGCAGCCACCCGGCCAACAGATACTCGTCTATATCTGGGGGCAGCGGTGCCGACGCGCTCCAAATGCACGCCGGATCCCCCCCCAGCACCACCGCCGCCGGAAGTTGCGAGGGGCGAATTGCGAATTGCGAATTGCGAGTTGCGAGTGAGGAATCAGGTGTTAGTGCTGAGTGCTGAGTGCCTCTCCCCCTCTCCCGCTCTCCCGCTCTCCCGCTCTCCCGCTCCCGCTGCACTCGCTCGTGCTCCGCGCCGCCTTTGTGCCGCTGCCAGTGAACTAACAACGTGCGGCTGTCCACCTTTTGCAAGCGATACATCCCCACGTTGCGCACGCCGGTCTCCGGGTGGCGCGTCACCACCTGCGGCAGGGTGAAGAACGGCCCACCATCTTTAGGCCAGCAGGTGAGGATGGGGAGGAAATCCAGCGAGGGGGACGTGGTTTCGACGATTTCTTGTACGGGGGCGCGCTTGACCCGACGGGGACGGATGCCCGCTGCCCGCAGCGCGTCCACGAGGCTCAGCGCTCGGCCGGCCGCCGCTCCCATGCTGCGCGGCATCCGCAAGTCCACTAACTGCGCCAGGTTGCGATTCAGGTCTTCCAACTCGTCCACATGGAGCGCCCACGCCATCCGCTGCGCGCTGCCAAACATGTTCATCAATACTGGCACATCGTAGCCAACCACCTGCTCGAAGAGTAGCGCCGGATTGCAAGCGGCCTGCCCCTGGCTCACGCGCCGGACGATTTCGGTCATTTCCAGCACAGGCGACACGGGCGTTGTCACCCGCACCAATTCTCCCCGACGCTCCAGGAGGGTCACAAAGTCGCGCAAGCCGTCATTGCTCATCGGCGAGCCGTTGCCTCCGTTCCATTCGTTGAGATTGCTTGTCGTGCGTCAGCCAGGCGATAAGCAGGATGAACAACCCGGTCAGCAGGAGATCGCGCGCCCACAGGCTTCGCGCATAGTCGGAACGGTAGGCGCCAAGGCGCACGATCCATAGGCCGGCCTGGTACGCCAGCGTCAGCCACACTGCGCCACGTTGCGCGCGACGTCTCCAGGTAAGCGCGGCGCTGACCAGAAAGGCCGCTCCCCACACGGCATACACCCATCCCAGCAATGGCAAAGCGACCGCAGGCGGGTGCGCCTCCAATGCCTCGGTCAACCGGTAGGCTACCGCCGCGCGGACGAGATTGGCTATTCCTAACAGCAACCAAAACAGCGCCAGCGCACGCCATTTTTTGAACATCGGCCAACGGTTCAGAGTCGCTCTACCCAAGCTCTTTCAGGAACTCGCTCAAATCGTGCCGGACGGCGTAGGCGGCGGCTTCGGCGCGGTTGGTCAGGCCCAGCTTGGAGAGGATGCTGCTGACGTAGTTGCGCACCGTGCCCTCGCCCAGGAAGAGGGCTTTGGCGATTTCCTTGTTGGTGTGGCCCTCGGAGACCAGCCCCAGGACGCGCAACTCTTGCTCGGTCAGGTCGGCGAAGGCGGCGGCTTGTTCCTGGCGCGTCGCCTGGCGGACGCGGGCCAACACGCGCTGCGTCACCGCCGGGTCGAGCAGCGCTTCGCCCTGCCCCACGCGCCGGATCGCGCGCACCAGGTCGTCGCCGCCGCCCTGCTTGAGCACGTAGCCCGCCGCTCCCGCGCCGATGGCGTCGAAGAGCATCTCGTCCTCGGCATACGACGTGAGCATGATCACTTTGACCGCCGGCAAGTGTTCCCTGATTTCTTTGCAGGCTTCGATGCCATTTTTCCCCGGCATGCGGATGTCCATCACCACCACGTCGGGATGGTGTTGGGTGGACTTTTCGACGGCTTCCTGCGCCGACGTGGCCTCATCCACCACCAAAATATCGGCCTGATTGCTCAACAACGTGCGCAGACCCAGCCGCACCACCTCGTGATCGTCCACAATTAAAACTCTTAGCGTCATATCCCCCCTCGTCTTTCATTAGTAGTGGGAAATGAGTAATAGAGAAATGAGTAACGTGTCGTAAGGGAATGTGTGTTACATACCATAGTCAGATCTCGGTACTCATTTTTTTTTGTTGCCCATTACTCATTTCTAATTAATTCTAATACGGCACACTCAAATGCAATGTGACCCCTTCACCGGGCGCGCTCTCGATGCGCAAGGCGCCATCGAGCAGGCGCGCGCGCTCGCGGATGTTGCGCAGGCCGTACCCTTTGCTGACCAGCAGCGTCTCCATACCGATGCCGTCGTCGGAAATGGTGATCTCCAGAGTCTCGGCCGCATAGTCCAGGGCGATGCATACCCATTGGGCCTGCGCGTGCCGCGCGGTGTTCGCCAACGCTTCCCGCACGATCTGGAAGATGTGCCGCCGGCGCTCCACCGAGGTGATTTCGACGGGCGCGCCGTTGACCCGCAGTTCAGTCTCCAGCAACGTGTTGATGCGGAAGTCGCGCAACAGCCGTTCGACGCCAGAACGCAGGTCGTCGTCCGGCATGTCGCTGCGCAGGTCGAAAATGTAACGTCGGATGTCCTGGATCGTCTCGTTCAAGTTGTCCATCACCCGGCCCAACTGCGCCTGCGCGCGCACCGGATCGTTGGGAATCACCGGCAACACGCTTTCCAACAACAGCCCGGAAGCATAGATGGACTGGATGATGCCGTCGTGCAGCTCGCGGCCAATGCGCTCGCGGTCGGTTGCCAACGTTTGCAGCCGCTCCACCCCCTCGATCCACTGCTCGATGGCGGCCTGGATGGTGGTTAGCGCGCGGGTCAGCCCCACCGCGAGGCCGGCTCCCACCAGCGTCCACAACCATTCAGCGGTCAGCCCCGCGCAAAAGCTGCTGTTCCAGCGCGCCCGCGCGAAAAACGGCGTCGCCGGGGCCAGCAGGCCATTCAAGATTCCAAACAGCGCGACCATGATCTCGATCAGTTGCAGATAACGGCGGATGCGGCGGCGCGCTTCCAGTTGAATGGCTTGATAACTCTGCCGGTAGAGACCTACTGCTGTCAAAATGCTGCCGGGGAATCCCAATCCATAGCGCCCCCAACTTTGCGCCGGCGCCGTCACCCGGGTCAAGTCGGGCCAGGCCCAGGCGACGGCGATGCCATAGGGGATTACCCAGAGAAGGTTCAGCCAGAGCGGCAACCGTTTCACGAGGGCGTTGTCTTCATCGGGAATCAACATCTGGAGACCAAACGCCAGCAAGAAGGTGTACCCCACAGCTCGAAACGGCGGCGGCGCCCAGAAGGGCAGTATCACCGGCAACCCTGTCACGCTCAACAAATCATGCCAGGCCAAAAACGCCTCAAAGAAAGCGAAGATACCCAGCCAGGGGAGTCGTCGCGCCAGCAAAATCCGGCGACTGCGCGAGTGCAAGAAAATAACGGCCAGCCCCAGGGTGAAGAAGGCCAGTCCATGGAAAAAGTATCCCAGGGTAATCCAAAGTGTCATCACTTGATTACTTGTCCGACGTTAACGCCGTTTCATTAAGAACTGTTCTGCACGAAACGGGAAACGTGATGCGCTTATTCATTTAGCCCTCGCGTTTGCCGCTTCACTCAATTTTAATGAAAGTATACCACATGACCGAGCGCGCATCAAACAATGGCGCTGTTGCCCCTGGTCAGATGGTCAGCTTGCCTCGTTTTATGTCCCGACTATACTTAACAGGCAAGGAGTGGATCATCCCTATGGATTTGTTTGAGTATAGTCGGCAGGAACAAATACGCCGGGAGGCGCCGCTGGCTGCGCGCATGCGCCCCCGCACGTTGGATGAGTTTATCGGGCAGGAGCAGATTATCGGCGAGGGGCGTCTGTTGCGCCGCGCCATTGTCAGCGACCGTCTTTTTTCCTCCATCATCTTTTGGGGGCCGCCGGGGGTGGGGAAGACCACCCTGGCTGCCGTCATCGCGCAGACCACGCAGGCGCGCTTCGAGACGCTGAACGCGGTGCTGGATGGCGTCGCCGACCTGCGGAAGCTGGTGCAGGCCGCCACCGAGCGCCGCGCGATGTACGGCACGCGCACGATTCTGATGGTGGACGAAATTCACCGCTGGAACAAGGCGCAGCAAGATGGCCTGCTGCCCGTTGTCGAGGATGGCACCGTCACCCTGATCGGCGCCACCACCGAGAACCCGTTCTTCTCCATTATCGGCCCGCTGCTCAGCCGCTCGCGCCTCTTCCGCTTTGAGACGCTCACCGTGCCGCAGATCACGGAGATGCTCCGGCGCGCGCTGGCTGACCCGGAGCGCGGTTACGGCAATCGCGCCGTGCAGGCTGACGAAGACGCGCTGGCGCACCTCGCCGACCTGGCCGATGGCGACGTGCGTACCGCCCTCAACGCGCTGGAACTGGCAGTCGAGTCCACCCCGCCGGACGCGGACGGCGTCTGCCACGTCACCCTCGCCGTCGCCGAAGAGTCCATCCAGCGGCGGGCCATGCAGTACGATAAATCCGGCGACGAACACTACAACACCATCAGCGCGTTCATCAAATCCATCCGGGGCACCGACCCGGACGCCGCGCTCTATTATCTGGCGAAGATGGTGGCCGCCGGGGAAGATCCGCGCTTCATCTTCCGCCGCCTGCTCATCGCCGCCGCCGAGGATGTGGGGTTGGCGTCGCCGATGGCGATTGTGGTGGTGTTGGCCTGCGCGCAGGCGTTCGAGTGGGTGGGGTTGCCTGAAGGCCAGTTTCACCTGACCGAGGCGACATTGTATCTGGCGACGTCGGCCAAGTCGAACAGTACGGGCGCGTACTGGGAGGCGCTGCGCTATCTCGAAGAGCACGGCTACGAACCGCCGCCCGTCTATTTGCGGGACAAGAACACCCTGCTCAAGGGCGAGGCCATTTCCGGCCCTACCTACCAATACCCGCACGACTACCCTGGCGGCTGGGTGGCACAGCGGTATCTGCCCGATGGCGTCCCCGGCGGTTGGTATCGTCCTAAAGGCTATGGCTACGAGCAGCGCATCGTGGAATTGCTGAATAAACATCGGGAAAAGAAGTGATACAATAGGGGAAATTTTTTGGAGTAAAAGACTAATGAGCGATCCCATTACCAACCATATAGCCGATTTGTTAGCCACCGCAGAACATGTTGTTATCCCCTTGGAAAAATTATATCAAACCCTTATGGTCGAAGGGTGGATGCCCTGGCTCGACCCCGAAATGCTGGAATCGCTGATTGCAGATGATCCGCGTTTTGAATTGCTGGACGGACTCAGCGACATAGACACCTTCCGCCCGGCTTTGCTGGCCGAATTGGAAATCCAGGGATTGTTGATGGGGCCGCTGGTGATGCTGAAAGACCGCGCTTTCTCATCGGAAATTGTCATATTGGACATTCTGAACTATCTGGAGGCCATGAATCACACCCTGGAAACTGCGTGGCATGAACATTCGGCCCAAGAGATGGCGGACGAAGCTGAACTCTTGAATTTGTTGATGATGGGGGATATGTTGGAACGCGAACTCAAGCAGTCGCTTCACCTGGAACTTTTCCCCAGACGCGACGCTCTGGAAGCTGTCGAGGCGGATAAAATCTAACGCTGGCCGACCCAACGCTCTGATTTCAGTAACTGAGTTTACCAGTTTGAGGAGTAAAACGATCAGCCATGAAACGTTGGTGGATTCTTCTCATAGTGCTCATATGGATGAGTGCGTGTGAAGCCGATCCGGATGCTCTGACCCGCATCCGAGAGAGCGGGGTGCTGCGGGTGGCGATGGACCCCAGCCTGGAGCCGTTTGAATTTGTGGACAGCGCGGGGAACCCGGCCGGTTTCGACGTAGACCTGGCGCAGCAAATCGGTGCGCGGCTGGGCGTGGATGTGCAATTCGTCACCACCGGCTACGACGGTCTCTACGATACGCTAACCATTGGCAATGCCGACATCATCATCTCTGCTTTGTACCCTGATCCCGCCCGCACCGATTCCTTTGCTTTCAGTCCACCCTACCTCCAGACCGGCGAAATACTCATCGTGCGGGCAGACTCCGACATTAAGGGCGTGGTAGACCTGGCCGGTAAGCAGGTAATTGTTGTCTACGACAGCGAAGCCTATCTGCTGGCGCAGCAGTGGCAGCAGACACTCACTCCGCCGCCGGAGCTGCTGCCGGGCGACGCGCCGGAGACCGTCCTGGGCGTATTGGCCGCCGGTTACGCCGACGCCGTCTTGATAGACAACATCTCCGCCCAGATTCACATGCGCAAGCTAACGGGATTGCGGATTATCGGCTCGCCGGTTAAAGACAACCCCTACGTCATTGCGACGCGCCTGGAGGACAGCGCTCTCGTCGAGGGCATCGGCGCTATCCTCGCTGAAATGCACTCCGATGGCACGATAGAGGCCTTGCTCGAACGCTGGTTGGTGGAAGCCAATCCGCAGTCTCAACCTTAGAGCGTTAAATGCGATAGCTTCACCCGACAGAGGACACAGAAGAACTATCTTTGAAAAAGGAGTTATCCCAGACCCATGGCAAAAGTCGTTATTTCCAATCATCCCTTAGTGAAACACAAACTCTCTCACCTCCGCAGAACCGATACCGATCCCAAGAAATTCCGCGAGCTGATCCGCGAGATCACCCTGCTGCTGGCCTATGAAGCCACCCAAGACCTGCTTGTCGAACCGGTGGGCGTGACTACCCCTCTGACCACTACCACCGGCTACAAACTCAAAGAACCCATTGGCCTCATCCCCATCTTGCGCTCCGGCCTGGGGATGGTGGAGGGTATCTGGGAGATGATCCCCTCGGCGGAAGTCTGGCACATCGGCTTGTTCCGCGATGAACAGACCCTGCGCCCGGTGGCCTACTACAACCGCCTGCCCATTGCGCCGACCGTCTCCGTCTGCCTGATCCTCGATCCCATGCTGGCGACCGGCGGCTCCGCCGTCAAAACCGTCGAAATTCTGAAAGATTGGGGCGCGCGCCGCATCAAGTTTATGGGCCTGATTGCCGCGCCGGAGGGCGTTGCGCACCTAAGCACCACCCATCCCGACGTGGACATCCACGTCGCCGCCGTGGACGAACGCCTCAACGAGCACGGCTACATCGTCCCCGGCCTGGGCGACGCCGGCGACCGTCAGTTCGGCACCGGTTAATCCTTACGCCATTTTTTATCTCAACGGATTTAACGGATTCTAACGGATTTTTCCGTTCAATCCGTTGAATCCGTTGAGAAAGCTCCTCCATTGATGGAAAATCCGCTGATTTCCCAATACCTGCTGACTTTGTTGACCGGCTTTGGCCTGGCGCTGGTGGGGACGCCGTTGGCCGGGTGGCTGGGGCAACGCCTGGGCATTGTGGCAAAACCGGGGGGCCGCCGACGCCATCAGGGCGCGATCTCTCGGTTGGGCGGTGTGGGACTGGCGCTCGGTTTCTTCGGTGCGCTGGCCGTCTCGCGGCTCGCCCCCATCCCCACGCAGGACCCCAACGAGTTGCGCCGTCTGTGGGGACTGGTCATCGGCGGCGCGGTGATGTGCATCATAGGCGTCATAGATGACCGCTACGATCTGCCCCCCTGGATTCAATATCCGAGCTATCTGCTGGCGGCGGGCGTCGCCATCGCCACCCTCCTCATCCTGGAACGCTTCAACAACCCCTTCACCAACCAACTGGTGGTATTGCCGGCGCTCCTCTACATCCCCCTCACCACGCTCTGGATTACCGGCATGATCGTCACCGTCAACTGGCTCGATGGGTTGGACGGGCTGGCGACCGGCGTCGCCGCCATCCTGGCCCTGGTGTTGAGTTTGCACATGATGGCTGTCAAGCAATACAGCGTCGCGCCGCAGGCGTTGGCTCTGCTTGGCGCGGCGCTGGGCTTCCTGACATACAATATCTCGCCGGCCCGCGTCTTTCTGGGGAGCAGCGGCGCGTTTCTGCTGGGATATTTGCTTGGCGCGCTCGGCCTGATTGCCGGGGGCCGCGCTCCCACCGTCCTGCTGGTGATGGGCATCCCCATCGTGGACGTGGCCTGGACGATCCTGGATCGCCTGCGGCACGGCGTCAGCCCCTTCAAGGGCGACCGCCGCCACCTGCACTTCCGCCTGCAAGACGCCGGTCTCTCCACCCGCGTTATCGTCTTCATCTATTGGGGCTTCTGCGCCCTCGCCGGTATCCTTGCCCTCCTCGTCTCCTCCCGCCTCTACAAACTGTTGGCCCTGGCCCTGCTGGCCGGCCTCACCCTCATCTTGCTGTACTATTTGAGCGCGAAGCATCCTGAGTGAACCTCAATAGGTAATGAGAAATGAGAAATGAGTAATGAGTGACAAGCTGTCATTTCTTCCCACTCATTCCCCATTACTCATTACTCATTTACCCCTGTTACCTTTTTTTCCCTCCCCCGACATACCCCATGAACGTACTTCAGCGCTGACTTACGCTCACCGATAAGGAGTCACTGTGACGATAACCAACTACAATCAAGCTGATGATCAACAATTGGCCGAGGCGGCCCCGAAAGATCACGACGCCTTCGAGACGCTCTACCGCCGGCACGTGACGGCGATCTACCGCTACTGCTACGCCCGCGTCGAGAATGTCGCCGAGGCCGAAGACCTGACGTCCCAGACGTTTATGGCGGCGTTGGAATCGCTGCGCCGTTACGGCGGGCGCGGCACATTCCTGGCGTGGCTGTTCAGCATCGCGCGGAACAAGTGCCACGACTACTACCGGGCTGCCTACGCCCGTCCGGCCGGCGGCGAACCGGCGGCGGTGGACGCGGCGGACGCCGACGAGCAACTCGCCGACGAGTCCGCCGCCGACCCGGAAGCGCAACTGCTGCTCAATGACGTGTGGCATTGCATCGAGCGCATGTTCCCCCACCTCAGCGCGGACCGGGTGGAAGCCCTGCGCCTGCGCTATTGGGGCGGCCTGAGCATGGCCGAAATCGCCCGCGTCATGCGGCGTACTGAAGCCGCCGCCAAAATGCTCGTTTCCCGTGCTATCTCAGACCTGAGAGAAAGGTGTGTGACACAATGAATAAGAAAGAAGAAGCAAGAAGCAAGAAGCAAGAAGATCAGTCCTCAGTCCTCAGTCCTCAGTCCTCAGTCCCCGATCCTGTGGATGCGGCGCTGCGCCACAAGGCCGCGCAGATTCGCCCGAACCCCACATTTGTGAACCGGCTGGCGGCGCGATTGCGGGCAGCGCGTGGCGCGCAGTCCACCGCGCGTTGGCGCATCCCCGTGTGGGGCTGGGCCAGCGCGGCGGTAGCGATGTTGCTCGTCGTGACGCTGGTGATCCAGGCGATGTGGCCGCGCGGCGTACCCGTCGCGCCCACCGGCGAGACGCCCGGCGTGATCGGCACGACGCCGGTGGAAACGACCGGCCCGGCGACCGCCACAACCGGTCCCTCGGCCACGCCGCCGCCCACGCCGGAGAAAAAGCCGGACTTCGCCGAATCCCTGCCCCCCGCCGTGGCGACAGCTATCCCGCGCCCTGGCGAGGAGGTGAACACGAAGGCCGGCGTCCTCGTGCGCTTCACGCAGCCGATGGATCGCGCCAGCGTCGAGCAGGCGCTCCGCGTGACGGCCGAGGATGGGCGCGCGCAGCCGCTGGAAGGCGAGTTCACCTGGGAAAACGACCAGGTCGTGACCTTCAAACCCAAAGGACTGGCGTCGGGCGTGCGCTACTCCGTCTCGGTCAGCCCGGAAGCCCGCGCCGCCAACGGCCTGACGCTCAACCGCGAGCTGGTCTTCGCCTTCAGCACCGTCGGCCCGCTCACGGTGACGCATACCAGCCCGGCGAATGGCGTGGCCGATGTGCGCGGCGACGCGCCCTTGCTCGTTGCCTTCAACTATCCCGTTGTTTCCCTCAACTGCTCCGGGCAGGTGGCGGAAACCGGCAGCGAGTGTCCTCCGTTGGCGCTCGACATCCAGCCCGGCGTCGTCGGCCAGGGGCTGTGGGTGAACACCAGCGTTTACCGCTTCGACCCGCTGCCGGCCTGGAACGCGGGAACAGCGTACAATGTTACGCTCCCTGCCGGACTCCAGAGCATGGATGGCGCAGAACTGGCCGCCCCTGTGAGCTTCAACTTCAACACGGCTGCGCCGGATGTCCTGGCTATCGAACCGGGCAACGGCGCGACCGACGTCCCCCTGGAAACCGGCATCACCGTGACCTTCAACACGCCGATGGATCATGCTACGACCGAAGCCGCCTTCGCCCTCACCGACCCGCTGGGCGCTGCCATCACCGGGACGTTTGCCTGGGAAACTGACGGCGCAGCGTTCGTTTTCACGCCGACGCAGCGCCTGGCTTATGAGACTGGCTACACCGCCGCGCTGGCCCCTGGTGCGCAGACCCTCAGCGGCGCCGCGCTGGCCGAAGGCGAGTCCATCTTCTTCAATACGACGCAGCCCGTGCGCCTGGCGCGGATCGTCCCGGTTAACAATCTCAACGCCCAAACTCTTGACTACTATGAAGGGGTGCGGGTGGATTTTACGGGGTTGGTAGATCCAGAAACGGTGAGCGACGCCATCGAGGTCCGGCGCGACGGCGTCGTAGTCTCTGACGCGAATGTCTATTGGACTACCCACGAAAGACGGCCCTATGCCGGCGTCTATTGGGACAAGGAGGCCGGGGCCGAATACTGCGTTCACATCCTGCCCGGCGTCGCCGACCGCTATGGCAACACCCTGCCGGACGAAAACTACTTCCGCTGCTTCGTCGTCAACGATATGCCGCCCATCTTCGCCTCGCTGGTGCGGCAGGATACGATGACGCTGGACGCGGCGGAGGCCGCCCGGCTGTACATGGTCGCCGTCAACGTGGCGCAGGTGGACCTGACGCTTTCCACCATCTCCGAGCGCCGGTTTCTGGCTTATGCGGATACCATCCAGCCGTTGGGGACGGTGCGCACGTGGAGCCTCACGCCCGGCGGCGCGCGCAATGCCAGCGCGATCGTTCCGGTGGATTTGACCGACGGCGCGCCCCTGCCTACCGGGTACTATATGCTGGATTGGCGCACCACCCCGCAGCGCGGTGAAGGCTGGTCGCCCCAGATGCTGCGCTTTGCCGTGGTGGATCGCCACCTCACGCTCAAGTTGAGCGACGTCGAGGCGCTGGTGTGGGTGACAGACCTGCGCAGCGGGACGCCCATCGCCGGCGCGGACGTGGTGCTGCTGAACCAGGTCGGCGACGAGTTGGGGCGCGGCGTCAGCGACGCCGACGGCGTGGCGCGCTTTGCCATTCCAGAACAAAAAGACCGTTGGGACACATTCGCCGCCGTCAGCGGGGTCGCGGGCCAGCCTGGCTTCGGCGTTGTTCGCAGCGATTGGAACGCCAATGTCTCCCCGTGGGGCTTTGGCATCAACTACGACTACGGGACGCCCTCGCAACATCAAGTCTACCTGCACACCGACCGCCCCATCTACCGGCCCGGCCAGGAGGTCTACTTCCAGGGCGTCGTCCGCAGCGACGACGATGGGCTGTACAGCTTGCCGCCCGTCACCCTCACCCTGCGCGTGCAAATGCGCACCTACAGCGGCATAAGCGAGTTCTCCCTGCCGGAGCTCACGCTCCAGCCCACGGAGATGGGGACGTTTGCGGGCAGTTTCCGTTTGCCCGAAGACGCCCCCCTCGGCTCCTACGATCTGGCGCTGGACATCCTCGATCCATACGCCTACAACGCTACCTGGTACGCGCAATTCGCCGTGGCCGCCTACCGCAAGCCGGAGTTTGAAGTGACCGTGACGCCCGAGCAGGACGATTTGCTCGACGGCGACACACTGCGCGCGCTCATCGCCGCGCGCTACTACAGCGGCGGCGCGGTGAGTAACGCCCGCGTCCACTGGGTGTTGCGCGCGCAGCCCTACACCTTCGCTCCCGACATCGCCGGGTGGTGGTCGTGGGATATCACCATCCCCGGCTGGGACTACTGGCGCGACGCGGAGCCGCTGGCCGAAGGCGACGCGACGACCGACGCGCAGGGCAACCTGCTGCTCGATTGGCCGGCCGCGCTTAAGCCGTTGGGCGATCAAGAAACCACCGGCCCGCAGACGTGGGAGCTGGAAGTCACTGTGACCGACGAATCCGGCTTCCCCGTGACCGGGCGCGGCAGCGCCATCATCCACGCCGGGCGCTTTTACCTGGGCCTCAAGCCGCAAACATGGGTGACGGCGGCCGGCGAGCCTGCTCTGGTGGACGTCCGCTCGGTGGATTGGGACGAACAGCCCTTCCCCAACCAGGCCGTGACTCTGAGCCTGGCCCGCCGCGCCTGGAAGTATCTTCCCTCCAAACAACCGTTTGGGGAGGACACCTGGACTTACGAAGACACCGTGATCGAAAGCGTGAGCGTGACCACCGACGGCAAAGGCGAGGCCGCGGCCAGCCTCACCCCGCCGAGCAGCGGCTCCTACGTGGTGCTCGCCGAAAGCACGGACGCCGACGGAAACGTCATCCGCAGCGAGACCTACCTGTGGGTGGGCGGCGGCGGGATCGCGGCCTGGAAGCTGCCCGAAGGCCGGGTGACGCCTGTGGCCGACGCGAAATCGTATAAGCCCGGCGACACAGCGCGCGTCCTGCTGCCCACGCCCTTTGAAGCGCCCTACGAGGTGCTGATGACGTTGGAGCGCGGCAGCTTCCTCGAAGTGCGCCGCTTCACCGCTACCGAAGCCAACCCCCTCATCGAAATCCCACTCACCGACGCCCACGTCCCCAACGTCATCGTGTCGTTTGTGGTGGTGAAGGGGATCGGCGGATCAGCGGATCAGCGGACGTCCGACGTGCGCATCGGCATGGTCGAACTCAAAGTCGAACCCATCAAACAACTCCTGACCGTCGAAATCACCCCCGACTGCTCCCCCGCTCTCCCCCTCTCCTCCTCTCCC
>DAOUGD010000267.1:0-30425 GCA_034429475.1 Anaerolineae bacterium
GCGGGTGTAGGGGTGGCGGTCTCTAAGTCGCGCGCGGATACCGGCGGGGTGGCGGATAGGGTGAGGCTGCCGATGAGAAGCAGAGTCATAAGTCCAAGTAGAGTGCTTAAAAGTAGCCAACGGATACGCATAATTTCATTAACCCTTTTTATTTTTCCCCTTTTTCAAATATCAACCACACGACGATCCGTTAAATGAGCCTTAGCAGCTATCAGAATACTCGCAATATAGGCCGATGGAATACTTACAAGAGCACTATGCCTCAAGATGTCGCGCACACTCGCAAAGCTCAAGTGGGTATTCACACATAGAGTAATGACAATGGCAAGTAGTGCTGAAATGCCCACGAAATACATCAGAGGGAGAACCTTGATGCCGGACAAACTTCTATCCACTTCAATATTGGCGCCACGCGCCTTGCGTATGCCGCGCCGCATCTGAATTCCCAACAATAGAAGCCCTGCAAAAGTGCCCGAATCCTGCAAAAGCGTATAAAGTTGTATCACCTTCCCTTTGATGGAGACCACAGGCATGCTCAAAATAGCCCATCGGTTGATGAAGAACGCCCCGGGATGAGTAAAACTATCCCAAAGGATATGGGTCAACGCTCCAATAACCAGCGAAAAACAAATATAAAGAAACCGTTTGAGCGGCAAAAAATCAAAAGTGTGATACTTTTTGAAAAGATAATCCCTCAACGTATCCGGTAGCAGAGAGAACAGCACTTCTTTTTGAACGTTGTGGTAAATCCATAAAACGATCAATCCAACGGGCAAACAGAACGTGAAAGCCCCCGTCAGAGTGTGACTCCAGCGCGTCATTAGTCGCAACCGCAAGAAGTATTCAAAGTCGGGCGCCATTGCTCCCACAATGAGCGCTGAAGGCACAAATAACTCGCTTTTTGATCGGGTGAAGGGGATCACCGCTACCGGGTGCGCAAAGGTAAAGGGCATGGTTGCCTCGTGTGATCTTTAATGGCGTCTAATACCTTGTTCTTGTCAGCCCATTCATCCCAATAACCGTTACAAAGTACAACCAACTCTTCCAATGAATAACTCTTTCCTGATTCATCTATAACCTCAACAGATGCGGCAGACAAGATGAGTTCTCCTCCACAATAATCCAAATCTGTCGAAGGTTGATTGCAGACTACCTGAATTTGACCTTTGGTGATATTTCCCTTCAGTATCTCGAGTTCTGGTCTGAATATAGTGGATGTATCGCTCAAAACTTGGGGCTCTGATTTAGGATCATTGGGCCAAGTGTAGAAACGGATATTTTCAACACCGATAAGACGAATCATAAATTTCCGGAAACCTGATTTAATTCTCTCCGCGAGATACCGAATTTCCACTTCTATAAGTAGCGAATCATTGTCATAATGGTAGTTGACGATCTCGCCGTCATGAAAGATGGAAAATGTAGCGCTTATATTTTCTGGTCCTTCAATCTTTGTGGGCATCACCATTCATTAAAACTTGTACTTGTCGTAAGAATCGCTGACTAGTCCCGTAGTTGGTCGAGCATTTTCTTGCACTCTCAATCGCTCTCACGCAAACAACCGCGATAGGCCGGCATAAGGAATCAGCGGAATGATGTCGAAATGGATCAAGCCTTGTTGGACGAGCGGAAACGCAGCCGTCAAGGCCTGCGCTTGCGCAAGGCTTTCACATTCGAGAACCAGAACCACCGTGTGCTGATCGGAACGAAAGTATGCCTCCCGCACGAGTCCTTGCTGCTGGAGGTCCCAGACGTGGCGCGCTTCATCCCGCAGATGCGGCTCAAAGTCGGCGGCCGTTGCATTTGGCGATTCAATCTCAAGGGCGATGAATTTCACCAACTCTCAAAGCCTCACTCAGGTACCGGCAACTCGCTTCCCAGATGGGGCGCTCGCGACGCGGCATCCACGACTTTGGATCGCACACGCAACAAACCGGCAAACGCCAACAGATCGCCGATCAGACTGCCCAACACCAGATACACCATCGCGCGCGGCCCGGTCGCCTCCAATACCTGGCCCACCAGCCAGGGCAGCACCATGCCGCCGCCGCTGTCGCCCATCAGGATGATGCTGCTGGCCCGCGCCGTGAGTTTGAGTCCCTGCACAGCCAACGTGAAACCGGAAGCGTAGATCGGCGCCATACAAAAGCCCACCAGCAGCGTGGCGCCCCACAAAACCATCGTGGAATCGGCAAACGCGACCAGCGCCCCCATCGCGGCGACGCAGCCCACCAACGCCGCCGCGATAATCTGACGCGGCGCAAAGCGGATCCCCAGCGGCACCGAGAGCAGCCGCCCGATGGTGAAGGTCAGCCAGAAGCCGGACGTGAGATAGGCCGCCTGCGCGGCCGGCGCCAGATTAAGCTCCACGGCGTAGGTGTAGACCCAGCCGCCGAAGGTAATTTCCGCGCCCACGTAGAAGAACAAAAACAGCGTGGTCGCCAGCACAACGCTGTACGGGATGACCCGTGGCTGTACCGCGCCGGGCGCACTTTCCGCCGGATGCGCCGCCTGTGGACTGCCGGACATCGTGACCACGCGCAGACCGGCCAGCACGGAGATGGCTGCCAATCCTACGTAGACCCAGCGATACGCGCCGGGGATGTCCACTACCTGCGCCACCACCAGCGGCGACAGGAACGCGCCCAGTCCAAAGCAAAAGTGCAGCCCGTTCATATAAGGCGACACCTTTTCCCGGTGCGTCCAGACCAGCAGCGTGTTGGTGCCGTTGTTGATGAGGCCGTCCATCACCCCTTTGACGATGACTACCGCCAGCAGCCAGCCCAACGACGGGATAAACGGGATGCACGCCATCAGCAGGCCGCCGACGATTTGCGCCAGCCCCAGCACACTGTGGCCGCGGAAGCGGTCGTAGAGCCGCCCGCCGAGCAGCGTACCCAGCAACCCTCCCAGCGCGCCGACCAGGAACAACTGCCCCATAGCGCCCACCGGGGATTGGGTCTGCGCCGCCAACGACGGCAGGAGCGGCCCCAAGACGCCGGTGCCTAACCCGATGCAGAGAATCAACCCATAATAGCCCAACGTGCGTCGAAATTCAGGCTGACGAAACAGGTGTGTGATTTTATTCATTTATTTATCCTTTGTAGCCACGCGCCACAATAAACGTCTCCCAACTCTCGTTGCGGGTAGCGTCCGGCGTGTGAAGTTTGACGGGATGGAAGGCCAGCTTGACTTCGCGGATCAGCCCCGGCAGGTCTTCGCCCTCGAAGACCTTGATCACCAGCGCGCCGCCGGGGGTGAGCAACCGTTTGGCGACGGCGAGCGCCGCATGGCCCAGCTCGATGGAGAGGACGTGGTCGCGCAGTTTGATGCCGGTGGTCGAGGGCGCGGCGTCGCTCAACACCACATTGACCGGGCCGCCGGCCAGTTCCACAATGCGCGCCTGCACGTCCGCGTCCGTCATGTCGCCTTGCAGTGTGACGACGCCCGGCAGCGGTTCGATTTCCTGCAAGTCCACCGCGATGATGCGCCCCTTTGGGCCGATCAACCCGCTCACCACCTGCGACCACGAGCCGGGCGCGGCCCCCAGGTCTACCACGCGGTCGCCGCGTCGGATCACCCGGAATTTTTCCTGAATCTGGATCAACTTGTAGGCCGAGCGGGCGCGATACCCCTCGGCCTTGGCCTTACGAAAATATTGATCCTTGCCCTGCTGTTGCCGCCAATGCGTCACAGTACACTCCTCGAAAATTTAACGCAAAGACGCGAAGTCGCAAAGATATTAAAATAAACTTTGCGTCTTTGCGTCTCTGCGTCTTTGCGTTGAAATTTTTTAAGCTCGCTTGCGCGGCGCGCGGAAGGCGGCGAGGTCGGTCAGCAAGCCTTCGGGGACGCGCCCGACGATGCGGGTGCCGCCCTCTTCGTGGTCTTCTCGCTCGATCAGGCCGCGCTCATGGAGCAGGCTGACCACATCGCCTCGATCAAAGGGGATCAGCACGTCCACGCGCTGCATCTCGGCTTCCAACACCTCTTCGATGTGCGTCCGCAGGTCATCCAGCCCGCGCCCGGTCAACGCGGAGACGGCAACGCTGTCGGCCATGTCGCCCACGGCGGCGAACGCGGCGTCGGGATTGGGCAGGCAGTCCACCTTGTTCAGCACGTTGATGATGGGGAGCGCGTCCGCCTCAATGTCTTTGAGCGTGTGGTAGACGGCGCGTGCCTGATCCAGCGCGCGCGGGTGACTGGCGTCCACGACGTGCAGCAGCAGGTCGGCCTCGCTTACCTCCTCCAACGTCGCGCGGAACGCGGCAATCAGATCGGTGGGCAATTTCTGGATGAAGCCGACCGTGTCCGTCAGCAGAATCACCGCGCCGCCGGGCAGCGTCACCCGCCGCGTGGTCGGGTCGAGGGTGGCGAACAGTTGGTCGGCGATGTACACGTCGGCGCCGCTCAGGGCGTTCAGCAGCGTGGACTTGCCCGCGTTGGTGTAGCCGACCAGCGCCACCGTGGGGAGTCCGCTGCGCCGGCGCTGAGAGCGATGCCGGGCGCGGTGCGCGCGGACGTTGTCCAGCTCGCGCTTCACCTGGCTGATGCGGCGGCGGATGGCGAACCGATCCATTTCCAGCTTCGTTTCGCCGGGGCCGCGCAGGCCGACGCCGCCGGTGCTGCCGCCCGCGCGCCCGCCGGCCTGGCGGGTCAGCGCGCGGTCGGTCCACGCCTGCGTCAGGCGCGGCAGACGATATTCGTACTGCGCCAATTCCACTTGCAGCGCGCCCTCGCGGGTGTGCGCGTGCTGCGCGAAGATGTCCAGGATCAAGCCGGTGCGATCCATCACCTTGACGTGCTTGCCGAAGATGCGTTCCAACTCGCGCTGATGGCGCGGACTCAACTCGTCGTCAAAAATCACCATATCCGCGCCGGAACTTTGCACCAGATCAGCGATCTCCTCAGCTTTGCCCTTGCCGATGAATGTGGTGGGATTGGGGCGTTCGAGTTTCTGCGTGGTCTGCCCCAGCACTTCCAGGCCGGCGGTGTCGGCCAGCCGTTCCAGTTCTTTAAGCGACTCCGCAATCGGCCAGGCGTCCGGCTCGTATTTGCCGTCAGGGATGGCCTTCCATTCCACGCCCACCAGAAACGCCTTCTCCGGCGGCGCGAGGGTTTCCTTAATAGATTCGCGTTCGTTCATTGGGTACTCCAGGTAATAGGAAATAAGTAATGAGAAATGAGTAATGAGATTACCTCATTACTCATTTCTCATTACTCATTACTGCTTGCCTATGATAACGCGAAATTGACAGGACACAAGGATTTAGTTGCCGTTTATGGAATTTTTTGACCTGTGCTAGAATGTAAGTATGAAGCAGGTGGCCGTTATCACGGATTCTTTTGAGTGGGATCGGGCGCTTTTAACGCTGCCGCAGCCGCACATTCTGCAATCCTGGACGTGGGGGGCGCTCAAAGAACGTCAGGGGTGGCAAGCGACGCGCTTTCTCTGGCTGGAACAGTCTCAACCGCTGGCTGCCGTGCAGATTTTGCGGCAACAGCGGGGCCGGCTGCGGGTGGGGTATGCGCCTAAAGGCCCGTTAGTGGACTGGAATAACTTGCCGTTGGTGCGTGAAGTGTCCTCACACCTGATGGCCTTTGCGCAGGCCCATCACCTGATGCTGCTCAAGGTTGACCCCGATGTCCAGGTGGACACATCGCAGGGCCAGGCCGTGTGCGCTCTGCTGCTCAAACAGGGGTGGTGTGAATCCTCCGAGCGCGTGCAATTTCGCAATACCATGACGCTGGATTTGTCCGCCGATTTGGACACGCTGATGGCGCAGTTGAGGGCCAAATGGCGTTACAATGTGCGTCTGGCGGCGCGGCATGGCGTGCTGGTGCGGGAGGCGCAGGTCGCCGACCTGCCGCTGTTGTATCAGATGTACGCCGAGACCGCCGCGCGGGATAATTTCATCATCCGGGATCGGACGTATTATCTGGAAGTCTGGGAGCGGTTTATGGCCGCCGGGCACGCACTGCCCTTGATCGCCGAGCTGGGCGGGGAGCCGCTGGCGATGGTGTTCGTGCTGCACTTCGGGTCTTACGCCTGGTATATGTACGGCGCCTCGCGCGCGCTGCGCCGTGAAGTGATGCCGAATCACCTGCTCCAGTGGGAAGCGATTCGGCGATTGCGGGCGTTGGGGTGTCGCCACTACGATCTGTGGGGGGCGCCAGATGTTTTGGATGAAAGCGACCCGATGTGGGGCGTCTATCGCTTCAAATTGGGCCTCGGCGCGACGCTGGTGCGGCACATTGGCGCTTACGACTATCCCCCGAATCGCTGGTTGTACCGGCTGTACGCGCTTTTGCGCCCCCGCATTGTGGCGTATGCTCAACAACGGTATTGGACGCAAGTGGCGAGCGACCGACTCAGTCGCACCATCCACTGGTAAGATAAGAAATTCACCGCAGAGCGCGCAAAGTGCGCAGAGTTTTTATCTTTCCTCTGTGAACTCTGTGATCTCTGTGGTTATTGTTGGAGGAGGATCAACGTGAGAATTTTAGTGACCGGCGGCGCCGGTTTTTTGGGCAGCGCTCTGGCCAATGCGCTGGTGGCCGAGGGCCACGAAGTGCTGGCGCTGGACGATCTGAGCGCGGGCGATCCCACGCGCCTGGATGCGCGCGTGCTTTTTCATCGCGGAGAAATCGCCAACCGCCCTAAGTTGTGGACGTTGTTGCAGGGCGTGGACTGCGTTTATCACCTGGCGGCGCGCGTGCTGGTCGCCGAATCGGTGCTGTATCCCCGCGAGTACAACGAAGTGAACGTTGGCGGCACGGTCGCGCTGCTGGAAGCGATCCGCGACGTGGGCGTGCCGCGCCTCATCCTGACCTCGTCCGGCGCCATCTACGGTGCGCCTATGGCTTTGCCGGTGCCGGAAACGACGCCGCCCAGGCCCCAGTCGCCTTACGCGGTCAGCAAACTGTCTGCCGAATACTATGTCCACACACTGGGCGCGCTGTGGAGCGTCACGACGGTGGCGCTGCGCATCTTCAACGCCTACGGCCCCGGCCAGCCGCTGCTGCCGGCCCATTCGCCCGTCGTGCCGCGCTTCATGCACCAGGCGTTGGGGGACGGCTCGCTGGTCATCTTTGGAGACGGGCGCCAGTTGCGCGATTTCGTCTACATCACCGACGTGGTGCGCGCGCTGGTCGCTACGCTGAACGCGGATAACGTCAACGGCAGCACTATCAATATTGGCAGCGGCGTAGCAACGTCCATCAACGATCTGGCGAAACACATCCTGGCCCTCACCGGTTCCAACAGCAACATTCTTTACAGCCAGGCGGAAAACGGCGGCGTCTCCGGTCTCCAGGCTGACGTTTCCCTGGCGCAACGGCTCATCGGTTACGAACCGCGCATCACGCTGCAAGAGGGGCTGGTGCGCACGTTTACGGAAGACCCCCGGTTTGTGAGGAAATAGGAGTTAGGAGTTAGGAGTTAGGAGTTAGGAGTTGCTGATTCGCTGATCCGCTGATTCGCCGATCCGCTGATTCGCTGATCCGCTGATCCGCTCACTCGCTTTTTCGCTCATTCGCATGGAGGAACTATGCTCATCACGCACGCCAGAGTGGCTACATTGGGAGAAGATCCCCAGATTATCGAGGATGGCGCGATCCTCATTCGCGGTTCGCAGATCGCGGCGGTCGGCCCGACGTTGGCGCTGACCACCATGTACTCCGATGAGGAACGCCTGGACGCCAACGGGCAACTGGCGCTGCCGGCGGCTCTGTGCGGACACACGCACTTCTACGGCGCGTTTGCGCGGGGCTGGGCCTATCCCGGCCCGCCGCCGGCGCGTTTTAGCGGAATCCTCGACCGCCTGTGGTGGCGGCTCGACAAGGCGCTGACGTTGGAAGACGTGCGTTATTCCGCGCTGGTTTGCCTGGCCGACGCGATCCGGCACGGGACGACGACGCTGATCGATCATCACGCCAGCCCCAACGCCATTGAAGGCGCGTTGGACGTGATTGCTGACACGGTACAGGAAGCGGGCGTGCGGGTATCGCTGTGCTACGAAGTGACCGACCGCGACGGCCCGGCGCGCGCGCAGGCCGGCATCGCCGAAAACGCGCGCTTCTTGCGGCGGATGCAAGCGCACCCCCATCCCCAACTGGCCGCGACGTTTGGCCTGCACGCCTCGCTCACCCTGAGCGACGCCACGCTCGCCGCCGCCGTCGCCGCGTCCGCCGGGTTGGAGACGGGCTTTCACATCCACGCGGCGGAGGGAGTCGAGGACGTGGAGGACAGTCTGGCGAAGTCCGGGCGGCGCGTCATCCCCCGGCTGCACGCCGCCGGCATTTTGGGGCCGCGCACCATTGCCGCGCACGCCGTCCACGTCACCGCCGACGAGATGGCGCTGTTGGCCGAAAGTGGCACCTGGGTCACGCACCAGCCGCGCTCCAATATGAACAACGCGGTCGGAACGGCAGCGGTGGAGGCGCTGCTGGCGCAGGGCGTTAAGGTGGCGCTGGGCAATGACGGCTTCAGTAACAATATGTTTGCTGAAATGAAGATGGCCTACCTATGTCACAAGCTGGCGCAGGGCGACCCACGCGCGATGCCGGGCGATCTGGTGCTACGCCTGGCCTACGACGCCAACGCGCAACTGGCGCGGCTTTTCTGGCCGGAGCAGACGTTGGGTACGTTGCAGCCTGGCGCCATGGCGGACCTCATTCTGATGGACTATCATCCGACGACGCCGTTGACGGCGGGCAATCTGCCCTGGCACCTGTTGTTTGGCTACGAAGCTTCTGCCATCACCACGACCATCAGCGCCGGCCGTCTGTTGATGGCCGAGCGCCGCCTGTTGACGCTGGATGAGGCGGCGATCACGGCGCGCTCCCGCGAGCTGGCGGCGGCGTTGTGGGCGCGCGCCGCTGCGTGACATTGCTCCTGTTTTTCTTGTTCATTTGTCATGTTATGTTAGAATGAGGGCAGATATGCGGATTGATATACTCACCCTGTTTCCGGGTATGTTTCTGGGGCCGCTGCAAGAGAGCATCTTGAAGCGCGCTCAACAACGGGGATTGCTGACCCTGTGGATTCATCAAATCCGCGATTATGCCCTAGATCGGCACCAAAGCACAGACGACGTGCCGTATGGCGGCGGCCAGGGGATGTTGATGAAGCCGGAGCCGCTTTTCAGGGCAGTGCGGACGATTTTGCCGGAACTGAACGCTCCGGTGATTTTGTTGACGCCGCAGGGACGGACTTTCTCCCATACCGTGGCGCAGGAATTAGCGGGGCATGATCGGTTGGTGTTGCTCTGTGGGCATTACGAAGGGGTGGATGAACGGGTGCGGCAGCATTTGGTCACGGACGAGCTTTCCATTGGCGATTACGTCTTGACTGGAGGGGAGTTGGCCGCGATGGTGGTCGTGGATGCGGTGGCGCGGTTCATCCCCGGCGTTCTGGGGGCAGAGCAAGGGGCTTATGAGGATTCTTTTGCCGGCGGATTGTTGGAAGGGCCGCAGTATACGCGCCCGCCGGATTTTGAGGGGTGGGGTGTGCCGGACGTCGTGCGTTCCGGGAATCACGCCGCGGTAGCGCAGTGGCGGCGCGCAACGGCATTGCGCCGGACAATGGAGCGGCGGCCAGAGTTGTTGGTACAGGCGACATTGACGCCAAAAGAACCAATGGCATGGATACAATCTCAATCTTCTTCCGATGAGCCTGGTGAACCAAATGAAACATAGACCTGTACTCTTATATAAGGGAAGCAACGATAGCAAAGAAGGCAACCATGAACGACGAGACGGGGCAGGCGAACTAATTCAACGGTTGCAGCGGGGCGACCTGGAGGCGCTGGGCGAATTGTTCAAGGCTCACAAGGATATGGTGTACCGCACAGCCTTGGCGATTACCCGCGATGAGCGCGCGGCTGAAGATATTCTTCAAGAGTGTTTTGTGCGTCTGTACACCTATCGCAGCTCGATAGATAGCCAACGTCCGCTCCAGCCGTGGTTGTACCGTGTCACTGTGAACTTGTCTTATGATTGGTCGTCCAAAAAAGTGCGGGGGCAGCCGCTAGATGAGGTGTTGGAGTGGTTGACCGGGCTGCCCGGTATGTTCCCTCTCCCAGACCATAAAGCAGAAGAAACTGAGATTGTACAAATGGTGCAAGAGGTGGTGGCCGAATTGCCAGCCCCGCATCGTGCTGTCGTTGTCCTTTTCTATCTGGAAGATTTGCCGGTGGATGAGATTGCGATTGTGTTGGAATTGCCGGTAGGTACGGTGAAATCGCGGTTACATTATGCGCGGGAGCGGCTGCGGGTGGCTTTAGCGCGGCGGCAGCGGCCTGTGCCTGAGATGGTTTATGAATTTACGTAGCAAAGATACTTATTTGGATAGTTTATTGCGTCAGGCGATGCAGCCTTACGCTCACGTACGACCGTCGGAAGCAGCGTGGCGGCGAGTTAGTCGTTGCGTACGGGAAGGTTCCCCAGGGCGCCGGCAGAGACTGTTTTCCTGGCTGCGGAGTCTCTTTATGACGCAAGGACATCTGTCCCATCAATCCTCCTATTTTGAGTCGGGGGGACGCTGCACCCCATCGCCTTTCCTCGGCGTGATGGTCAAGCAGATGTTGGACTTGCGTCTGGCCTCTTAACCGGTAAAAGGGCAACGTATTTGTCCGTTTTAACCAGAAATTTGGTGTCAACGCCGGGGTCTTTAAAGTATGCTGGCTGATAAAACTCCGGTTTTGCAAAAGATGCCAGCGCCCCCTACACCTTTACTAGCGGCCCATGCTTTGAGTTTTAACCGGCAAGACGCTGTGGGGATGGAGTTGGCGGTGCATTCCGGCGGCCGGATCGGCATTTTGGGGGCGCCCGGCAGCGGCAAGACCCGGCTTTTGCGAACCCTCGCACGGCTTGAGCCGCTCCCGGCAGGGAAGGTGGTCTGGGCCGCGAAGGATGTCAGCCGGAGACCCCGCTGGCTTTTAGGGAAACTGCGCACTTTTGTGGCGCTGGTCTTGCAGAACCCTTATACTTTTATAGAACCGTGGGCCAAGGTGGGCAAAGCCTTTGCCATTTCAGATGACGCCATGACCTTAGCGCAGATTTTGGGACTTGCGCCGTTATCGCGATGGTATACTATTGCTATGTTGTCTGGCGTTGGGCGGGTGCGGCTGGCCTTAGTTCGCGCTCTCCTTTATCATCCTGCCGTCCTGTTGGTGGATGATGTCTTTGGCAGCATCGCGCCGGACATATGGGATACGCTGCTTCAGGAGCTCGACCAGGCACTGCACCCCGAGCAGGCCCTGGTGATCGCCAGTCAGTTTGCGTCGGCCCTATCGCGGGTTGAAACGGTGTTCGTGTTGTGGTCAGGGATGGTTGTGGAATGGGGGGCGCGGGAAGTGATAGTTTCAGATCCCTATTATGCTTACACACGCTGGTTATTGCGTCGTCTACCTGGGTGTCCATCACCGGGGTTGGGGCCGAAAGAGATGGAAATCTCTTTTACTTCACAGGCGGGAACGCAGGAGATAGTGGAAGTATCCCCCCTGCATTGGGTGCGGATGCGATAACAGAGCTATCGTGCAAAAGGCTAAAGACTACAGAAGTATCAGTAAGTACCGGCATTTTGTATGCTATTATCTGATGTAGCTGTTGGGGCGCCCAGATATATTGTAAGCGTTTTGTAGTTTGGCCTATGTGATAGCTGTAGATGTAAAAAGGAGGTGATGCACAAAAATATTTAAGCATTGTGTCTGCTTGTCCAATCTGTCTATTTAGAAACCAATCCCAAAAAATCCTGAAGGAGGAGTTGAAATGTCACGCAAGAATCTGTTTGGTCTCTTGGGTGTGTTGGTCGTTCTGAGCATGATGCTGGGCGCCTGCACTACCCCCACCCCGGAAAAGATCGTGGAGACGGTTATCGTTGAGAAGACCGTCGAGGTTGAGAAGATCGTTGAGAAGACCGTCGAGGTCGAGAAGATCGTTGAGAAGACTGTTGAGGTCGAGAAGACGGAAGAGCCGGTGACCGGCCCGAAGACGCTGGTCATTTGCCAGGGGCAGGAACCGGACACGCTTTACCGCTACGGTGGTGATATGTTGGCGGCGAGCCAGATTCTCGAGGGTGTCTACGATGGCCCCATTGACAACCGTACCTATGGCTATCAAGCGGTCATCCTGGAAAAGCTGCCGAGCATTGACGATGGCGACGCCATCGTCGCGCCTGTGACCGTTCAGGCGGGCGACATGGTGGTGGATGATGCCGGCGACGTGATGGAACTAGCCGCCGGCATGAAAGTCCGTCCTGCTGGCTGCCGCAGCACGGAGTGCGCCGTCGAATTTGACGGGACCCCGCTGGAAATGGATCAAATGGCGGTAACCTTCAAGATGGTTGAAGGCGTGACCTGGTCCGATGGCACGCCCGTCACCACCGACGATTCGGTGTACGCTTTTGAATTGGTGAGCGACCCGGATACGCCGACAAGCAGGTATACAGTTGAACGCACGGCTTCGTATGAGGCGGTGGATGATCTCACGGCGGTTTGGACCGGTCTGCCTGGCTTCATTGACAGCACCTTCTATGTTAACTTCTGGGAACCCAAGCCCCGTCACCTCTGGCAGGAAGAACTGGGCTATGCGCCAGTCGATCTGCTGCAAGCCGAAGAATCCTCCCGCCTGCCGATGGGTTGGGGCGCGTTCGTCATCAAGGAATGGGTGCCCGGCGACCACATCACCGTGGAAAAGAACCCCTATTACTATCGCGCCGACGAGGGTCTGCCCTACTTGGATACCGTCATCTACCGCTTCGTCACGGATTCCAACGCCGCGGTGGCGCAGTTGATTGCCGGCGAGTGCGACATTATTGACCAGACGACCGCCCTGGAAGATCAGTCCGAACTGCTGCTGAAGCTGGAAGAGCAGGGCGTGGTCAAGCCCACCTTTGTGACCGGCACGACCTGGGAGCATGTGGACTTCTGCATCAACCCGATTGAAAGTTATGACCGCCCGGACTTCTTTGAGGACGTGCGGATGCGCCAGGCCTTTGCGATGTGTCTCGACCGCCAGAGCGTGGTGGACACGATCCTCTACGGGCGTTCCACCGTCATCAGCACCTACATTCCGCCAGAACACCCGCTGTATGCCGAGGGCTTGACCGAATACGCTTATGATCCGGACGCGGCGATGGCTCTGCTGGAAGAAATGGGTTGGAAGGATACGGATGGCGACGGCGTCCGCGAGGCGCAAGGTGTGGAAGGCATTGCCGATGGCACGCTGTTGGAGTTCAAATGGCAATCTACCACCGCCGCGATGCGTGTCCAGTATATGCAGATCTTCCAGAACAACCTGACCGGCTGCGGGTTCAAAGTCAACCTGGAAAATATGGCCGCCGGCGAGTTCTTTGCCGATGGGCCGGATGGGCCAGTCTTTGGTATGCACTACGACGTGGGTTCGTTTGCCTGGCTGACCGGGGTTGAGCCTTCGTGCAATCTGTATCTGGGTTCAGAAACTCCCTCCGACGCAAACGGTTGGGCGGGACAGAACAATCCCGGTTTGCAAAATGAGGAGTTTGATGCGGCCTGCACTCGGGCCATCACCGCGCTCCCCGGCACCGAGGACTACGTCGAGGGGCACAAAGAAGCTCAGCGTATCTTCTCTGAGCAACTGCCGGTAGTGCCGTTGTTCCTGCGCCTCAAGCTGGCGGCGACCCGCCCCGAGGTCAAGGGGTTCATCATGGATCCGACCAACAACTCGGAAATGTGGAACATCGAAGCCTTCGATCTGGATCTGTAAGGTTTATGTAAAAAAAATGATGGCAGCGCGCAGCGTAGCGCTGCCATCATTTTTTAGGGAACGAATGGAAGGAGCCGATCAATGACGAATTATCTCATACGCCGTTTGATCCAGATGGTCTTCGTCGTATTGTTAGCCACTGTCGCCATTTATGCCATCTTGAATCTGGCGCCCGGCGGGCCAATGGCGGGTCTCAATCAGATCGCCGACCGCAAGCAGCGTTTCAGCGAGTCGGACAAAGCGCGCCTGGAAGCGTACCTGGGGTTGGATAAGCCGTTGGCGCTGCGCTACCTGGTCTGGTTGCTGGGGGAAGACTGGCTAGGCGCCGATTATATGTACGTAGGCCTGAAGCCCCCCAATGCCATGCGTTTTTACGCCAATGCCGGCATTGCCTATGCCTCCGGCGGATACGAGTTATGGATTACCGGCGCGCAAACCGGGGAACAAAAAAATGGCTTGCCTGTGTTGGCCGCTGACAAAATCTGGATTCGCCCCAAAGGCAAAGCGCCGGAAGGCGTCATCAGCGGGGCCATTATTGAAGTGTTCGGCCACGATATTCAATTTGACGTAGCGAATACCCAGGAAGACCTCTGGGTTAAAACTACCTCCGAAACGGCCTGGGAAGCCACCAACATCCCCAAGTGGCCGGAGGGCAACTGGGTCAATGTATCCTGGCTGTTTGGCTCTTATGGGCTGCTGGGAGAATATGCCCACTTTCATGGGGGTGGGCATGGGATACTGCGCATGGACTTTGGCACATCCTGGTCGGTGGCGCGCGGGCAGCCTATTATCAGTATCCTGGAAAGCCGCCTGGGAAATACCGTCACCCTGACGCTCACCGCCACCATCCTTTCGTTAGTGGTGGCGATCCCGGTGGGCATCTATTCCGCCGTCAAGCAATACTCACCTCTGGACTATGTGGTGACGACGTTTACCTTCTTTGGCACTGCCATGCCGGTCTTTTGGTTAGGACTGATGTTAATCTTGATCTTCTCGATCAAGTTTCAGGATTGGGGACTGCCTTACTTCCCGGCTGGCTTCGTGACTTCTGCGCGGACGCCTCCGACGGGCAGTTTGCTGCGCGCGTTGAACGTTACCCCAGGCGATTTTATGGATAGATTCATTCACCTTATTTTGCCTACCATCACATTGAGTATGCTACAAATGGCCGGTTGGAGCCGTTATATGCGTGCTTCGATGCTTGAAGTCTTGCGCCAGGATTACGTGCGCACGGCGCGGGCCAAGGGGTTGGCCGAGCGGCTGGTCATCGTCAAGCACGCGATGCGCAACGCCCTTATCCCTATCGTGACCATTATTGTGTTTACCATCCCGGCTGTTTTCGGCGGTGCGACGATCACTGAAACCGTCTTTTCGTGGCAAGGGATCGGGCGGCTGTACTTTGACGCCCTGGGCAGCGACGACTGGCCGTTGGTGATGGTGATTTTGTTTATCAGCGCCGTGCTGACGGTCATTGCCACGCTGGTGGGCGATCTGCTCTACACGGTGGTAGATCCGCGGATCCGCTACGACTAAATGAGGAACAGGGTATGACAGAAGATAAGGTAAACCAATTAGACGCAGAGGGGATGTTGACCCCCGAAAAGGAGAATCAGTTGCTGGTTGTCTGGCGGCGCTTCCGACGCCACTGGCTGGCCGTGGCTGGACTGGTGGTCATCATACTCTTCCTCTTGACGGCCGTGTTTGCTACGGTGATTGCCCCCTACGATCCGATTATGGATCAAGACCCTTATAATAAGAATGCCCCGCCCAGTCCGGCGCACCTGCTGGGCACCGACGAGATTGGGCGCGACGTCTTCAGCCGGCTCCTGTATGCAGCGCGGGTGTCTCTCACGGTAGCCTTCGTTGTGACGTTGATTGAAACGACTATCGGCGCCGTCATCGGCGGCATTTCCGGTTACTTCGGCGGGTGGGTGGATAACGTGATTCAGCGGATCGTAGACTTTTTGTTGACCATCCCCCTGCTGCCCCTCCTGCTGGCGTTTTCGTCGCTATTGCGCGGCATCGAAATCCCTATGGTGCCGAAGCAATGGAGCAGCGTCGTGATCCTTTCGGTGATCCTCATCGTTTTTAGCTGGATGGGGGCCTGCCGCCTGGTGCGCGGCATGGTCCTCAGCCTGCGCTCGCTGGACTTTTCCGAGGCGGCGCGCGCGTTGGGGATGTCCAATCTTCGCATCATTGTCCGCCACATGATTCCCAATGCCATGGCGCCCATTATCGTCAGCGCCACCCTGGGGTTAGGCGGCGTCATCGTAACAGAGTCGGCGCTGAGCTTCCTGGGCTTTGGCATCCAGCCGCCGGTGCCCACCTGGGGAAACATGCTACAGGCCGCCCAGCAGGGGATGCTGGGACAGCCGGCCAAAATTTTCTATCCGGGGTTGGCGATTTTCTTGACATCGCTGGCCTTCAACTACATCGGCGATGGCCTGCGGGATGCCCTCGATCCGCGCCTGAAGCTGTAACCAAGAGGAGCCGAACGTGGAAAACGTAAAAGTGGATGATAAAATTCTTGAGGTGCATGACCTCAAAACTTACTTTTATACCGAAGATGGCGTCGTCAAAGCCGTGGATGGGGTGGACTTCGACGTGCAGCGCGGGGAAATCGTGGCGTTGGTGGGCGAGTCCGGCTGCGGCAAAAGTGTGACCTCGTTCTCCATTATGCAGTTGGTCGGCATCCCCGGCAAGATCGTGGAAGGGGAAGTCCGCTTTAACAACCAGGACTTGCTCAAATTGCCAGAGTCGGAGATGCGTCTGATGCGCGGCGACCGCATTTCGATGATCTTCCAGCAGCCCACGTCGTGCTTGAATCCCGTCTTCCGGGTGGGCGATCAAATCGCCGAAGTGCTGGAAATCCACCGGGGCGCCGACAAACAGGAAGGCTGGGCCAAGGCGGTCAATTTGCTGCGCACGGTGGGCATCCCGGAGCCGGAAAAGCGCGTCCACGCTTTCCCTCACGAACTGTCGGGCGGGATGGCGCAGCGCGTCATGATCGCGATGGCGCTGGCCTGCGAGCCGGAATTGCTGATCGCTGACGAGCCGACGACCGCGCTGGATGTCACTATCCAGGCGCAAATCCTCGACCTGATGCGCGACTTGCAGAAGAAAATCGGGGCGTCCATCATCCTGATCACGCACGATATGGGCGTGGTGGCCGAGATGGCCTCGCGGGTCTCGGTGATGTACGCCGGGCGCGTGGTCGAACAAACCGACGTTCACACGCTGTTTGAGACGCCGCTGCATCCCTATACACGCGGACTGCTCTCATCCATCCCGGTGATGGGCGTGGTTAAAGATCGCCTGGACACCATTCCGGGGTCGGTGCCGAACCTGATCGATCTGCCGCCGGGCTGCAAATTCGCGCCCCGCTGTATGGCGCGGGTCGAAAAGCAATTGCAGCGCTGTACCATGGAAGAACCCATGTTAGTCGAACACCAACCGGGGCACAAAGTGCGCTGTTGGCTCTACCAGGAAGGGAGGAACTAACCCATGGCAGAATTAAAAACCCCAACCCCGGCGCCCGCCGATAACAAAGAAGATTTGATTGTGGTGAAAGACCTGGTCAAGTATTTCCCCATTCGCGGTGGCTTGCTCCAGCGCGTGCAGGCTCATGTCAAGGCTGTAGACGGCGTCAGCTTCACGATTAAACGGGGCGAGACGTTGGGCCTCGTGGGGGAATCCGGTTGTGGAAAGACCACCGTTGGACGGACCATCCTGCGCCTGGTGCCCCATACCAGCGGCAAAGTCTATTTTGAAGGCAAAGATGTCTTTGGAATGCGCGGTGCCGACTTGAAGGCCCTGCGCCGTGAAATCCAGATTGTCTTCCAGGATCCTTATTCTTCCCTTGACCCCCGAATGCCGGTGGGCGAGAGCATTATGGAAGGGCTGGCCGTCCACAAAATTGGCTCCGCGCAAGAACGCTGGGAACGGGCCATCAACCTGCTGCGGATGGTCAACCTGGAAGATTTCCACGCCAAGCGCTACCCGCACGAGTTCTCCGGCGGACAGCGCCAGCGTATCGGGATCGCGCGCGCGTTGGCCCTCGATCCCAAATTCATCGTGGCGGACGAGCCGGTTTCCGCTCTGGACGTGTCCGTCCAGGCGCAAGTGCTGAACATCTTGATGGACTTGCAGGAGCAGTTGGGACTGACCTACCTGTTCATCGCCCACAACCTCAGCGTGGTGGAGCACATCAGTACCCGCGTCGCGGTGATGTATCTGGGCACGATGGCCGAGATGGCCGGCCGTCGCCAGATTTTTGAAGAGCCGTTGCATCCCTACACCCAGGCGTTGATTTCGGCCATCCCCATCCCTGACCCCAAGAAGGCCGGATCGCGTGACCGTATCATTCTGGAAGGCGACGTCCCTAGCCCCATCAACCCGCCGAGTGGCTGTCACTTCCATCCCCGCTGTCGCTACGCCATCCAGGGCCTGTGCGACAAAGAAGTGCCGTCTTTCAAAGATTACGGCGGCGAGCATTTTGTCGCCTGCTGGCGCGTGGAGCGCGAGGCCGGTTAGTCCGAGCAAAACCAATGCAAAAGGGCGGAGGTCGCCCTCCGCCCTTTTGCATTGGAAGTGTTGTTGTCTTTATTTCTCCAATCTTGCAAAACACGCTATAATCTAGCTCAGGAGGATGGGTATGCAACCAAAACGTCCAGGCCTGTGGGGGCCGATTATCACTATGGCGATCATCACTATAGGGATTGTGTGGTGGGTAACATCCCTCACCAACAACGACATGTGGTGGTTTGTGCACTCTTTCACGGCCCAGGCGGATTGGATCACCATTTCCTGGGATGGAGAGACTATCATACTCTTTCCGGGAGATGCCGGATATGAGGAAATTATGGCCGCGTTTTCGGATGGCGTGGCGCATTGGAGTGGGTACGAAGGCGGCGTGGGTCTCTCTGACGAAAATCTGGAACGTTACCGCAACGAGTGGCGGCTCCTGGAGTTATATTACAACAAGCCGGTGACCGTCCATACCCGGCATCTGTACCCCAAAGCCCGCACGTTCTTTGTGCCGCTCTCCGGCACCCATGCCGAATGGCGGCGCGTTTTCGCCGGTTTGACCGACAAGCCACGCATTGGCGTTCTCAATATCAGCGAAGCCCGCTTTGCGAAACTCAGCGCCGCTGTTGACCAAGTGATCCAACCCTAAAGTCTATGGCTGAACCTCAACCGCGCGTTCTCGTCGTTGATGACGATTTTGAGATGGTAGACCTCGTCCACGAGGTTTTGCAACTAATCTCTTGCCAGATGCTCGTGGCGACGGACGGTGAAAAAGCCTTGTCACTGCTCTATGACGAAGCCGGGCAGGGCCATTCTGTGGACGTGGTGCTGCTGGACGTGATGATGCCCGGCGAAGACGGCTTCCGCATCCTCGGCCGGATGAAGGCCGATCCGATCTTGATGCAAACACCGGTCATCCTCATCACCGGCCTGGATTCGGTGATGGCGAAGGCGCGCGGCCTGCAAATGGGCGCCGATGACTACATCATCAAGCCCTTTGACCCGCAGGAATTGCTGGCGCGCATCGGCGTCGTCCTGCGCATCCGCCGCACCGAGCAGATGCTGCGGCGGCGCAACCAGGAATTGGCCGCCCTGGACGAGATCAACCGCATGGTGTCCTCCAGCCTGAATCCCGACGAAGTGCTGGTGGCGGCCCTGGAAGGGCTGGAGCGGCTCGTCGCCGGCGACGCCCTGGCGTTGGTGTTGAGCGACGAAGAGTCTCAGTCCTGGGTCATCCGCACGGCGCGCCCCCCGGCCGGCGTCTGGTTGGAAGGTCGCATTGTTCCCCCTGACGATGCCATCTTCAACGAAGTGATCACCCAACGTCATTCGGTGCTGCGCCGGGGCGAGAGCACCAGCCTGTGGAGTGAAGCCCTGGGGATTGCCACTCTCGACATTCTCTGCGTTCCCCTGCTGAAGGGCGACGAGGTCGTGGGTGCCCTGATCGTCATGGCCCAGCCGGATGTGTTGCGCGCCGAAACGGTTGAGTTGATGGAGCACGTCGCGGCCACAGTCGCCGTGGCGGTGGAGAACGCGCGCCTGTACCAGGAGCTTGAATCCTACGCCGCCGAAGTGGAACGCTCACAAAACCAGTTGATCCAATCGGAGAAGATGGCGGCTGTGGGACGGCTGGCGGCGTCGCTGGCGCACGAGATCAACAACCCGCTCCAGGCGATTCAGAACAGCATGCACTTGGTGTTGCATCCCAACCTGGACGACGAACAACGCAAACATTTCCTGGAAGTCGCGCAGAAAGAAGTCAATCGTCTGGTACAGATCGTGCGGCGGATGTTGGATTTTTACCGTCCGTCAACGGCGATGCAATTGCTGAATATTAACGCCCCCCTGGAAGACGCCCTGGCCATTGCCGGGAAGCGCCTACAGCAGGCCAAAGTCGAGGTAGTCTCGCGGCTGGCGCCAGATTTGCCGGCCGTGCGCGGCGCAGCCAACCAGTTGACCCAGGTGTTTCTCAACATCATCATCAACGCAATTGAGGCTATGCCCGATGGCGGGCCTTTGTGGATCGGAACGGCGTGCCACGCCGAGCGCAAACAGGTGGTCGTGGCCTTTCGGGACAGCGGCCCGGGCATTTCGCCCGAAATCCGGGAGCATTTATTCGAGCCTTTCCATACCTCGAAATCCACCGGCACCGGCCTGGGGCTGGCCATCAGTTACGGGATCGTGGAACGGCACAGTGGTGTCATCGAAGTAGAAAGTCCACCGGGGGGCGGCACAACCTTTATTGTGCGCTTGCCTCAACACAACGAGGAGGGTTAATGGACAACATTCATATTCTGGTGGTAGACGACGAGGCCGCCGAGCGCATTACCCTGGGGGAAGTTCTCCGTCTGGAGGGCTATCAGGTTACGTTAGCGGCCTCCGGCGAGGAAGCCCTGACGTTGGTGCGGCAGCAGGAGTCGCCGTTCGATCTGGCGATCCTCGATCTGCGGCTGCCCGGTGTGGATGGCTTGCAAGTTTTGGAAGGGATTCGCCGCATTTCCGCCGATACCATCGTCATCCTGATCACCGGCTACGGCAGCCTGGAGACCGCTGTGCAGGCTTTGCGCAAGGGCGCGTTCGACTTCTTGTTGAAGCCCTCCCCGGTGGACGAGGTGTTGACAGCGGTGCGCAAAGGGCTTTCTGAACTCAAGGCCGGGAGACATCGCAAGGCACTGGTGTCGCAGCTTCAGCGCACCCTCAAAGAGCTGATGACCTCGGATGGAGTGACGGAAGTCGCGCCGGAACCGGTGGTAGATGAGGCGATCTTAACGGTGGGCGACGTGCGCATAGACCGGGCCAAACATTTGGTGACGTACCAGGGGCATACGGTAGACCTCACCCCGACCGAATTCCGGCTGTTGGAATGTCTGGTCAACCGGGTGGATCAGGTCTGCACGCCGCAGGAACTGGTGCGCTGCGCCCAGGGTTACGAAACCGACTCTTGGGGGGCGCGTTCGATTGTGCGGGTTCACATCCGCCGCCTGCGCCGCAAATTGGAACCCGATCCGGAAAATCCGCAGTACATCCTCAACGTGCGTGGGGTGGGGTACTTGTTTGCTTCATCGCCAGAGGAAGCCGAAAAGTTGGCAGGAGAAATAGGCAATGGAACAGGAGAAGACTAAAGAGAGTAATGTGGTCAAAATGCAGAAGCTCCGCCACGTCATTGGGCGGTTGCGGAATATTCGCGCCAACACCGAATCCACTGAGCCAAAGCGTTCCTGGTTTGCACGGCTCAAAGCTCGCCTGGGATTTGGAGAGGCGAAGGAAAAAGAAGACTGATTTTTTCCTTTCGAACGCCAACAATTAAGCCGCGCGATTGAATCGCGCGGCTTTGTATTGTCTGTATTCCTTTTCGTTAAAACCACAACAGGAAGATATTTTGCCCCTGGGTGCCCAACCCACTATAGGTCACATTCGCCTTCACGATGATCTGCGTTCCAGAGCTCTCCCAGTTGACGGGCACCTCGGCCTGCGCAAAGCCGCGATCGTTGGTGGTTAGCGTTTGGTCGCTGCCCGGAAGCCTTTCACCGGTAGGCGTCTCAAGGTGAAGGGTGATCTGCGCCCCATTCACGGCCGTGCCATAGTTGTCCGTCACCAGCACGGAGACAGTTTGGACCCGTTCTTTCCCCAAAACCCAGTATTTCAAGGAGACAACGGCATGGACGGACGTGATGGCCGGCGTGCTGGTAGGTTGGACGCCAGGTTTATAGGCTGACACGCCCTCGGCGGTCATTGGTTGGAAAGCCTCTGTCGGCATACGATCCCGATAAAGGTTGACGTACATGGTGCCTAAATCCCCAATGCGGATGGTGGCGGAGGGGTCCGCCGGCAGCCATTCCATCTTGAGTCGTTGGAAGTACTGCACGATTTTTCCCTCTTCAAAGTGCATCTCAGTAATGGGATATCCGAAGATATCCAACCCGCCGTGGGTGCGGAAATAATCCAGGAATGCATACGCCAGAGTGTGCCCCGTTTCGGGGAAATAGATTTTGCGCCGGGATTGTGGATAGGGCTCGGGCACCGCAGGTTGTCGGTATTTTAACTCTTCCCCGAGCAATCCTAGCTGTACCTTGTAGGGATCAGGATTTTGGGGATGCCATTCCATACGGGCTTTTTGGAAATACTGCACCAGCAACCCCTGATCCATAAACGGCTCGCTAATTGGGTATCCGAAGATTTCCAGTCCTCCGCCTTTGTGGAAGTATTCCAGGAAGACGCCAGAAACCCAATGATTCGTTTCGGCGAAAAACTGCTCGTTCTCGTCCTGCGTCAGACTGGATTGGGAGGAAGAAAATCCCAGAAAGATGGCAAGCGTTATGAGGGATACAACCTTTAACAATAACTTTGAATTTTTCATACGCCTCGCCTGCTACATCCTTAAAGATACTAATTTATCTAGTTTAACCCCACTTCTATTTTACACGAAAAAGCCAGGTTGCGCAATAGCCCTTTAGTAATTCTGCGATTTTTAAAATATAAATGGCGAGCGATCTGTATTTTATCAGTTAGGTTTGTTATTGTTAGCGGGTTTTGTGGTGGCCGATGGTAGTCTACCACCACAGAACTCGTCCGGTGCGCGTGATCCGCCGAAAATAATAAGTCCCCGACGAATTTCCCAAAAAGTATTGACATAGAACAAATGTGCGATTATAATGAAGTTGGGATATTTGGGATATTAGGGATAAACAGGAGGCTGCAATGACAAAACCGCTATCAGAACGTCAACAAAAAGTCTTTACCTTTATCAAAAACTACCTGGAAGTCAATGGCTATCCGCCTACAGTCAGAGAAATTGGCAAGGGGGTGGGGATTGCCTCTACCTCATTGGTTTCCTATTATCTGCGCGGACTGATGGAACATGGTTACATCAGCCGGGGAACGGCGGTTTCCCGCGCCATCCGGCTGACCGCCGAAGAGGAAATGGGCGACACGTTCCTTTCTGAGATGCCGGACACGCTGCCTGTGGCGGCAATGGTGGACACATTGCCAGTGCCCTTCTTGGGGTACATCGTAGCCAGCGCGCCTATCCCCGTCGAACCGCTGCCCGGCAACGAAACCGTCGAAATCAGCCGCGCCCTGTTTGGCCGGGACGCCGATAATCTGTTTGCACTGCGGGTCAAAGGTGATTCGATGATTGACGCCCTGATCGGCGATGGCGACACCGTCATCTTGCGCCACCAGGAACGCGTTGAAAATGGTGAGATGGCCGCCGTATGGCTGACCAACAACGCCGGCGAAACCACCTTGAAAAAAGTGTATTACGAAAATGATATGATTCGCCTCCAACCGGCCAACCCGACGATGGGGCCTATTATGGTGCCGGCCAGGCACGTACAGGTACAGGGCAAAGTGGTGATGGTGTTGCGCCGGTTGAATTAAAACTGGCGCAACACGAGCGGCAGGTAGATTCGTCCTGGCATCAGCCACAGACGTTGCTCCCAACGTTGCCCGGCTGCGGTTTCAATCAGGGCGTCTATGCGGAACCCTTGCGCCGTAAGATCCCAGGCGCGGATCGGCACAGTTATAACGTGAGTGGTACCGGGCGGCAGATCCCCCTGCCACCCAGCAGACAGAACGCCGCTTTCGGCCGGAGTGGTCATCGTGAACGGCGTCAGTCCCTCCATCATCCAAAACCGCACCTGGGCAGGCCCGGTGGCGCCGCTGCCCTGATTGTGCAGCATAAACTCCAACGTCACCGGCCGGCTAATGTACAGCGTGCTGAAGGGCGCGGAAATCCACTGGCTGCTCGCCAAATCCCCCCCACCCAAATGCAGCGCGACCGCGCGCGTGAAACTGAGGTTCCACTCCGGCAAAGCCAAAGTCACCGTGGGACCAATGGCGGCGCCCGCCGTTCCGGTGATCTTGACCGTCCAGCTGAATGACCGCTGTGCTCCCGACGCCAGTGTCCCGGCCCAGGTGAGGTTGCGAGTGCGGTTGTCGTATCGCAGGTCCCCCGGCAATGAGATGACCACTGTGGCCGAAGGAGGAACGTTCAGCAGCGTCAGCGAGGCCGGCAGCGTGTGCGTGAGCGCCGCCGGTAAGGTGAGCGCGGCGTCGTTGCGCAGCACCAGGCGATTGAACACGGTTTGCCCCGGTACAGGCGCGGTCGGCGTCACCATCCAGGTAGTGTCCCCCAACGGCGAGAGCCATCCCACCGCGCGTTCGAGAACCAGGGCGCGGGTATCCTCGGTCAGCGTCTCCAACGGGAAAGCGTAGAACAAAGTTTTTCCGCCTTCCTGCGTCAGCGCATTGCGGGCAATGGCAATCGGCTGACCCTGTGCGCTCCTGACAACCGGCGTCGCCGCGAACGCCGGCTCTATTCCATCGGCCCAGTTGGAGAAGGGATAGTTCAATTCCACCGGCCCCCATTCCCCCCCCGCCGGATGATCCGGTACCCCTGCTGCAAAATCAGGGAGAGTTTCGTCCCACTTGAGAACTCCCAGTTGTTCGAGCAGCGCCTTACCCTCGTAGTTGTAAAGAAAGTCCTGAGATGAAAGCAGCAGTCGTCCTCCGTTTTGCAAATAGTCCAGCAGGCTCAGTTCTTCATCGGCCTCAATTGGGGTATACCAATCGTAGCCGGTAAACCAGAGCAGCAGGGGGTACGATTTCAGTATGTCGCCAGTGGGCGAATGATCAGCAATAGACCCACTGCCATGCATCGTACTCCATACATCAAAAGGAATGTGCTGGCGCTGCAACGCGGCAGTGTAATAGGCTTCCATCGGATACCAGCGGTCGTCGTCTACCAGCAGCACCGGCGCAGGCGTTTTGGTCTGGAGGGCGACCGTGACGCTTTCGCCGGAATGTAACCCCGTCACTGTCAAAATGAGCGTGTCGCGGACATCCGTCCCCAATTCCGGCGGAAGGGTGACAGCCACTGTCACCGTCAGATGAGTGCAGGGGGAAATAATGGCCGTGGTGGGGGTGATGGTTGTGGGCCACCGAGAATCGCCCCAGGTGAGTGCAAGGGGTTCCGGTTGCCCGGCGTATCCGATGTGCCGCAGGCTCAGGGTGTGGGTGAGCGTCTGACCGGCCAATCCGATCTGCGGCGTCCGGCTCAGCGCTGTCAATCGCAGCCCCTGGGTCAGCGGCGGTTGCATCAACCATTCCAGGCTGCGCGCCATGACGGTGCGGCGCGCGCCGGCGTCCGCAATGGCCTCGTAGCCAAATCCAAAAAACAGGGAGCGATAGGGAACGCACACCGACGCGCCGACGCCGCCCCCTTCGCCAGTGGTGTATTGCCACAGCAGCGCCGCTTTCTCCGTATCGGCCACCTCCACAGCATCGGGGCGGGTCTGGTTAGCGGCGCCGGCGCCGCCGGTGATGGTCACAGTCAATCCCGCAAAAAGGCCGATGCCCTGGAGCGTCCGGCTATCCGCCGTATCCGCGAAGTACCGCACACCCATTTGCTCCCGCAAATAGGGGGCTGCGCTGTAGTAGGACGAGGCCCCGTCAAAGTAAGCCACATCCTGCCCACTCAACAGCACATGCCCGCCGCCGAGCAGGTAATCCCGCAACGCCTTGCTGCCCTGCACCAGTCCGGGTGAACCTTCTGGCGAAGACCACAGCACGATGTCGTAGGCGCGTAACGTGGCGCTGACCGGCGTCTGCGCGGGGATATGTTTGATGCTGATTTTGTCGTAAACGTAGCCCAGGGCTTGCAAATCGTTTTCCCAGTAAGCAATTTGGCTGCCGTAATACCAGGGACCTTCGTCCACCAGCAGCAACGTGGGGGCGGCAGTCAGGCTGAAATCCCGCCGTGTGGTTTGCCCCACCTGCACGACGACGCCGGCCCCGAGCACGCGATACCCTAACCCGCGCACCGTGATCTGATAGGCGCCGGCCGGCAGCGTCAGCCGGTACGCCCCGTTAGCAGCGACCACGGTTGTCACCGGCGTGTTGGCGACCGAAATGACGACCGGGCGCGTTGGCGGCTCGCCCGACGTCAGCCGCACCTGCCCGGCCAGCGTCCCCACCGGCAGGGCGGTCAGCGCAAAGTCGCGCACTTGTGCGGTATCGCTCAATACACGAACATCGGCGGTGTGGGGACCATAGCCAAACGCCGTCGCCGTCAACACATACTGGCCCGGCGGTAAGGCCAACGCATAGCGGCCCTGCGCGTCGGCAGTGACTTGCGTGGCTTGCCCTCCCTCGCGCGTGGCTGCCATCACCCCTGCCTGGGGAATCCCGCCGCCCGCCCCCCGCACGGTCCCGGTAATGAAGCCGGGATGCGCCACCGCCACCGCCGCTGCAAACGCATCCACGCGCCCCCAGCCGCTGTCGTTGTTGGGGGAGGTGGTGGTCAACGGCACAGCAGTCTCGGTCAGCACGCGCGTCAGCGTGGTGATGGGGAGCGTCGGACTGATGGCGCGCAGCAGGGCGACGATACCGGTCACATGCGGCGTCGCCATCGAAGTGCCCTGATATTCCTCATACAGTCCGCCCGGCACGGAAGACAGCACACTGACGCCCGGCGCGACGACGTAGGGCTTGATCTCTTTCCACGGCGAAGGCCCACGACCGGAAAAATAGGCCACCTCGTCGTCAAAATCGCTGGTGCCCACCGCAAAGACGCCGGGCAGGCTGCCCGGCGAGCCGACGCTGCCGACTTCCGGGCCGTCGTTGCCGGCCGCAAAGATCGGCATGACGCCGGCGCTCTGCAATATCTGAATGTCCTCCTCGAACACCGTTGAGGCGCTCTGGCTGCTTCCCCACGAAGCATTTACCACGTCCGGCGCCAGGGCGGGGTCGCCGCCAGGCGCCAATAGCCATTGGAATCCGATATGAATCCAGGAATCGTAGCCATAGCCGTCTCCTGCCAGAATCTTGACGCTGATCCACTGCGCGCCCGGCGCGACGCCGATGTTGCGCCGTCCCACTGCGCTGCCGGTGACGTGCGTCCCGTGGCCGTGGTCGTCGTAGGGATAGATGCCTTCGTTGACGGCGTCGTACCACGAACCACTATGGTTGACGAAGCCATGTCCCAAATTGCCCCGGTAATTGTCCAACAAGGCGGGATGTTGCCCGTCGGCGCCGGTATCCATCACCGCCACCACGACGCCGGTGCCCGAAATTCCCAACGTGTGCCAGACTTCGGGGGCGCGGATCTGGGTCACACCCCAGGTAGGCGTAACCGTTTCTGACCGTTCCACGCCTTGCGCTTCGTTGGGGAAAAGATACTGTTCGTAGTGATCCAGCCGGATTTCGGCCACTTCCGGCGCGGCGGCCAGTTGTTGCAGTAGTGAGGGCGCGGCGGTTATAGCAAAGCCGTGAATGATCCACAGATCGCGCTGCGCCAGCACCTCGCCGCGCGCCTGCGCCGCTGCCAGCAATTTGTCCAGAGGCGCTTTGGCGGCGGCGTACTCCTGTTGTAGGGTTTCTACGAAGGCGACGCGCCCGGCGCTGAGAGCCGCGCGCGCGTTCCCCTCTGTGCGCAGGATCACAATGACGCGCAGTGGCGTCTCCGGCGCAGCTTCCCAGGCGCGGAGCACGTCCGGCGCGACAAGCGGCGGCGGCGCGGCGGCCAACGTGGGGCGGCCGGCATCCGCCAACGCCATCCCCACCAGCAACACTACCCCCCACAGCAGGCTGACCGTTATCACCCATCCCATCCCACGCCACATCAACCGGTATTTCATGTCGGCTCTCCTTATTGGGCAACTTCCCATATCCTCATTATAATGGTATTTGCTTAGGACAATACACTCACACAGATGGGAAAAATGACCCGTGCAATTCGCTCATCATAGGCTTATAGTGAGGGTTTAGAAATAACATCACTTCTGGGAGAAAGATATGCAATATAGCGCCGAAATCGGACAACGGGTGCAGCAACAGCGGGATACCATCATCCAGTTTATGCGCGACATTTGCGCGATTCCGAGCATGGAATCGCAGATCGGGCCGGTGGGCGAGCGCATCCAGGCGGAAATGCGGAAACTTGGCTACGACGAAGTGCGCTTCGACAAGATGGGCAACACGATTGGACGCATCGGGGACGGGCCGAAGGTGCTCGTCTACGACTCGCACATTGACACGGTCGGCGTGGGCGATCCCGACGAGTGGGATTGGGACCCGTTCGTGGGCAAGGTGGAGAACGGCTGCCTCTACGCGCGCGGCGCGTGCGACGAGAAGGGCAGCACGCCCGGCATGGTACACGGGCTGGCGATTGCGCGCGATCTGGGCCTGCTCGACGGTTACACCGTCTACTACTTCGGCAACATGGAGGAGTGGTGCGACGGCATCGCGCCCAACGCCTTCGTAGAAGCGGATCCGAAAGTGCGGCCCGATTTCGTCGTCATCGGCGAGCCGACGAAGATGCGCGTCTATCGCGGGCACAAGGGCCGCATCGAGTTGAAGATCACGGCCAGCGGCCGGTCGGCGCACGCGGCCTCGCACTACCTGGGCGACAACGCGGTCTACAAGATGCAGACGGTGATCATGGAAATCCGCGAACTGGATCGCCGGATGCGCTTCGGGTTGTGCAGCCATCCGCTGTTGGGCCACGCTTCGATTGCGGTGACGGACGTGGAGGTGCGCACGGCTTCGCTCAATGCGGTGCCGGACCGGTTCACCATCTACATTGACCGCCGCACCACCCTGGACGAGACGCGCGAGGGCGTGATTGCGCAAGTGCAGGGGTTGATCGCCGATTATATGCGGCACGAGATCCGCGTGGAGGAGCTGTTTTATGACGCCCCCTCCTACACGGGGTTCGTTTTCCCGGTGGACAAGTATTTCCCGGCGTGGGCGATGCCGGACGAGCATCCATTGGTGCAGGCCGGGCAGCGGGCGCTCGCCGCGTTGTGGGGTGAGCCGCAGCCGCTCGGCACGTGGGATTTCTCCACCAACGGCGTCTACTGGGCCGGCAAGGCCGGGATTCCGGCCATCGGTCTGGGGCCAGGCGACGAGAAGACGGCGCACACGATGAATGAGAATGTGCCGCTGGATGACGTGGTGCGCGCGGCGGAATGGTACGCCTGCCTGCCGCAGGCCATCGTAGAAGATAATCCGTAGTGCGTAGTGCGTATTCCGTAGTTCTCACAAACGGAATACGGACTACGAATTACGTTCATCAATTCTATCTCAACATTCAATTCAAGGAGGTTGTTTGTATGCGTAGTTTCATGGGTCGTGACATTTTGTCTCTCAAAGAGTTTGAGCGGAATGAATTCTTCCACGTCTTCGAGGTGGCCGAAGCGCTGGAACCCATTGCGCGCGAGCGCCGCAATACGGACATGCTCACCGAGAAGACGCTGGTGACGGCGTTCTACCAGCCTTCCACGCGCACGCGCCTGGCGCACGAGGCCGCGATGCACCGCCTGGGCGGGCACGTCACCGGCTTCTCCGACGCCAAGATGACGCGCGCGGGCGACTGGTATCAGGAGTCCATCAAGGACACGGTGAAGATGCTGGAATTCTACGGCGACGTGATCGTGATGCGCCACTTCCAGCAGGGGGCGCCGCACGAGGCCGCCAAGTGGGCCAGCATCCCCATCATCAACGGCGGCGACGGCTGGGGCGAGCATCCCACGCAAATCCTCACCGACCTCTACACCGTGCTGCGCGAGAAGGGCACCATTGACGGCCTGCGCTGGCTGGCCGTCGGCGATATGCGGATGCGCACGATGCACTCGCTCGGCTACGCGCTGACGCAGTTCGACTGCCCGATCACGTTTGTCGCGCCGCCCGCCAACGCCCTCTTCGACAACTCGCCGGATATGCAGATGCCGGAAAGCTACAAGGCCGATTTCCGGCAGTACGCCCTCGATTTCAGCGAGGCGGAACACGTCGAACAGGCGATTGCCGACGCGGACGTGATCCTGGTCGAACCGGTGATGCAGCCGGACTACACCAAAGCCCGCGACGAGCGCAAGGGCGACGCCGGCTTCACGCCGGACAACTACAAAATCACCCGCGAGTTGCTGACGAAGAAGGCCAAGTCCGACGCAATCCTGCTGCACTCGCTGCCGCGCATGGACGAAATCCCCACCGATGTGGACATCACCCGCTGGTCGCGCTACTGGCAGGAAGCCTTCAATGGCGTCGTGATGCGGATGGCGTTGCTGGCGCTGGTGCTGGGGGCGATGGAGTAATTTTCTTTGTTTTTGCGCGCGGCCAAACCCCCCGCAAAAAAAAAAAAAAATAAAACA
>DAOUGD010000268.1:0-1828 GCA_034429475.1 Anaerolineae bacterium
GGTGGCGGTGGGCAGGATGGGGGTGCGGGTGGGTGTCGGCGTCGGCTTCGGCGTGGCGAATTCGCAACCATTCAACACCAACAGGGCCACGGTCAAGACGAGTAGCCCCCCCATTATCAACCGGACAGAATTTTTGTTATAACTCATAACGCTATCTTGAAGTGGGTGCGAACCAAAGCTTCGGCGTCGGCGCGGGTGTGAGCCTCCCCAGCGGCCTGGGCTTCCTGCAAAGTCGCCAGTATTTGCCCGATGGTCGGGCCTTCCCGCACTCCCATTGCCAACAAATCGTGGCCGGTGAGCAAGGGGATGGGTTTGATGATTTCGGTTGGCTTATTGAAATAATTGTTCAGCAGAATGGCAGCATGGTTCAGGAAGGTCTGCCAGTAAGGGCGTTCAAGCTTGCGTCCCCACACAGCCAGAGCGTCGGCCAGGGCCAGCAGGATGACGGCCACGCCGGCTTCCCCGGTGTCACGGTAGAAGCGGTATGTCACCCGGCGGGTCGGGGCTGTCTTGCCGATCTCTATCAAGCGCATGTGAGCTGCTACCAGGGTCTGGATGGATTGTGCGGATTTCTTGGGGAAGCGGAGCGCTTCCAGTCGCTGCGCAGTTTGTTCCGCACCGACTTCGGGATGATGGTAGAAGTGGGTCTGTCCCTGCGCGTCCACCGTGGCCGTCTCCGCCTTGCCGATGTCGTGAAAGAGCGCGCCCCACTTCAACAGATCGGCCCAGGGCATTTCCGCATTAATGGCCGTGTCGAGGTAGGCCAGGAGCGCCTTTTGCAGCGGCAACAAAGTTTCGCCCAGCAGCGTCCAGGCCCAACGGTGAACCGGCACCCGCGCTTCCGTATCGGCGGAGCGGGATTTGCCCGCCAATGTCGCCTGTATGCCTTCCACCGCCGCGAGTGTTGCCAGGGTGTGCGTCCACGCATCGGCGTAGTAGTGTGGAGAAGTCTGTCTGACAGTATCCAGGCGTTGAACTTCCGGCAAGATGGGGTTGAGCAACCCCCATTCGGCCAGCCTTTGAATGCCGGCGACGGCAGTTGGGTTGTGCAGAATGTGGCTCAACTCGGCGCGCACGCGCTCTGCCGCAACGGTGCGGATGTCGTCGGCCTGCGTGCAAAGGATGCGGCGCGTGGTTTCGTCCAGACGGAAGCCTAACTCGTTAGTCTGCCGCGCGGCGCGGAGCAGCCGTGCCGGGTCGTCGGTGAAGGTGTGGGCGCTGGTGGCGCGGATGACGTGTTGTGCCAGGTCCTCACTGCCTCCCATCGGATCGATCAGGTGCCCATCCAACGTCAGCGCCATCGCGTTGATGGTAAAATCCCGTAGCGCCAGATCCTCGGCGAGCGTCTTGCCGCGCAACCCGGCAAAGTCCAGGGTGAGGAGGCGTTGGGTGTGTGGCTCCTCCACGACGACGCGTCCCGCGTCGCGTTCGACATCCAGGGGATAATACGCCGCCCCGAGGGTGTCGGCTGCCCGCCGCGCCAACGCGAGCGCGTGGTTGGCTACCGCGAAGTCCCAATCGTGCAGCGGGCGCCCAAGGAGCAAATCCCGCACGGCGCCGCCAACCAACCACACCTGAGAAGCCGACATCAATGCCGCCAGGGGCTGGATGGGCCATTCGGGCAGAGGCAGGTGGGGCGCGTGCGGCGTCACCCAGGCCAGGTGCAGTCGCTCTTTGGGACGAGCGACCCGGCCGGCATGGCGCGCCTCCTCCAGCGTGATACCGACGCTGGCGACCTCGTTATTTTCAGTGAGAGCAATCCACCGCCCGGCGTAGAGGCTCAGGTCAGCCATGATGTCCCCTTAAAAAGAATGTGCGGCGCGCTGTG
>DAOUGD010000269.1:0-4268 GCA_034429475.1 Anaerolineae bacterium
TTCGTGGGCGGGGTAGCCCGCCCACGAAAAAACACCTTCCCGAAAGCGGCTTCAGCCGCAAGGTTTGGCCTGGCGGCGCGTCGTCGCTATAATTTTTGGATAGGCTCTTATCCGAAAATTTTTCTGTTTTCGGGGGTTATTCCGGCAGGATCATCTCAACGTGCGCCAGCAGGCTACTGCGATCCATAGCGCCTTTCAGCCAGATGGAATCGGCGTGGGCGGAGAGGCGAACGCGCAGCGCCGGCTCAATGTCCTGCGCCGTCACAACGATGACGGGAACGGTGCGCGTTTTCTCCGTACTGCGCAGCGTATCCAGCAGGTCTTCGCCGGGGATGTCCGGCAGCGTCAAATCCAGCACGATCAACTCCGGGGTGCATTGGGCCAGGGCGTCCAGCGCTTCTTGACCGGAATGGGCTTCGACAATTTCAAAGCGCTGGCGAGCTTCAAAAAGGCGGCGCATCAGGCGCGCGTCGGAGATGTTGTCGTCAATCACCAGGATACGCGGACGTTGCTCGTCGCCAAATACTTCGGGAGTTCGTTTGCCAGTTGCCTTTGGGCCGGTCGCAGCGGCTTTGCGCGGTTCGATCTCGTCGCCGAGCAAGCGGACGACGTGGCTGACCAACTCCTGAGCGCCAAAATTGCCTTTTTGCCAGACCGATTGGGTGTGACGGCGCAGTCGTTCCCATTCTTCGTTGGTCAGATTTTTGGCCGAGACAATGACGATGGGTATCGTGTGAGTGCGTTCGTCGGCTTTGAGTGCTTCGACAATCGAGAAGCCATCCATACCGGGGAGGGTCAGGTCGCACACGATCAGACCGGGCTGCCATTGCCGTACCAGATCGAGGCCTTCCGGCCCACTGTGCGCCTCAAAGATGCGATAGTTCTTATAGCGCATTAACAGGCGGCGGATCAAACGGCTGTCGTGCGGGTTGTCGTCAATGATGACAATGGTGGTGATCTGTTCATCCAGTTGCTCCAGCGCCGCGACCAGGCCGTCGGTGGAATAGCCGCCGGGTGTCTCCGCGTCTTTGGCCTGGGTCGGGGCGCTCATTTGCAGGTGGAAGGAATATCGATCTTCGAGGGCATGCTTTTCCGCGCTGAAAGTGTGCCCGGAGCAGTTGACGATAACCTGTTCGTCAGGGCGGATCACGCCGTTTGCGATCAGTTTTTCCAGCCCGGCAAAGGCGACGCTGGCCGCCGGCTCCATCGAAAGCCCTTCCACACGGGCGACGCGGCGCATGGCGCGGAAAGCCTCCCCATCGGCGACGGCGGTCATGGCCCCACCGTAACGATCCGTGGCACGTTTCAAGATAGTGTAGGCCATACCGGGATCGCCGGTAGAGAGGACAGTAATCAGCGTGTCGGGGATGACTGGCGTGGCTTGATCCAGCCCCTTTTCCCAGGCCAGCGCCATTGGCGCGCAGCCCTCGGCCTGGATGATGCCCAGTTTGGGCACGCGGTCGGTTATGCCGGCCGCGTGTAGTTCCTCGAAGCCTTTTAGCACGCCCAGCGGGCCAATGCCGCCGGAGACGGCCTGTAAGTACCAATCCGGCGCGCGCCAGCCGAGTTGTTCGACGATTTCCAACGCGATGGTTTTCATACTTTCTTTGCCGGGGATGGATTTGGCGCCGGCGTCCTGGTAGATGCCGCGCCGGGTGGCAAAGTCGGTGGCGACGTGTTTGGCTTCGTCGTAGGAGCCGGTGATTTTGACGACTTCGGCGCCGTACAATGCCAGCTCGCGCATCTTTTCTGCCGGGACGCTACTCGGCAGAAAGACCCAAAATTTGATGCCGGCGCGGGCGCAGTAGGCGGCGTAGGCGGCCGCGGCGTTGCCAGTGGAGGCCAGGACTAATTCTTTGATGCCCTGGGCCTTGAGGACGCTGGTGGTAAAGGCGGCCTGCCGGTCTTTGAAGGAGCCAGTCGGTTGGCGGCGCTCGTCCTTGATCCAGATGCGGCCGGCTGCCCCCTGCGCTACGCCGAATTTAAGCACTTGCTCCAGTCCGTGGGCCGGCACCAGGGGGGTCCAGCCTTCCTCGCCCATGCTCACGAAGGTAAAGTTTGCCGGAAAGGGCAGCAGTTCGCGGTAACGCCACAGGTTGGTCGGGCGTGATTGCAAAGTGGCGGGCCAGTTGGGGGGCAGGATAGCGGTGTCGTAACGAGCATCCAGCCAGGGGCTGCCGCAGTGTGCACAGCGGCGGATGAACACATCTGGTGACATAAGATGATCACATTCTAGGCAACGCACTTCGGCAAACAGGGCATTCATGGTCGCTTCCCCCATTGGTTAAGAAATTGCTATTTTCATTATAGTGCGGATTGCGGGTTGCGTAAAGTCACGTTTCCAATGTCTGATTCCCCGTCTGGCGGGGGCTTTTCTGAAGGCGGCCCGATGCGCCTGTTTCTAGCTTTCCAACGGCAATTCCATTTCCACTACAATACCCGGGCTATCTTCCCGGTTAAAGGCACGACACGCGCCGCCCGTACTCCAAATCTGGGTGGCGACCAGGGATAGCCCCAACCCCATCCCGGCGACCTGCCCGGTGGCGAATTTGTCAACCTGATAATAGGGCGCCCACATCCGCGTCAGTTGTTCGGGGGAAAGCGTCAGGCCGTCGTCGCGCACCTGGATGTTGAGCATTTGCGATCCGCCACGCTGGAGCTGGACGACGATTTGAGGGCTGTGGGTTGGGTGGAATTTTAGCGAATTTTCCAGGATTTCTGTCATGATGAGTTCCACGTTTTGTTCGAGAAGCAGCGTCTGGGCATTCTTCAAGTTTTCAGCCTCAAACAGGGTGAGGGCGTCAATCTTGAGATCGGCAGCAATTTGATGGGTTAGAGCAACCAGGCGCGCAACCGTACAACCCTCGCCAGGCGGCGCGAGATTGGTGGGAGTATTCAAGTATTTGACGATGTCCTCAATCTCGGTATAGAGACGTTTCGCGCCGGAGAGCGCTTCGCGGAGAAAGACGCCGAGTTCTTCGCGGGAGAGTTTTTCAACGCTTGAAATCATGTATTGTAGGCCGCTGTAGAGCGGCACCAGGGGGGTGCGCAGTTTGTGGGAAATCATCGCGTGAAATTTATTGAGTTCATCCTGCCGGGTGGTGCGCTCGGTGATGTCTTCCAGGCGAATAATGCGTCCGGCGGCTTCACTCATGCCCGCGGGCACGTCAAGCAGGGTGACGCGCAGCCAAAATGTGCGCGCTATCCGGGTTTCGGGGCGCACCAGGTACAACGGAAGCGGGGCGCCATCCACAAAGGTTTTCTTGGGCCAGGCGCGCCACACTTCTTGCGGCTCGCAGTGGTATTGCCGGGCGATCAACATGCTGAAGGTTTGTGTCGTATGGTCGCTGTCCAATCCCAGATACAGGCGCGCCGGAGCGTTGGCGTAGAGGATGTGTTCGCCCTCATCCACGATGACATATCCTTCGATAGTGCGCGACAGGAAGTAACGAAACATCGCCTCCGAAGCGCGCAGAGACGCTATCCGTTCGGCATCCCCATGTTCCACCTCGGCGGTGAGTTTTTTCAGCGCGGTGGTAGCTGTGGTGCGGGCCTGGGTGAGGTACTCTATCTGCATTTGTTGCTCGGCGATGTGCGCCTGGAGCTGTTTCAGCTTCAGGTGCACGCCTATCCGCGCCAGTACTTCGGCCTGGTTGAACGGCTTGCTGAGGTAATCGGTGACGCCGGACGCCAGACCGCGCTCCGTTTCTTGCGGCGCACTTCTATCATACATCCAGAGGATGGGTATATTGCGCGTGGCTTCGAGGGCTTGCAACTGGCGGCAGATGACATCGCCGGCCATGTCCGGTAGTTGCGCATCCAGCAGGATGAGATCGGGGGAGGTGTTTGCGACCAGGCTGAGCGCCGTAGCGCCGTCCGGCGCGCGTTGCAGGGCATAGCCCTGCGTTTGCAGCCAATCACTCAGCGTGTCTCCCTCGACGGGAGCCGCTATCAATAGAATACAATCTGACACTTCTGATGGACGGTTCATAAATCATTCTCCGGCAACGCAAAACCTACAATCGGCATGAATTGGATTTTCACCTTTACAGTCCCCACGCTACTTCCTATTATCCGCATATTTGCTTTATTTAACAAGGTCAGGCCCTGCGGTTATCCACTTCTTGCCTGAGAATGATAAGTCGGGTGCGTTTCAGATTTAGGGCAGAGAGCCTGCCGCTGCACAACGTGCCCACTCATTGGCCCAATGGCGGCCTAAAGGCCGGTAAAGAGAGTGGATTTTTCGTCGCCGCGTGCAACGCGGCGAC
>DAOUGD010000270.1:0-15595 GCA_034429475.1 Anaerolineae bacterium
AGCATCAAGATGTATGACAAACTGAGTGTGTTGCGCGTCGAAACGACGATTAATAATGCGCGGGAGTTCAAGGTGTCCAAGAGTGCGCCCGATGGCTCCCGGCGCTGGCAACGCATGGGCAAGGGCGTCGCCAACTTCTGGCGGTGTTATCAAGTCGGACAACAGGCCAATCAACGCTACCTCCGCGCGTTAGCGGCTGTGCCTTTACAAGGCGAAGGCGTGCAGGCTTTGGACGCCTTGTGCCGGCCACATATCAAAGAAGGCAAACGCTATGCGCGTTTTGAGCCGTTGGCGGTCGAAACCTGGCGCCTGTTTAGAGCCGTACTGGCCGGGGAACATCTCATCAACGGGTTTCGCAATCGCGACTTACAAGCGCAGTTATATCCACAGGCTCCAGCGACTGCCGCCGCTGCCCGCCAGCGCTGTGATCGAGTGTCGCGCTGGATTGCGAAGCTGCGCGGCCATGGGCTGATTGCCAAAGTCAAAGATGCCCGTCTCTATCGCGTGACCCAACTTGGCCGCCGTGTCATGTCGGCTGTCGTGCAATTCCGTTTGTCCGATTTCCCTAACACTTATTGCTCTATATGATTCTCGCGAATGTTGTTAATGTTCTTGGGTAACACTGTAATGACTTCACAGTAAAAGCTTCACGTTTCACGTTTCACGTTTCACGCATCACGCAAAGGAGGTATAGGATGCCATCGAATGACCCTATGGCGCACGCGCGCGCCGTCAAAGCCAAGTATGAAGCTCGCTTGATGAAAAAGCCCAACGTCGTCGGTGTGGGCATCGGCCTGAAGCCGCCGGAGGAAGACGCCGCCCCGGAACCCGCGTTGATCGTTAACGTGACGCAGAAAATCCCCATGGAGAAACTCCGCCCCAAAGACCGCATCCCCCGCATCTTAGAGGGCGTCCGAGTACACGTAGAGGACATCGGCGTTCCCCAAGCCCTGAAGGCCGGCGATAGAAGCGAGGAATCAGGCCGCGTTTAGCGACAGGACGGAAATCTCTCAACGGATTGAACGAGTTGAAACGGATTTCTGATCCTATCATTCCGTAGATCCTGTTATTTCGGAGGAGCTATGACCACACAGACTGCATTTTTGACCCAGGCGCGGGCCATTTACCAACAAGTCGTTGCGGAATTTTTTCAACGCCGCAACGTCATCGGCGTGGGGATCGGCTACAAAAACAGCGAGGGGCAGGCCACGGGCGACCTGAGCCTGATCATCTCAGTGACAGAGAAACTGCCGCTCGAACAGCTCGCCGCCCAAGACTTGATCCCCAAAGTCTTCCACGACCTGCTGACCGACGTAGTGGAGACGGGCCGCTTCCGCGCCTTCGCCAGCGATCCCCGCTTGCGCCGCCGGCCGGCGCAGCCCGGCATCTCCGTCGGCCACCACGACATCACCGCCGGGACGCTGGGGCTGCTCGTGCAGCGCGATGGCGTCCCCTACATCCTCAGCAACAACCACGTACTGGCAAACTGTAACAACGCCAAAGCCGGCGACGCCATCTACCAGCCTGGCCCCACCGACGGCGGCACCGCCCAGGATACCATCGCCACCCTGGCCGACTTCGAGCCGCTGGACTTCGGACAAAAGGCCGGCGAATGTAGCATCGCCGGCGCGATGGCGGCGTGGCTCAACATGCTGGCGAAATTGACCGGCTCCAGCCACCGCCTGGAAACGGTGCAGGTAACGCCTGGCGACAACGTGATGGACGTCGCCCTGGCCCGCCCGCTTTCGCCCGACCTGGTCACACCCGTTGTGCTGGACCTCGGGCCACTCACCGGCGTTGCCGAGCCGCAGTTGGGGATGGCGGTACAGAAGGTGGGACGCACCACCGGCCTGACCCAGGGCGTCGTGACGCAAATTGACGTCACCGTCAACGTGGACTACAGCGGGCGCACCGTGCGCTTCGTCAACCAGGTGTTCGCCAGTCCCATGAGCGCGCCCGGCGATTCCGGCTCCGGCATCCTCGATATGGATCGCCGCGCCGTCGGCCTCCTCTTCGGCGGCTCCGACCGGGCGACCATCTTCACGCCGATTCAGCGCATCCTGGAGCGGTTCAACGTCACGCTGATGAGCTGAAATCCAGATGCGCAAAACGGTTAGTGTCATAAAGTCTTCGCCGCCATACCTCCTGCGAATGAATTCGCAAGCTGCGACCGAAAACCAGTTAAAACGGGTTGAAAAGTAATCCTCTGGCGATGTGTCGAGTGCGTTCTTAACGCACTTTGCCTAGTAGCCGATGATTTCAATCACAGTGCGCGGTTGGCGAATACTTCGTGACAGTAGCCTATTCGCAATTCGCAGACTTTTGGGAGGATTGAGGTCATGATTGTGACCGTGACGCCGAATCCTGTGTTGGACCTGACACTGACCGTGCCGGAAATCATTATAGATGAAATGGCGCGGGCGACGGATGTGCGCGAGGATTGGGGCGGCAAGGGTTTCAACGTCTCGCGGGCGCTGCTAGCGTTGGGGGTGGAGAGCGTGGCATTGGGCTTTGTCGGCGGGGAGACCGGGGCCAAGCTCGCTGCCGGACTGCGCGCGCTGGGGATTCCGACCGACTTTGTGGAGGTTGCCGGGGAAACGCGCACCAACATCGTCATCAGCGATGGGACGCATTATGTGAAGGTCAACCAGGCTGGGCCGACGATTCAGCCGGATGCATTGGCCGCTTTGATGGACAAGGTGCGGCAGCGAGCCGCGCCCGGCGACTTGTGGGTGCTTTCCGGCAGTTTGCCGCCCGGCGTCCCCGCGAGCTTCTACGCCGATGTGATCCATGAACTGCACGCCCACTCAACTTGGGTGTTACTGGATGCCAGCGGTGAAGCGCTCCGTCTGGGGTGCCAGGCGCAGCCTTATCTGGTCAAACCGAACAGCATTGAAGCGCAAGAGTTGACCGGCGTGGCAATCCATGGGGCGGATGACGCCCGCCGCGCCGCTGCCGCCATCCTCGAAGATGGCGTGACGCAAGTCGCGCTTTCGTTGGGGGCTGCAGGGCTGCTGTTGGCGACGCGGGACTCAACCGTGGTGGCGACGCCGCCCAAGGTTACGGCGCGCAACGTCGTCGGCGCGGGAGACGCGCTGCTGGCCGGCGTCGCCGATGCGCTGGCGCGCGGTCTGCCGCTTGCGGAGCAGGCGCGCTGGGGCGTGGCGGTCGGCACAGCTTCCGCCATGCGCGAGGGCGTGAGCGTGGTGACGCGCGCCGAAGTGGAAGCAATTTATGCGGAAGTAAAAATCGTAGAGTAGAGAGGTTGAGGATGGATACCAAGGTGGGGTTAATTCGTGGCGACGACCGTTACACCAATGTGATGCAGGCTCTGGAGCAGGTGGCCGATCAGATTTCGTTTGAGGGCCGCCGGCAGGTGCTCGTCAAACCGAACCTGGTCGGGCGGCGACCGTTGTCCGCGACGCACTTTGACGCGCTGCGGGCGGTGCTGGATTTCGTGCGGGCGCGCTACGATGGGCCGGTGCTGCTCGCCGAGGGCGCCGCGCTGGAGAACACGTGGGAGAGCTTCGCGCACTTCGGCTACGAGAAGTTGGTGGCCTCCCACAAGGTCACGTTGGTGGATTTGAACGCCGATCAGACGGTGGCCGTGCAGGTCTACGACCGGCATCTGCGCCCGATGACGCTGCGCCTGGCGCGCACCGCCGTGGAGAGCGATCTGCGCATCTCGGTCGGCCCGCCCAAGACGCACGACGCGGTCATCGTGACGCTTTCCATCAAAAATATGGTGATGGGCTGTCTGGTCAACGCCTCTGTGGCGGAGCGCGCGCCCACGCCTGAAGCGCCGCCGCGCCCGACGCTGCTGGGGATGTTGGCAAGTTTGACGCCGCGTTGGGTGCGCAACACGGCGTTGTCGCAATGGGCGATGACGCGCATGGCCGCCAATAGCCCCAGCGACAAGTTCGCCATGCACCAGAGCTTCCCGGTCATCAACCTGAATCTGGCGATGATCGCGCCGTGGGTCTGGCCGCACGTGGCCGTCATAGACGGCTTCGAGGCGATGGAGGGCGACGGGCCAAACGCGGGCGATCCGGTGGATTGGCGGATCGCGTTGGCGGGGACCGACGCGCTGGCGGTGGATACATTGACGGCGCACCTGATGGGGTTTGATCCGGCGCAGGTGGGCTATCTGGACTACTGCAAGCGGATGGGATTGGGCGTCGCCGCGCTCGACCGCATTGGGGTGACGGGCAACGTGACGGCGGAGACTGTCCGGCGGCAGTTCCAACCTCATCCGACCTACCGGCAGCAGCGTCGTTGGGCCTTGGCGGATGTGGATCGGCTGTTACAGCGAGCGCCGCAGGTGTGAGGACGTGAAACGTGAAACGTAAAACGTGAGGCTTGCACAGTCAAAGCCTCACGTTTTACGTTTTATACGCCTACTTCTTGCTTTAATCGGGTTCTGCCTGCGTCAGTTTGGCTATGAATGTAGCGTGCTCGGGCGACTCCAACCCTCGTCGGAGTTCAGTCAATACAGCGGTCAAGTCGCCGGCCAATAAGGCGTCAACGGCCAGACGTAGGCCAGGGAAGACCCGGCTATGGATGACACCTTGCTCGTCGGGAAGCAGCAGCGTGTATTCTCCCTCATCCAAACTGAACCAGACAAATTTCTGCTCGTGAATCAACCACACCAGGTATTCTTGCACGCCGTTTCGCCGGTAAACCTTGAGCTTGTCATGCATGTCATACGACGCGCTGCTGGAAGCCACCTCAACGATTAACTCCGGCGCCCCGTCTATGTAATCATCCGCGCTGACGCGCGAGTGACCACCGGCGGTCGGACTGAGACGCAGAAGCGCGTCCGGCTGAACCTCATTGTCGCTATCCAGGCGCACGGTAGCATTGTCTGCCAGATGTACCCCTGAAGTAGCGGCGCGGTAGACACCTAACCATCCAATGATCCAGCTATGTGGCTCTGCATGGCTTGTGTAATGCACAGTTGATGAAATATAGACGACTCCTTCGAGCAGTTCCGCCTTCTTGAGGTGCGGCATGGCTGTATAGCGTCGCTCAAACTCCCCCCGTGTGAGATGATCACCAGCCTCCAAAGGCAAGGGTGAAGTAGACTTGGCAACAGAATCAGCCACTTTTCCGCCCCGCCAGCAGGATGTGGTGGTTGATGAACGTCGCTTCCGGCGTTTCAAGGTCGACGGGCTGTAGCCATTCGAGGGCAACCGGCGGGGCCAGGTGCAGCAGCGCGATCAGGCATTCTTGGGTGCGCTGTGTGACGCTCTGCGTGGTCGTCCACTCGGCGAACTGATGGGACTTGACGACGTGTTCGACGCGCTCGACGGTCAGGCCGGCGGCCTCAAACATTGACACCCATTCAGCCTCGGTGAAGGCGCGGTTGTGGCTGGGATCGCGTAGCTTCTCGAAGGCTTCGACGTAGCGGGCGGCGAGGTCGTCGTCCGGCAGCAGTTGATCCTGCACCAGCACCAGCCCGCCGGATTTGGTCACGCGCGCGGCCTCCTGCACGAAGCGCGCCGCGTCGTCAAAGTGGTGCGGCGCGATGCGGCAAGTCACGAGGTCGAAGACAGCGTCATCGAAGGGCAGGGACTCGGCGGCGGCCTGCTTGAATTCGACGTTGGCGACGCCCTTGCCGGTGATGTGTACCTCCGCCGCCGCGAGCATCTCCGGCGTGAGGTCGCTGGCGACGACGCGCGCAACGCGCGGCGCGAACTTGAGCGCGGTGTGCCCGCCGCCGGTCGCCATATCCAGCACATTCCAATGCGGCTGTGGGGCGGCCATTTCCACAAGTAGTTCCAAATCCGCGCCCTTCGCGTGGGTTTGGCTGGCGACGTAATTTTGGGCGTGCGCGCCGAAACGTTGTTGGGAAAGGTTGGGAGTGTTCATAACTTTAGCCTTTCTATCTGATGTTGAATTTGAGTCTAATGCACAGGTATATTCGAGTGCCAGAAGTAATTTGCTCTGCGGGGTATAGTAGACACAATACGTCTCGCCATTATGAAGATGCGTGAGCAACTCGCTGTTCAAGGCAAATGTTTCCCCGGCAATCAGTTTATAAGTGGTGGTTCCGTATCTGCCTCTGCGTTCATTAATTTCCAATTGTATTGTCCCGCAATACTTTGCAACCCGGTCATCTTCTATTTCTTGCTGTAATTGGCGAGTTTTTTTGATAAGGGCGACGATGGCCAGGGGCAGGCCAATGAGCAGAAAGAATCCTATGACTCGCATCAGCGGCTCACCCAATAAAAATAGTAATCCGGCTACGACGCCTAAGATTGGAGCGCCGATTCTTAAGACTTTAAAGTAATTCTGTTTTTGAGATGCTATTTTTGCTTTCTGTGCTGCCGATAACCGTCCTTCTTTGTTAATGACCAGGTCATCGGGGGTGAAGTTGAAATAGGCTTCCAAACGATGCTGGTGGTGCAATGGGTTGTACATAACTTTTTTCTCCTTACCCTTCTTTGGCAAGCGGCCCTTCCGCCGAGAGAATGATCCGCGTCCTCGGAGTATAGTAAATGCAATAGATGTCGCTGTTTTTCAACGCTAGAAACTTCTCTTTGTTTAGAGCAAATGTGTTTCCCTTTACTGAAACCTTATAATTTACTCTAGAGGCATATCTCCCTCGATATGTAGTAATGTCCAACTGTACCTCACCACAGACCCTGGCAACTTCGTTTTCATCTATGTCTTTTTGAAACCCTTGATATGTTTTCCATCCCCGCTCATAAACCAAAAAAGGAACACCGATTATGAGGAGGTATGCAAGGATGCCGCTTATACATTAGAATTCCTCTTGAAAGATCAAATACAAACCAATCGCACTTAAAACAAGGCCACTCGCAATGAAAGTAAAGGCAAATTTCCATTGGGCTTCTCTTATTCTTTCTCTTTGCACTTCGGTCAATTTCCCAGCTTTGTTAACTTCCAGATCCTCCTGGCTAAATTGAAAGGCAGAACACAGATGGCGTTGTTGATTAAACAAACTGATCATTGCAGTACTTTTGTTATTCCTCACTCACAACTCGCTACTCTTCACTCACCCTAAACACGCGCACGTAATCCACATAGATAGATAATTGCACCTGTTATGACTTCCGCGCAATCGCCAGCAGATGCCCGCCGACACCCAGGAGCGAGGGTTCGCCTTCGAGCCAGCGCAGCGTTTCCAGCAGCCGGGCGCGCCGTCCGGGGTCTTGCCAGTGTTCCTGGAAGTTCTGCAACAGGCAGCCGACGCCCTCGACGGGGAGCGTCGCTATGTGCTGCAAGCCGGCCTCGCCGACCTCATCCCCAAGTTCTGCGGGATGATGCAGATAAGCGGTGGTGAAGTAACCGGGGTGCTGATCGGGATTGCGGTGTTGTCCACTGTGAACGTCTTGTTCGGCGATGCGCACAAACGCGGGATCGTCCAAAAAGCCGGAGAACAGACCATCCAGCACCGATGCAAAGCGCGAGATAGCGGCTGCCACGACCAAACCGCCGGGACGCACAACGCGGCCGGCCTCGCGCAAAGCCTGCACCCGATCCGCGCGCTCCGGCAGATGATAGAGCGGCCCCAGCAGCAACACGACATCGGCGGAGGCGTCCGCCCATTGCAGCGCCCGCGCGTCGCCAAGTTCGGCGTCGGCGAGGGGGTGCGCCGCTTGCCGCGAAGCCGCGCGCGCCTGAGCGACGTGCTTGGGCGTCGGGTCAATCAGATGGACCTCGTAGCCCAGATCGGCCAACCACAAGGCGTAAATCCCCGCGCCGCCGCCCACATCCAGGATCACCGTCGGCGGCGCGGGAAGATAGCGCGTGAGGATTTCTTGCGTGCGCGCCAATTCAAGCTGTCCCTCGCCCTGACGCAGTCGTTCGGCCTCATTGGCCTCTTCGTAATGGGCGACAACTTCGGGTAAAGTGGTTGTTGAAGGTCTGTTCATAGTTTCCTCTCCCATCCTGATATACCAGATCCAGTGAAATTTTTTGTTTCTATCAGCAGATTTAGCAGATTAAGCAGATTTGTTTGTTCCCCGTCTGTAATCTGCTAAATCCGCTTAATCTGCTGACAAAAAACGCCCCTTCGCCGGCGCTCAGGCTATCTCATCGAGGACAAAATGCGTATCCCCATCCCACGTACCGATGCGGCGGAAGCCGAAGCGCTCGTAGAAGGCGATGACGTCCTCCCAGGTGGAGGTGGTTTCGAGCACAATTTGACGATACCCGGCGTTGCGGGCGTGCTCGCAGAGGCGCCGCAGGATGGCTTGCCCGATGCCGAGCCGCCGCTTCTCCCGCGCCACCGACATCCGCACGATGCGCGCGACGCCTTCCGCCTCGTGGATGAGTGCGCCCGCGCCGACCAACTCCTCATCCAGCCAGGCGGTGAGGAACACGGCATCGGCATAGCTGGCAGCGATGTCGTTCAAGTCGGGATTCAAGGTGGGATCGAGAAAGCCCCAATGCTCCACCAGCCCGGTCAGGATCAGGGCTTTGGCGGCGTCTTGATCGGCGGGGCAAAACGGACGGAGGGTCAGTGTCGAGCGATTATCATTCATGGGGTAGAAGTATACGGATATGCTTTAAAAAAGCAACGCCCCCGCGCCGATTTTACGTCGGTGCGGGGGCTGAGAGGGGGGAAGAACGCTGCTTACTTCGCGTTGATCTTGATCACTTTGGGCTTCGCCTCTTCCGCTTTGGGCAGAGTCAGGGTCAGCACGCCGTTTTCAAACTTGGCCTCGGCGCTTTCCGTCTTGACCGGTATGTTGACGATGATGGAGCGGCCAAATTTGCCGCAGGGACGTTCCTGGAAGATGTAGTCCACATTTTCCAGCGGCCCGCAGATTTCGCCCTTGATGGTCAGCGTGTCGTCCTCGAAGGTGATTTCCACATCCTCCGGCTTGACGCCAGGGATGGCGGCGACAATCACGACCTCATTATCGGTCACATACGCATCCAGCGGCAGGCGGAAAGTCGTATCCGGGCGGAATCGCTGCATCATCCGGCGCGGCGTCATATTTTCCTCCATAAAGCGCATCATCTCATCGCGCATCGTGGCGAGTTCATCGCGTGGATCCCAACGTAACAGTGACATTGTATGCCTCCTATCGGTGATAGCTTGTTTTGCTGCGAACCTTTCGCAGTGATTCTGATGTTTATAGGATACTCGATGTTGATTAGAATTACATCAGCAAAGGATTAGAAACGTCTTAGAATCGTCAAAACTCGTTCACCACGATCACCGGATCGAGGTAAATGTAGTATTCAGTGTCGTTCAAGGGCATCGTCTTCAATCCGGTGTGCAAGTTGGTGACGCTGAACTTCACCCCTTGCCCGTATTCTGCTTGAATTGCCTCCAATTCCCGATAGACCCGCTGGAGCAGCTCCGGGCGATACTGTTCCGGCTCGCGCAGGTGGGCCTGGATCGTCGCCGGTTGCACCGTGATTGTTTCAGGCAGCGCGAGGGCGTCGAGGAAGCGCTGGAAGACGATCAGGCTGTCCAGCAGGCTGGCGGTGGATTCGGCCAAATCGGTCGTCAATTGCAGCGTCACGGAGGAGGTGCTGGCGGAGATAAAGCTGTCGGTCAGCTCCCGCCCTGTGTAGCCGCCGGATTGCTGCGTCGTTCCCGCCCCCAGGCTGACTGCGCCGTCCGCTTCTGCCTGCGCCGCGACGTGCGCGACGGCCGCCTGCAAGTCGGCCAGCCGTTCGGCGGCGGTCTTCTTGGACGAACTGAGAGTAATCCGCAGCACCGCCGTCTCCGCTTTGACCCGGACGCCATAGGGCGGCAGGGCGCTGTCTGCCGCCACCTGAACCGTCTGCATACTTCTCTCCACGACGAGAGAAGCCGCGCCCCCATCGCCGGCTCCCCCGCGCGGCGAGTTAAGGCAGGCCGTGATCAGCAAAGTCGCCAGACCAACGATAAACACCCGTTTCAACATACTCCCTCCTTTGACTGGTTGGATGTGCGCTTCAATGTCATTGTATGGCGAAACGGTTGGCTGTACAAGACGGCTCCACTACCGGTCGCTAGGCCACCAGTAGCGCAGTGCCGCAAAACACCATGACAGTCGTTACGCAGTTAAGGTGGGACGCACTTAACAATAGCCAAAATGCTAGATTTACGCGGCAAATACGTCCTGAAAGCCGCTCAAGTGCGTCCCACCTGGGGTAAGTGCATAACTACTAACATAATTGGCGCAAGGACGCATCTTAGGGTATAGTGGGGTACGTTAAAACCCAGTGAAAGGAGAGGACAATGGATCGTCAGTTAAAAAATATCACAGTTATCGGGGCAGGGCACGGCGGCAAATCTATGGCGGCGGATATGGCCGCGCGCGGTTTCCCGGTCACGTTATACAACCGCACCGCCGATCATATCGAGGTCATCCAGATGCGCGGCGGCATCCACCTCAAGACGGAAGAGGGGCACGAGGTGTTTGCGCCGCTGCGTTTGGTCACGTCGGACCCGGAGCAGGCGGCGGCTCAGGCCGACTTGATTATGGTCGTCGTGCCGGCGTCCGGTCATCGGGACGTGGGCCTGACCTTTGCTCCCTTCATCCAGGATCATCAAGTGATTCTGCTCAATCCAGGGCGGACCGGCGGCGCCTTTGAGTTCAAGCGCGCCCTGGATGAAGGCGGCTGCGGCTGTCACCCCATCATCTGCGAGGCGGAAACCTTCCTCTTCGCGGCGCGCAGCCAGGGGCCGGCCCAGGCGCAAATCTTCCGCACCAAATTCTCCGTGCCGGTGGCCGCTTTCCCGGCGATTCGCACCCAGGAGGCGCTGGCATGGATTCAGGCGGTCTATCCCCAGTTCATCCCGGCGAAAAATGTGCTGTACACCAGCATGAACAACATGGGCGCCATCTTCCACCCCGCGCTGACCCTGCTCAATGCCGGCTGGATCGAAGCGACGCAGGGCGACTTCGAGTTTTACATGGACGGCGTGACACCCTCGACGGCCAAAGTGCTCAGCGCGCTGGATCGAGAGCGCGTCACCGTGGCGGCGGCCATCGGCGTGCGCGCCCAGACCGCCGAAGAGTGGCTGGATCGCGCTTACGACGCCACCGGCGCCGACTTGTGCGAGGCGATGCACGCCAATCCCGGCTACAAGGGCATCAACGCGCCCAATCGCCTGCAACACCGCTACATCTTCGAGGATATCCCATGCAGCCTCGTCCCGATGGCGCTCATCGGTCAACAGTACGGCGTCGAGACCGTCACCATCAGCGCGATGGTGCGCCTGGCGAACATCATCCACGGCGTGGACTACTGGCGCCGGGGCCGCACCCTGGAGCGCCTCGGCATCCGCGGCATCTCCGTTTCCGAGCTGCATCGTTACGTGGAGACGGGGGAGCGGTAAGGCGAGGGGGAGAGTGGGGGAGTGGGAGAGTGGGAGAGAGGCAAGTTAGAAGTGGGGCGTGTCGAGCGGCGGATCAGCGGATCAGCGGATCAGTGCAGTGCATACAGAAATTCTTCTTTTCTCTGTGTTCTCTGTGTTCTCTGTGGCGATTAGGAGGTAAATAATGAAAACCGTGATTGCCGGGGCGCTGGGTGAGTGCGTCCACGTGGCCGGGGTGATGAATTTCTTGCGGTTGGCGGAAGCTGCCGGATGGCGCACGGTCTTTCTTGGCCCGGCGACGCCCATCGCGGCGTTTCTGGAGGCGGCGCGGCGCGAACATGCCGACCTCGTCGGCGTGTCGTACCGGCTCACGCCGGAGACGGGCGAGCGCCTGCTGGCCGACTTCGCCGAGGAAGCCGACGAGCTGCGCGCCGCCGGGGTGGACTTCGTGTTTGGCGGCACGCCGCCCGTGGCGGAACGCGCCCGCGCCCTGGGCTTCTTCGCGCGCGTGTTCGACGGCGCGGAGCCGCCCGACGCGGTGCTGGCCTACCTCAAGGGCCAGGCGATGGCGCAGACCGGCGCGGCGGATTTCCCGCAAACGATGGTGGAACGCATCCGGTGGAAAGCGCCGTATCCCATCCTGCGGCACCACTTCGGCCTGCCGACCCTGGAGGCGACCGTGGCGGGCATCGCCCAGATCGCCGAAGCGCACGCCCTCGACCTCATCTCGCTCGGCATTGACCAGGACGCGCAGGAGAACTTCTTCCACCCGGAGCGGCAGGACCCCCGGCGCAAGGGGGCCGGCGGCGTCCCCGTGCGCAGCGCGGACGATTACCGCGCGCTCTACGCGGCCAGTCGCCGGGGCAACTATCCCCTGATGCGCACCTACTCCGGCACCGACGACTTCATCCGCCTGGCCGAGTTGTACGTGGACACGATCCACAACGCCTGGTGCGCTATCCCGCTCTACTGGTTCAATCAGATGGACGGGCGCGGGCCGTGGGGCCTGGAAGAGTCCATCCGCGAGCATCAGCAGGTGATGGCGTGGTACGGCGCGCGCGACATTCCCGTGGAACTCAACGAACCGCACCATTGGGGGATGCGCGACGCGCCCGATAGCGTGTGCGTCGTCGCCGCGTACCTTTCCGCCTACAACGCCAAAGCCTGCGGCGTGCGCGACTACATCGCCCAACTGATGTTCAACAGCCCGCCCGGCCTTTCCGACGCGATGGATCTAGCGAAGATGTTGGCCTGCCTGGACATCATCGCGCCCTTAGCCGATCCCCCCTCTCCTCCCAGGAGAGGGGGCCAGGGGGTGAGGTTTCGTATCTGGCGGCAGACCCGCACCGGCCTGCTGAGCTATCCCCTCGACCCGGAGGAGGCGCGCGCGCACCTGGCGGCCAGCGTCTACGTGCAGATGGCGCTCAAGCCGCACATTGTCCACATCGTCGGCCACACGGAAGCGCATCACGCCGCCACCGCCGCTGACGTGATTGCCGCCGCGACCATCGCCCGCCGCGCCATCGAGAATGCGCTGCACGGCCAGCCCGACATGACCGCCGACCCGGCGGTGCAATCCCGCAAAGCCGAGTTGTTGCGCGAGGCGGAGGCCATGCTGGCCGCGATCCGCGCGCTGGCCGACCCCGGCGTACACGACCCGCTCACCGATCCGCCGACGCTGGCGCGCGCCGTCACCACCGGCATTCTCGACGCGCCGCACCTGCGCAACAACCGCTACGCGCGCGGCGCCGTCATCACGCGCATTGACCGGCGGGGGGCGTGTATCACGGTTGCGCCGGAAAACTAAATGAAACGTGAAACGTGAAACGTGAAGCTTTTGCCGTGAAGTCATCACGTTTCACGTTTCACGCATCACGAATGGAGTGTTGCTTGGCCTTTATTGAACTCGACAACGTAACCTACACCTACCCCGTCCCCGGCGCGTCGCCGCAGCCGGCCCTGCGGGGCATTTCGCTGGATATCCACGACGGCGAATACGTCGCCATCGTCGGGGCCAACGGTTCCGGCAAGTCCACCCTGGCGCGGATGCTGAACGCGCTGTTGCTGCCCACCGGCGGCACAGTGCGGGTGGCCGGGTGGGACACGCGGGACGCCGCCGCGCATCGGGAAATCCGCCGGATCGTGGGGATGGTGTTCCAGCGCCCGGAGGATCAACTGGTGGCGGCCACGGTGGCAGAGGACGTCGCCTTCGGGCCGGAAAACCTGGGATTGCTGCCCGCCGACATTCGCGCGCGGGTGGCGGAAGCGTTGGACGCCGTCGGCATGGCGGACTTGGGGGAGCGCCCGCCCACGCTGCTATCGGCGGGGCAGATGCAGCGGGTGGCGCTGGCAGGCGTGCTGGCGATGCGCCCGCGCTGCATTGTCTTCGACGAGGCGACGGCGATGCTGGACCCCGGCGGGCGGCGCGCCGTCCGTGAGATGCTGCGTCAGATGCACCACCTCGGGCTGACCCTCGTGGTCGTCACCCACTTTATGGAAGAGGCGGCGGACGCCGACCGCGTCATCGTGTTGGAACGCGGGCGGGTGGCGTTGGACGATACGCCGGCCGCCGTTTTTTCCGCCGCGCAACCTCTGCACGCCCTGGGGCTGACGTTGCCGCCCGCCGCCGCGCTGGCCGAGTCGCTGCGCGCGCGGGTCCCCCACTTGCCGCCCGGCCTGCTGACCATCCCCGCCCTCGCCGCCGCGTTGGACGCGCTGCCCCATCACGCGCCGCCGCTTTCACCGCCTGCCGCCCCGCCGCCCTCGCCGCCGGCCGCGCCGCTGATTGAGGTGCGGCATCTGGCGCACACGTACCTGGCGGGGACGCCCCTGGCGTCGCCCTCCCTGCGCGACGCCTCGCTGACGGTGGCGGTGGGGGGCGCGCACGGCCTGCTCGGCGCGACGGGGGCGGGCAAGTCCACGTTGATGCAGCACCTCAATGCGCTGCTGCGTCCGCAGTCCGGCGCGGTGCGCGTGGGCGATTTCGACCTGAACGATTCCACCGTGGATGTACGCGCGGTGCGGCGTTACGTGGGCCTGAGCTTCCAGATGCCGGAGATGCAGATTTTCGAGCAGTACGTGGGGGACGAAATTGCCTACGGGCCGCGCCTGTTGGGGCTGGCCCGCACTGAGCTGCGCGCGCGCGTCCGCTGGGCGATGACGCTGGTGGGACTGGACTTCGACGCCTTCAAAGATCGCCTCACGTTTACGCTCAGCGGCGGGGAGCGGCGCAAGGTGGCGCTGGCGGCGACGCTGGCGCTGCAGCCAGCCATCCTCCTGCTGGACGAGCCGACGGCCGGCCTCGATCCGGCGGCGCGCGCCGACCTGCTGGATCGGTTGGCGGCGTTGCGGGAAACGGGGGTGACGTTGCTGCTGTCGTCGCATCAGATGGAGGACGTGGCCCGGCTGACCGAACAGGTCACGGTGCTGGATCACGGCGTCAACGCGCTCTCCGGCCCGGTGAACGAAGTGTTCGCGCAGAGCGACACCTTGCACGCCCTGGGTCTGGACACGCCGGTCATCGGTCAACTGGTGGGTGCCTTGCGCGCGCGCGGCTGGTCGCTGCCACCCACTTGCCTCTCTGTGGATGACTTGTGTTCCTGGCTGCTTTCTGAAAACTTCTCAACGGATTGAACGGATTGAACGGATTTTTCTTATCCGTTAAAATCCGTTCAATCCGTTGAGAAAATCTGTGGACTTTCTATGAGCGAATTTGAATTTTTGCGGTCTTTCGCCGTCGGGCAATATCTGCCCACCGGTTCGGTGATCCACCGGCTGGACCCGCGCGCGCGGCTGTTGGCAGGGTCACTGCTGCTGATGACGCTGGCAGTGACGCGGCAATGGTTGGGGGTGATCGTTGGCCTGGGGGTGGTGCTGGTGGGGCTGGCGCTGGCGCGGATTCCGCTGCGGTACGCGCTGCGCAGCCTGCTGACGCCGCTGCCGTTCATCGTCCTGCTGGCGCTGATCCAATTGTTTTTCAGCTTCCACGATCCCGCTGTCGTCCCGGTGTGGACGCTTGGCCCGGTGCGGGTGTACGCGGCGGGCATCGGGGCGGCGGCGCTGCTCACGCTGCGCTTTATGGCGCTGATTTTGCTGTTGAGTTTGTGGACGTTCTGCCTTTCGAGTTCGGAACTGGTGCGCGGGCTGGAGGCGTTGTTCAAGCCGCTGACGGCGTTGGGGCTGCCGACGCAGGATTTGGTGCTGGCGGTGCAGGCGACGTTGCATTTTATGCCGCTGCTGGCGCGCGAGGCGGAGCGCATCGCCAAGGCGCAGGCCTCGCGGGGGGCGGAGTGGGGGACGGGG
>DAOUGD010000271.1:0-8358 GCA_034429475.1 Anaerolineae bacterium
CACAGCCATGCGGACAGGTCTCCGGCAGATCATAGACATCAGGGACGACTTTGGGTAAGGTGACTCGAATGCGCATCGCTTCTTCCTCCTCCCCTTAGTCTACTCCCTTTCCCAAAGTCTGAACAGTCACATTTATCGGGCGTCAATTCATAGCGATAGCAATCTATTCCCCACAGATGCAACACTTCTACCTGCGTCATGCCCAGTTTGAGGATGACCCGCTGTGAGGCGTGATTGTCTACGTGCGCGATCGCCACAAGGCGCTCCAATCCCAACTCCGCAAAGCCGAAACGGACGGCGGCGCGTGCGGCCTCGGTCGCCAGCCCCTTTCCCCAAGAACCGCGTTCCAGCAAATAGGCCACCTCCACCGCGTCAAATTCTGGCAGATATTGCAGGCCGCACCAGCCGATCAACCCTGGCGCATCCTGCAATTCCACCGCCCACCACCCACAGCCGCGATCTTCCCAGTGGAGCAACTGCTGGGCAATAACTCTCTCCACCCGCTCACGCGGCGGCGGATCGGTGCGCGGGAAGTAGCGCAAAATTCCCTCCGTGCTGAGGATGCCATACAGCGCGTCCACGTCTTGCAGTGTGAACGGGCGCAGAAGTAACCGGGCGGTTGTTAAGGTAGGAATGTTCATCAGGTCTTATCTCCATAAAAATATCTTGGAACACGGACAACTTGTCCGCCTTCCTGCGAAAGCCCATCCGCGTTCCACAACAGCCGTATTGTACACCAGAAATCCTACAGGCCATGCCGACAGGGCTTTATTATTCTCGTCAGACCACGCTTACCGGGCAGATTTTGCGGCTGAAGCCGCCGAAAAAAGGTGATTTTGTGGTGACGGGTTACCGCCCGTCACCACAAAACCTTTTTAAAAATCACGGCTTTAGCCGTCTTCTGTGTTGCGGCGCACCACCTGGCGGGAAAATGATAAGGCCCTGCCAGGCCGAGTGTGGATTTTGCCAGTCCCGTGATCTTGGATACACTATCTGTGTTGGAGCAACAACCGGATCCTGCCATTCTGTAAATCCTGCTATTGAGGAGGCCCCATGCTTACTGGGATCAATACAGCGCCCCCACAAGCGGAAACGCCGTGGGCGCTCGTCACCCGCGCCGTGACCGACATGCGCCGCACGCCCGACGACGCAGCGGAACGGGTCTCGCAGGCGCGCCTGGGCGAGGCAGTGCGCATCCTGGAAGAGCGCGAAGGTTGGGCCTTCGTGCAGATGCCCCACGACGGCTACCTGGGCTGGCTGCATCAGGCCGCCCTCTGGCGCAACGATGCGGCTGCCGTGCAAGCTTACCTGGCGGCTTGCGCCGTGTGGACCAAGGCTCCCCTGGCGCGACTTTACGCCGCCCCCGCCGCCGCCGTGCCGCTGCTGGGCAAGCTCCCGCTCGGTGTAACGCTGCCGTCCGCCGGCGCCGCCGATGGCTTCACCGCCGTCACGCTGCCCGATGGCCGCGTGGGCTATGCGCCAAGCGGGGAGGTCGCGCCGTTAAGCGAGCGCCCCACCCCGGACGCCGCCGGGATTGCCGTCGCCCTCGGCCTGATCCGCGAGCAGATCGGCGTACCGTATCTGTGGGGTGGACGTACGCCGTTCGGTTTCGATTGCTCCGGGCTGGCGCAGACGTTTTACGGGCTGCTGGGCGTGCGCATCCCCCGCGACGCCGACCAGCAATGCCGCGCCGGGCAGGTGGTCACGGGGACGCCGGAGCCGGGCGATCTTTACTTCTTCGGGGAGTCGCGCGTCAACCACGTCGGCATCGCACTGGGCGACGATGGGTTCATTCACGCCACCGGCAGAACGTGGTGCGTCACCATCAACCACTTTGCGCCGGACGCGCCGGATTACAACGCCTGGCTCCACACGCACTGTCTGGGCGTGAGGCGGTTCCGCTAATTTTCTCAACGGATTCAACGGATTTTAACGGATGAAAAAATCCGTTCAATCCGTTCAATCCGTTGAGGCTTTTTCTATGGGGGTTATTATGAACCTAAGTTGGGAAGCGCTACCATTAGAATTGCGCACCACCTTCCGCATTGCACACGGAGCCAGCGACCGGCGCGACAATGTGCTGGTGCGCCTGGATGAGGGGCTGGGCGAGGCAGCGGCGGTGGCATATCACGGGGAGACGCAGGCGGGAATTATGGCGTACCTGTCCGGCGTCGAGGATATTTGGGGCGACGATCCATGCCTGTTGGAAGATGTGCTGGCGCGACTGCCGGCCGGGTCGGCGGCAGCGCGCGCCGGGATTGACATCGCGCTGCACGATGGATGGGGCAAGCGCCTGGGCCAGCCGCTCTACCGCTTGCTCGGCCTGAACCCGGCGCGCATCCCGCTTACGTCGTTCACCATTGCAATGGCCGAGCCGGAAGCGATGGCGGAACAGGCCCGGAACGCAGGATTGCCCATCTACAAAATCAAGGTGGGCGGCGCGCAGGATGTGGCGGCGGTGGCTGCCATCCGCGCCGTCACCGCCGCGCGGCTGCGGGTGGACGCGAACGCCGGCTGGAGCCGGGAACAGGCCGCGGCGCTCATCCCCCGCCTGGCGGATTACGGGCTGGAGCTCGTGGAGCAGCCGTTGCCGGTGGGCGACATCGAGGGGCTGCGGTGGCTGAAAGCGCAGGGTTTCAGTCTGCCCATTTTTGCCGACGAGAGCATCAAGACGGCGTGGGACGTGGCGGCGTATGCCGGGGCGGTGGATGGCGTGGTGATTAAGCTCATGAAGACCGGCGGCATCCGCGAGGCGCTGCGCGCCATTCACACGGCGCACGCGCTGGGGATGCAGGTGATGCTGAGTTGTATGATCGAAAGCTCCATCGGGGTGACGGCGGCGGCGCATCTGGCGCCTCTCTGCGAGTTTACCGACCTCGACGGACCGCTGCTGGTGCGCAACGATCCCTTCATCGGCCTGCGCTACGACGGCGCGCGCCTGCTCCTGCCCGCCGCCCCCGGCATCGGCGTGACGCTCAGAAATGGTACGCAGATAAACGCTGATGAACGCTGATTTTTAAAATTCATCTGCATGCATCCGCGAAAATCTGCGTCCCAACAGAATTTTTTTGACTATTCCACCACACGACTAACGACTACAAGACTATTGAGGAAGGACAAAGGTATGTCTTATCAAGATGGATGGGCAGCGATCAATCTGGAGATGCCGGCCCGTGTGCCGCATACGGAGTATTCGGTGGAGAGTCATTGGGAGGTGGTCAAGGCGGTGACCGGTCTGGAAGTTACGCCGGACAGCCCGGACGCGGACAAGCAGCGGGCGGCGTTGGCGCTGATGCGCGCCTGGAACTTCGACTTCCGCTGGTCTACGCTCATCGGCAGCGACGATCTGGCGGCGTGCCACACCGACATGGGCCACGCCGAGTACGCCGCCGGCGGCGTGGATCGCCGCGATACGATCCATTGTCCGTTCCAAACGCCGGAGGAGGTGCTGGCGTTTGATCCGTGGGAGGTCTACGGGCCGCAGGACAAAGCCGCCCTCACCCGCCGCTTCGAGGAGCACTATCGCGCCCAACGCGCCGAGACGCCCGACATGGTCACAATGACCGGCATTTACGTCACCATGCTTTCCGGCCTGATTGACATCTTCGGGTGGGAAATGCTGCTGCTGGCTGCCGGCACCGATCCCCGGCGGTTCGGCGAGGTCGCCAACCGCTACGCGACGTGGATTCAGCAGTATTACGACGCGCTGGCGGAGGCCGACGTGCCCGTGGTGATGGTTCACGACGACATCGTGTGGAGCGCGGGGCCGTTTATTTCCCCGAAATGGTACCGGCAGTACATATTCCCCAACTACAAGCGGCTGTTCGCGCCGCTGTGCCAGTCCGGCAAGAAGATTATGTACACGTCCGACGGCGACTACACCAGGTTTGTGAACGACATCGCCGACTGCGGGGTGCATGGCTTCGTGCTGGAGCCGTGGACAGACATGGCGACTATCGCCGAAAAGTACGGGCAGACGCACGCCTTCATCGGCAACGCCGACACACGCGTGCTGCTTTCGGGGACACACGCCCAAATCCGCGCCGAGGTGGAGCGCTGCATGGCGATCGGCAAGTCATGCCCCGGTTTCTTCCTCGCCGTCGGCAACCACATCCCGGCCAACACGCCGGTGGACAGCGTGCTGTACTATATGGCGGTGTACGAGGAATTGAGCAGGCGGTAGAATGTCAAACGTCAAACGTCAAGACTTCACAAACCTGACGTTTGACGTTTGACGTTTCATTCATAACGAGAGGCCCTACGAGTAGTACGTGCGGTATTTCTCCAACGCGCGGAAAATCGCCTCGATGTTTTCCAGTGGAATGTCCATCCCAATTTCTGCCTTGAGCCACAATCCGCCCTCTAGCGATCCCAGTTTGGCTACGGCTTCGTGGATGTGATCGTCCACATCCTGCGGTGTACAGAAGGGGAAAAGCTGGCGATCCAGGTCGAGGTCTACGCACACTTTACCTTTACAGGTCGCCGCCAGCGCATCAATGCCGTTGGCGCGCACCTGCGGATTGACCACGTTGACGCCACAATCAATGAGATCGGGGATGATTTCCACGATATGCCCGTCGGTGTGCATATAAATGAAGTAGCCAGCGTCGCGGAAGGGGCAGTAAATCTGCTCGAAGCACGGCTTGAGGTACTTGCGCCACTTCTTCGGGCCAATCGCCAGGCGATCCTGCATCCCCAGATCGTCGCCGAATGAGACGAGGGTTCCCTGCTCGCCCCGCGCCTGCAAATCGGCCAGGCGCAATTTCCCCTGACGCAGATTGTATTGCAAGACGATGTCAATGAGCTGCTGCAACTCCGGCGGCTCTTCGGCAAAATCGAGCATGGCTTCCTCGAAACCGCGCAAATCGAGCAGGCGCAGGTACATAAAACCGTGCGGAAAACCGCTGTCTTTTTTCGGCATCTGAAGAGCGCGCACAGCGGCCCGCGTGGGAACCGGGTGCTCGACGACGATGGCCTCCATGCCGGCCTGGACGTTGCGCCACACGCAGCCCCACACGTCTACGTGATCGCCCATCGTGTATGTGGTCGTCCAGATAGCGTCGTAATCCCGTTCTCCCACCCGCACCGGACCGAAGAGCTGCGGATGGCGCACGACGATCTCGTCCAGCGCCTCGCGGTATTTCATCCACACCGCCGGCAAGATGCCCACCGACACGGGAATGTACTCCGGGTGTTCAAATCGCAAGGATTTCATTTGATCTTGAGTTAGCGTCATACTCACCTCCGCTTAGAACTTGGATGACTACCATTCTCGCACAGGCCACACTTCTGACAAGTAAGGCCATTGTATCTGCGTCCTTGCCGCCATTTGCCCGGAATTCACAGGAGGGCTATACTTGCAAAGAAACCTTTCACTAAAAGACACCGGGATTTTGCCATTCACTGATTCTTACTTTCACGGAAAGGAAAAACATATGTCAGAGATTACCTATAACTCAATCAAACCATTGCTGGTTCAGGAAGAAGTGCGGGGACGTGGTGTGTATTGCACCTTTCGCTGCCCAGTCTCCGGCTTCTCCATCAATGCCAGCGCGACCATCGAATTCAGCGCGGGGCAGCAGATAGCCGACCGGGCACAGAAGACCATCAAGCGGCGGATGCTGTCCACGGCGCGGTCGGCGGTGACGCGCTCCATCACCAAGGCGCTCGGCCACAACCTATTGGGCCAACTGGGGCGCGATTTGACCCACACGGCTTCGATGGAAATTACGCGCAAGGCAACCCAGCCCGCCGTTTCCTCGGCAATGAGAGAGGCCGCGGTCATCGCCGCCTTTGAGAAGGTCGCCGGACGCTTTGTATGGGATAAGACGCATCAACGCTGGATCGCGCTCAATGCCGGTGCGGAAACCTTAAGTGATTTCGACCGGCAAGTCCAAACCGTGCCGGTCACTCAGGCGTACGACCTCGGTGTGTTGGTGCGCATGTTGGCCGAAATTGCCAACGCCGACCGCAAAGTCAGTGCGGAAGAGAAAGCGCTGCTGACCGCGTTCCTCCCCCCTACCCTGGAGGAGAACGTCAACGAGTTACTGCGACGCCCGCCGCTCTCCGGCGTCGAACTGGAAGAGACGACCGCCGGCCTCACGCGCGAGACGCTCTTGATGTTGGCGTGGGGCATGGCGCTCACGGACGAGAAACTCGCGGCCCAAGAACAGACGCGCCTGACAGACTTCGCCGCCGGGTTGAGGGTGGCGCCCGCGCGCGAGGCTGAATTGAAAAATTATGCGCAAAGCTACGTGCTGGAGCACTTCTTCGCAGAGGCTTATGCCGGCGGTAAATTCGATGCGCGCCGCCAGCAGCGCGCGTTACAGGCAGCGGTTGAGCTCGGTATGACCGAAACCGAGGCCGAGCGCGCCGATGTCCGTTATCGCAAACGCGCCGGAGTTATCTAAATGACGCTATCCATTGTGTTGCTCCTGATTATTCTGGCAGCAGCAATTGTTCTCTTCTCATGGGAACAATTGCCGGCCGATGTGGTGGCGATGGGGCTGCTGTTGGTGCTGATCCTGGCCGGTCTGCTGCCCCCCAACCAGGCCTTTGCCAGCTTTGGCAGCGACACAGTGATCATGATTTTTGGATTGCTGGTCCTCACGACCACGTTGGTGCATACTGGCGTGGTCGAAACGGCCGGACGGCTTCTGCTGCGGCTCACCGGGCAAACGTCCCACCGGTTGCTGCTGGTCATTATGGTCGCCGCCGCCACCCTGAGCGCTTTCATCAGCAACACCGCCACGACGGCGTTGTTTATGCCCATCACTATCACGCTGACGCGGCGCTTGAAACTCAGCGCGTCCAAACTGCTCATGCCCCTGGCCTTTGCGACCATCCTCGCCAGTTCCATCACCTTGATCAGCTCCTCCACCAACGTCGTCGTCAGTGGTCTGATCCAACTCCACGATATGCCCCCCCTGGGCATGTTTGAGATGACCGCCGTAGGACTGCCCATCGCCGCGGCGGGCTTGCTTTATATGTTGCTGATCGGGCAGCGGCTGATCCCGGATCGGGGCGCGCAAGAAAGCCCTGACGCCGCTTCCGACGCGCGGCCTTATCTGAGCGAGGTGACCCTTCAGGCAGGGAGCGCCCTGGTGGGCAAGACGCTGCGCGAGGCGCGCCTGGGCCACGATATGGATTTGACGGTGCTGCGCGTCGTCCGCAATCGCAACCGCTACCTGACGCCCCAGGCCGACTTACGCATCGAGATCGGCGATAAACTGCTGATCAAAGGGCCGCGGAATCCATTGTTGGAATTTGCCTTAAGCAACGCGCCGGCTTCCCCCCAGCCACAGCCCATGCCAGAGATGGTGGAAACACACAACGCCACGCCACCGGAGGGCGAGACTGTGGCCGGCGCGGCAGAAGACGCCCGCCCCATTGACGCTTTTCCCCGACTTGGGACCAACATCCACACAGAGGACATTCAGACGGTGGAAGCGATCTTGCTGCCGCGTTCGCCCTTTATCGGGCGCACACTGAGCGATATCCGCCTGCGGCAGACCTACGGGCTACAGGTGTTAGGGCTGAACCGGCACGGCACGAATATTTACCGCAAGTTGAGCACGGTCAGGTTCAGCACCGGCGACCAATGGTTGGTGCAGGGGCCGCGCGCCGTCATCGCCGAGTTGGACCGCGAGAACGTTTTCCGCGTCATTGACGATCTCAACATTCAACGTCCCAAGCGGCAGCGCGAGCCGCTGGCGCTCGCCATCTTTGGCGGCGTGTTGCTGATAGCCGCGCTCAATTGGCTGCCCCTGCCGGCGGCGATCTGGGCCGGTGTGCTGCTGGTCTTTGTCACCGGCTGCATCAATCCCAGCACCGCCTACCGCACTATTGAATGGAAAATCCTGATAGTCATCGGCAGCATGTTGGCTCTGGGGCGGGCCATGGAATATACCGGGACGGCGGCCTTTTTGGCGCACCAAATCATCGCCGTGATCCCGCACGCGCAGCCGCTGGTTCTGTTAAGCGCGTTCTTCGGGCTGACGATGGCGTTGACGCAGCCAATGTCCAACCAGGCGGCGGCCGCCATTGTGCTTCCCATCGCCCTGGAGACTGCCCGGCAACTGGGACTCAATCCGCGCACGTTTGCCATTATGATCGCCGTGGGCGCCAGTTGCTCCTTCATCACCCCGCTGGAACCGGCTTGCCTGATCGTTTACGGGCCGGGACGCTACAAGTTTATGGACTTCGTCAAAGTGGGCTTCTTCTTGACCCTTTTGATTTACCTGATCGCCATCGTCATGGTTCCCTGGCTATGGCCTTTGTGACATCAAGCGGACAGACTTGCACCTCAAGGCGCGGATTTTAAGGGCGTTTTTTCGCAGGCGGGTTACGCCCGCCTGC
>DAOUGD010000272.1:0-8836 GCA_034429475.1 Anaerolineae bacterium
TTTGGATATTTTCACCCCACTGAGGGGCAACATGATGGCTATGATGGCGACTACTGCCGCCACTTCAGGAGCGTATGAAGGCTGCATTCCCCACTTTGGCCCAAAAAATACCCCTAATGCGATTGCCCTGAACTTGCCCATTTTGTGAAACGCACCCCCGCGAATTCAATGACTTGGCCTGTCTTTCAAATGGACGTACAATGCACGGAAAGGAAATCACAATGGAGGAATCTTATGTCCAGACAACCCAGCCGAACCGCCCATAAAGACCTCACCCCCTGGTTGAGCCAGCACGTCACCCCTGAACTTCTTACCCAAATCGAAGAAGTCCCTTTGCGGCGGGATATGGTAACTTTGCTCACCTACGTGCGCGACAACAAAGTCGTCGGGACGCAGAGCACGGGCAACATGCCGTTGAAAGCCATCCGCGAAGTGACCGCACTTTTTGTCGAGCCGCCGCTATTAGACTATATCAGTGACACTTACACCCGTAAATTGCGCAGCGAGGACGATATCTGGGCCTTATATTTCCTCCACGCGTTGGCCGGAGTGGGAGAGCTGCTGCTCGCTTCACCGGCGCGGCGCTGGCAACTCACAGCTCATGGCGTGGGGTTTATGGATGCGCCGCCAGCCACGCAATTGTCGTTCCTGTTGAGCGTCTGGTGGTACAAAACCAACTGGTTGATGGCCTATCCTTACGTGGGGATGGGCGATGCGCTGCCGGCCGGTTTCAATCGCGCCACGCTGGCGCAGTTGCGCGCGCTTCCGGTGAACAGCACGGTAGTTTTTGAAACATTCGCCGACGAGTTGATCGCCAAGACCGGATTGCGGTGGACATCCGAGGACACCTCCTACCACGCAATGTTCCTGCGTAGCGCCATTCAACGGATGATCATCTACATTTTGAAAGCGTTTGGCGGCCTCACCCTGGCATACCGCGAGGAACCGCTGGGTCAAGGCACCATCTCCAAGTTGGACACGTTTGAGGTCACGCTGTTGGGCAACCTCTTGTTGGATATGTTGATTTTCGTGGAAAAATGAATCGAAAAAGCCCGCCTCTGTATTGAGGATGCTCATTTTCGCAGATGGACGCAGATTTAAAAAATCAGCGTTTATCCGCGTGCATCTGCGTCCGATTGAAAGCAGCCTTTAGTGAAAATGTAATGAGTTAACGCGGCAGCAACGCCGCCGCCTGCGCCTCGGCGTTGTAGGAGCTGCGCACCAACGGGCCGCTCTCCACCCATTGGAAGCCCAGCGCCAGGGCATCGCGCCGCAGCGCCTCGAAATACTCCGGCTCGTAGTAGCGCGCCACCGGCCAGTGCTCGCGGCTCGGCTGGAGGTACTGCCCCACCGTCAGGATGTCCACGCCCACCGCGCGCAGGTCGTGCAGCGTCTCCCGTATCTCATCCTGGGTTTCGCCCAACCCGATCATCAACCCGCTCTTGGTCAAGCCTCCCGGCGCGCAGGACTTGGCCTCGCGCAGCGTCGCCAACGCCCACTCGTAGCGGCCCTGCGGGCGCACCTGCGGATAAAGCCGCCGCACCATCTCGATGTTGTGATTGAGAATCTCCGGTCGCGCCGCCATGATCTGCGCCAGCGGCCCGGCCTGCCCGCGAAAGTCCGGGATGAGCGTCTCGACGGTACAGCCCGGCGCGGCTTCCCGCACCTGCCGGATCGTCTCGGCGAAGTGCGCCGCGCCGCCGTCGGGCAGATCGTCCCGATCCACCGACGTGATGACGACGTGCCTAAGCTCCAACGCCGCCGCCGTTTCGGCCACGTGGCGCGGCTCCTCCGAATCGAGCGGCGCGGGGCGGCCCGTGCGCACGTTGCAGAAGCGGCAGTTGCGGGTACACACGTCGCCCATAATGAGGAACGTCGCCGTGCGCTGCCCCCAGCACTCGCCCTGATTGGGGCAGCGCGCCTCCTCGCAGACTGTGTGCAGACGGCCCTCCTGCAACAGCTTCTTGATCCACGCCGGCGCCTCGCCGGCCGGCAGCCGCACGCGCAGCCAGTCCGGCTTGCGGGGATAGCGGGGCGGCGTCGCCGAAGTAGTTATTTCCTCCATGTCGAATTCCCTCCCAAAGCAGTTTCAACGGATTGAACGGATTGAACGGAAAGTTGAGCCAGTGCATCCGTCAGCCTGAACAGGCTTTACCCCATTATACCTGAACCCGTTTGAACGGGTTTGCCGTAGCAGCCTGCGGTTTCAGCCGTAGGCCGACGTGAATTGACGAGGCAAGTCAGACTGTATATAATCCCTGCAATGAACACCATCAAAGATTGCGGCTGTATCGTGGTTCTATGGATGGGGGTTATATCGCTCATTTTCTCTGGGGTATATGAAAGATGGGGAAGCGGGCTAGTGAAACAAACATGAACAGAACCCAAAAATCTTCGCTTATTTGGGGAATATTCCTGGTAGCAGGCTACATAAGTTGCGTTTTACTTTCGTCTTCGCTCAAAAGCTATTCCCCTACTGTCATTACACCTCAGCCGGATGAGACAGTCGCTACTGCGTCCCCACTCAAGTCCGAAAAAGCGCGCCAGATAGCCGACAATACCTTGTCCTTGCGGGAATATTGGCGTGTCGCATTCGAGTATATTGGGGGCGGGAATACTCCAAACCTACAGGCAATGGCAGGGCACGTCATTTATTATACTGCTGGTCAGGGAGTGTATGGCCAACTACGGGTCTTGGAAGCCAAAAGCGGGGCCTTGGTATGGGAGCAGATCCAGTTCGATGGCGCCGAGTCACTCGCAGTAGACCACGAGAGAGTATACCTTGCCATTAGACAAAAACTATACACTTATGCGCTGGACGATGGGGAATTGCTCTGGGAACAACCCCTGCCCAGTAACGTAGGTCGTATGTATGTGGATGGAGAGAGGCTCAAAATGAGCGGGTATGTAGAACGCCAACCGGCGTTTCTGGAATTCAACATCCATACCGGAGAGCCGTTAGGGAACATGGCCGAGATACGTCCCGACGGCCGGCTGATAGCGCTGTATCCCTCATTCATTTTGCTTCAGTTGCCTGATTACCAACTGCGAGCAGTGGATAAGAATACCCAACAAGTGCTTTGGACGACCGATTTGGGCCGGGGGCCGATCATACCTCGCCCGCTCGTGCTCGATGATTTGCTTCTGGTTGCACATGGTTCTCGGGTTTGCGTGCTAGACCTGCGAACAGGCCAAATCAAGTGGCAGATAGAAGGGAGCTTCGCTGCTTCCAACATTGTCTTTGCGAATGAGTCGGTGTATGCTCTGGACTACCACACCCGCTTGGTGCGGCTGGACGTGCGCACCGGCCAGGAAACCGGCTATGTACAGTTTCTTCCCGCCGATATCACGGCTTCCGGCGTACGATATGCTGAAGACTTCCATTGGGTGGCGGTGGATGGAGCAATGGTTTTTATAGCCTTCGGTGATCATGAACTGATCGCGTTAGGACCGTAGAAATGGAGAGTGTCAACAAGATGGACTATCAAATCTTTGTCGTCACCGCGCCCGGAATGGAAGCCATCACAGCGCGAGAGCTATCCGCGTTGGGGATAACTGCTGATCGAAAAGCGCAGACCATCGCCGGTGGGGTGGAATTTACCGGCGATTTGCCGGCGCTCTATCGCGCCAACCTGCTGCTGCGCACCGCCAGCCGGGTGACGGTGCGGCTCGGCGAATTCTACGCGGCGGCCTTCTCAGAACTGCGCAAGAAGGCGAGCCGGCTGCCCTGGGAGCGTCATCTCCGCCCCGGACAGTCCGTGGCGCTGCGGGCGACCTGTCATCAATCCAAGCTGTATCACTCCGATGCCGTCGTGGAGCGCGTGGTGGGCGCCATCGGCGACCGGCTGGGCGCGCCGTCGGAGTTGGTGAAGTGGGATGAGGAGTCGGAGACCATTCCTCCGCAAATCGTCGTCGTGCGGCTCGCCAACAACCTGTGTACGGTGAGCGTGGATACGTCGGGCGCGCTCCTGCACCGACGCGGCTACCGGCTGGCGACGGCCAAAGCGCCCCTGCGGGAGACGCTGGCGGCGGGGATGCTGCTGGCATCCGGTTGGGATGGGCGCGCGCCGCTGCTCGATCCGTTCTGCGGCTCAGGGACGATCCCCATCGAGGCGGCGCTGTGGGCGCGGGCGATCGCGCCGGGCAAGGATCGCCGCTTCGCCTTCATGGACTGGCCCGACTTCGCGTCCGGCGTGTGGGAAGACGTGCGGGCCGCCGCCATCGCCGCCGAGCGGGACGCCGCGCCGCCCCTGCTGGCCTCGGATCGGGATGCGGGGGCCATCCGCGCGGCAGAGGCCAACGCCGCGCGCGCGGGCGTCGCCGGGGACATCACGTTTGCTTGCCAGGCCGTGTCCGCCATCGCGCCGCCGACCGGGCCGGGCTGGGTCGTCACCAACCCGCCCTACGGTGTGCGAGTGAGCGCGGCCAACGACTTGCGGAACCTCTACGCGCAATTCGGCAACGTCCTGCGCGCTCGCTGCCCCGGCTGGCATGTCGCGTTCCTCTGCAACGCCCTACCCCTGATCCAACAGACCCACATGCGCCTAGATACGTCTCTCTCGTGGGTCAACGGCGGCCTGCGCGTCAAATTAGCGCAGGGGCAAGTCAAACCGACCACGTAAAACGTGAAACGTAAAACGTAATGACTTCACAGCAAGAGCCTGACGTTTGACGTTTGGCATTTAACGTTTGACGTGCCAATTGCATCTTCCCGCCCTTGCACTACAATCCCCTTGATGGACGCATTGCAAATTCTGACCACCAAGCTCTATATCCCCGCGCCGCACCCCAACCTCGTGCCGCGCGAACGGTTGCTTCACTGCCTGGATGAAGGGCTGCGCCTGGGCCACCGCCTGTTTCTGATTTCCGCCCCGGCCGGCTTCGGCAAGACGACGCTGCTGAGCGAGTGGATCAGCCAAAATCGCAAATCGCAAATCGCAAATCGCAAATTCTGCTGGCTTTCCCTGGACGAGGCCGACAACGACCCCACCCGCTTCCTGAGCTACCTGCTCGCCGCGCTGGAGCCGGTCTGCCCCGACATCGGCGCGGAGGCGCAGGGGATGCTACAGCCGCCCCAATCGCTGCCGCTGCCCGCCATCCTCACGCCGGTGATCAATCGCCTCGCCGCCGCGCCGCCGGTGGGCGATTGGGTGTTGATACTGGACGATTACCACGTCATCGAGCAACCGACCATCCACGCCGCCGTGACTTTCCTGCTCGATCACATGCCGCCCTGGATGCGCCTGGTGATCGCCGGCCGCGCCGATCCACCCCTCCCGCTGCCGCGCCTGCGCGCCCGCCGCCAGCTCACTGAGCTGCGCGCCGCCGACCTGCGCTTCACGGCGGACGAAGCGGCCACGTTCCTCAACCGCCTGATGGGCCTGAATCTCACGCCGGAGGCCCTCGCTGCCCTGGAAGCGCACACGGAGGGCTGGATCGCCGGTCTCCAACTGGCCGCCCTCTCGCTGCAAAACCGCGACGCGGCCGGCGCCGCGCAGTTCATCGCGGCGTTCAGCGGCAGCCATCGCCACGTGATTGACTATCTGACCGAGGAGGTGCTGGCGCAGCAGCCCGCAGAGATTCACCAATTCCTCTCCCAAACGGCTATCCTCAATCGTCTGACCGCCCCACTCTGCGACGCCGTGACCGGACGGGACGACAGCGAGCGGCTGCTGCGGCAATTGGAGCAAGCCAATCTATTCCTGACGCCGTTGGACGACGAGCGGCGTTGGTATCGCTATCACCGGCTGTTTGCCGATTTTATGCGCAATCACCTCCAAGGCGAAACGCCGGAGTTGGCGCGCACCTTGCACCGCCGCGCCGCCGCCTGGTACGCCCAGCACGCCCTGTTGGCCGAGGCCATCGAACACGCGCTGCACGCCGCCGATTTCGAGTCCGCCGCGCAGTGGATCGAGCAGGCGGCGCTGCCCCTGTTGATGCGCAGCGAGGGTGCCGCGATCCTCCACTGGATCAAATCGCTGCCGGAGAGCCTGGTTCGCGCGCGGCCCGCGCTGAATCTGTTCTACGCAGAAGCCGCCCTCATTGCCGGGGAGTTTGAGCTTATCGAAACCGCGCTGCAAGCCGTCGAGACCGCGCTGGACGGCGGCGCCGTTCCCGTTGAGGAACAGGGCGCGCTGGTCAGCCAGGTGATGGCCGTCCGCGCCTACATGGCGACGTTCGATGGCGACCTCCGGCGCAGCATCGAACTGGCGCAGCGCGCGCTCGCCGCCCTGCCGGAGGACAACGCCTTCTTGCACAGTATCGTCGGCTGGCTGCTGGGTCTCAGCCAGTTCTTCGACACGAACATCGGCGAGGCCCGGCGCGTGTTCGACGAAACGCTCACCCTCAGCCAGGCTACCGGCAACGTTCTGATGGCCTCGCTTTCGATTTTCGTCTCCGGCTATCTCCTCATGATGCAAGGCCGGCTGCGGCAGGCGCGCGCAACCTTCGCGCAGGGGTTGGCCGCGTTGTCCGGCGACGCGCAAGCCCTGCCGCTCAGCGCCTCCCTGATTTACCAGGGCCTTGCAGAAATACTGCGTGAAACGAACGCGCTGGAAGACGCTACGCAGGCCATCCAGAAATGTATCGCGCTGGGTGAGGCGTGGGGCAACGCCGAAGTCCTCGTAGACAGCTACATCGTCCAGACGCGCATCTACCAGGCGCGCGGCGACGAAATGACGGCCCGCGCCCTCCTGGCAAAAATTATGCCGTTTGCCCACGAAGCCAAAGTCTCGCTGTTGACCATACGGCAGATCGAGGCGTTCCAGGCGCGGATGCAGCTCGCCTGGGGCGAAGGGGACGCCGCCGCGCTGTGGGCCGAATCGCGGGGCGAGGTGCTCGTACATGAGCCGCTGCCGGAGGGCAACATCGCCGTTTTTATCCACTGGGTGGAGGTGTCTGCCCTGGCGCGCTTCTACCTGGCGCACGGGCGGCCCGCCGCCGCGCTGGACATCCTCCGCCCGCTGCGGGAAGCGGTCGAAACCGTCGGCTGGCTGGGCATCGTCATCGAACTGCTCGGCCTGGAAAGTCTGGCGCTGCACGGGATGGGACAGCGCGAGGCCGCCCACACCGCCCTCCGCCGCGCCCTGACCCTCGCCGCGCCAGAAGGTTACACGCGAGTCTTCGTAGAAATGGGCGAAGAAATGGCGGCTATGCTTCAAGCGGTTCAGGAACAGGGCTTTATGCCGGAGTACATCCAGACGTTGTTACAAGTCGAACGTCACACGTCACACGTCAAACGTCCGTCTCCCACATCTCCTAACCCACAACCCACAACCCTTAACCCACAACCCTTGATCGAACCTCTGAGCGACCGCGAACTGGAAGTCCTGGCGCTGGTTACGGACGGCGCAACCAACCGCGAGATCGCCGACCGGCTTTACATCGCTGCCAGCACCGTCAAAACCCACATCAACAACCTCTACGGCAAACTCGGCGCGGCCAACCGCGTGCAGGCCGTCGCCCGCGCCCGTGAGTTGGGGCTGGTGAAGTGATTGGAAATGAGTCATGAGAAATGAGTAATTAGGAAATGAGTGACGCGCACCTGACAAATGGTCACTCATTACTCATTTCTCATTACCCATTTCCCATTACCCTTTACTTTTCAGGAGGACACCATGAACCGTATCGGCACGATCAAGATGAAAACCAACCCGCTGACCGACGCGCTGCGCAGTGGACGCCCTAGCGTGGGCAGTTGGCTCTCCCTCTGTTCGCCGGTGGCGGCGGAACTGATGGCAGCCGTGGGATGGGATTGGCTGGTAGTGGATGCCGAACACAGCCTCGTCGGCTTTGAAACACTGGTCAACTGCTTCCGGGCGATTCAGTTGGGCGGCGCAGTGCCGCTGGCGCGCGTCCCCTGGAACGAGACCATCTGGATTCAGCGCACACTCGACGCCGGCGCGCTGGGGCTGATCGTCCCGATGGTCAACACCGCCGAGGACGCCAGAGCCGCGGTGAGCAACATGAAATTCGCCACGCAGGGACAACGCAGCTTCGGCGGCAGCCGGGTATCGCCCTACCTCGCGGGCGACTACCGCGCCTGGGCCGACGCGAACCTGGCCGTCATCGTGATGATCGAAACCGTGCAGGCCGTCGAAAACGCCGAAGCGATCCTGGGCGTCGAGGGCGTGGTCGGCGGCTTCATCGGCCCGGTAGACCTGGCGCTTTCGATGGGAGTGAGTCCGGCGGAGATGGGGCCGGGTACAGCGCACGAGGCGCTGTTGATGAAGGCATTGGCAGCCGCCCGGAAAACCGGCAAGGCGCTCGGTAAATACTGCTTCAACGCAGCAGAAGTCAACGCGCGCCTCGCCCAGGGCTTCCAGTTGTTGGCGCTCTTCTCCGACGCAGGATTGCTCGACCAGGCCGCCCGCGAAGCATTCAACGCGATCAAGCGGAATGGTTGAAGAATTTTTGTCAGCAGATTGAGCAGATTAAGCAGATTTTGAACAATAGCGCAAGTCGCTGACTTGCGCTATTGTTTTTTTCCTTTTCCACCCCCACCCTCCACCCTTTGGCGGATGACGCTCCACCCCCTTTGCCGGTACACTGGAGGCAAAAGAGGCATCCAATGGAACCCAATCTTCATTACGAGATTCGGATACGCGGGCATGTATCGGCGCACTGGCAGAGCTGGTTTGAGGGCTTCACCCTGGAGAACTTGCCCAATGGAGACGCGCTGCTCACCGGCCCCGTTGCCGACCAGGCGGCCCTCTACGGGCTTCTGAACCGCCTCCGCGACCTGGGCGTCACGCTCATCGCCCTGCGTTGTGTGGAATTGGACACCGGCTTTGGCTCTCAAGAGGCCTAAGAAGTATATTTTTGGGCGCGCTTCGCG
>DAOUGD010000273.1:0-6871 GCA_034429475.1 Anaerolineae bacterium
TGGGCGGGCGTAGCCCGCCCACGAAAAAATACCTTCCTGAAAGCGGCTTTAGCCGTAAGACCCGGCGCAGCGGCGCAACGCCGCTATAATTTTCGGATAGGTTCTAAGGCGATCTGGTGTTGCAATAACCCGTTTTTTTACTCCCTTGCTTTTGTAGTACAATTCATCGGGTTCAAGTTTATCTTATTTGGTAATCGAGGCGAGACATGTTGTATGAGAATGTGTGTATTGAGGGGATGGGGTATGTCATCCCGGACAATGTAGTGACGACGGGGTGGTTGGAAGAGCAAATCGCGCCGGTTTACAAGGCGTTGGGGATTCCGGCAGGGTATATCGAGCGGTTGACCGGAATCAAGGAGCGTCGCTGGTGGGATGTCGGCACACGGGTATCCGAGGCATCCTCGTGGGCCGGGGCGCGCGCGTTGGAGAATACCGGCATTGCGCCCGGTGAAATTCAGTGCTTGATCAATGCGTCGGTCTGCCGGGACTATATCGAACCGGCGACGGCGACCTTTGTGCATAAAAACCTGGGACTGCCGCCGACGGCGATGAATTTCGACATGATCAACGCCTGCCTGGGTTTTGTCAATGCTATGATGGTCGTGGCTAACATGATTGAGCTGGGGCAAATTGACACGGGCATGATTGTGGCTGCGGAGGACCCGCGTGAGGGGCAGTTGGCGACGATCCAGGCCCTGCTGGAAAATCCGCCGAGCAAAGAGTCGCTGCGGGACAATCTGGCTTCTTTGACATTGGGGAGTGGTTCTGTGGCGATGGTCTTGCGGCATAAATCCAAGTCCCAGACCGGCAAGCGACTGCTGGGGGGCTACTTCTACGGCAATACCCAGTTCAATCATCTGTGCGTCGCGCAGACAAAATGGATGCACACCGATTCTTCTACCTTGATGCGCGAGGGCGCCAAGGTGGTCATCAAAGCCTTTGAAAGTTTCAAGCGAGACCTGGGCTGGACGGACGACCGGATTGATCGGGTCTTTACCCATCAGGTGAGCGAACCACAACGCATGTTCAACCTGTACCACATCCTGAAGCTGCGTGACGGCATTGATTATCCTACCCTGAGTTACCTGGGCAACACCGCTTCGGTGGCCGCGCCGATCAGCATGGCGATTGGGGTGGAGAATGGCTTTGTGAAAGACGGCGATCACATCTGCATGATGGGCGTGGGCAGCGGCATCAACAGCATCATTGCCGGAATCCAGTGGTAATGAGAAGTGAGTAACAAGAAATGAGTAATGAGTAATGAGTGATGAGTGATGAGACTTGTTACTCATTTCCCTTTACTCATTACTCATTTCCCCTGACTCATTACTCCATACAATGCTATGACTGACTTCAAATCTCTTTATCCCTTTGCATCCCATTGGCTGGATTTGGATGGCGCGCGGCTGCACTATCTGGACGAAGGCCCGCGCGATGGGCCGCCGGTGGTGATGGTGCATGGCAACCCGACGTGGTCGTTTTACTTTCGGACGCTCATCCCGGCGTTGGCGCAGACGCACCGGGTGATCGCGCCGGATCATGTCGGGTGCGGGTTTTCGGACAAACCGCAGGACTATCCCTACACATTGGAGCAGCGCATCCAGAATTTGGAGCGGCTGATCGCCCATTTGGGGCTGCGCAACATCACGCTGGCGCTGCACGATTGGGGCGGGGGTGTCGGGATGGGCTACGCCACCCGTCACCCGGAGACGGTGGCGCGCTTTGTGATTTTCAACACCTCCGCGTTTTTCGCCCCGGCGATCCCTGCCGTCTTGCACCTGGCGCGCAGCCCGCTATTGGGAGAATTTGCAGTGCGCGGCCTCAACCTCTTTGTGCGGGGCGCGCTGGTGTGGGGGACGTCGCAGCGGGCGCGCTTTACGCCGGAGGTGCGCGCCGGGTATGCCGCCCCCTACGACTCGTGGCGCAACCGCATCGCGGTGTATCGCTTCGTGCAGGACATCCCGACGACGGCGGCGCATCCTACCCGCGCCACCGTGGACGCCATTGACGCCCGGCTCCACCTCTTCCGCCAGCACCCTATGCTGATCCTGTGGGGTGCGGATGATTTCGTGTTCACCGTCAAGGATTTCCTGGCCGGCTGGCGCGCGCGCTTCCCCGCCGCCGAAGTCCACGTCCTGGAAAACGCCGGCCATTACGTCGTCGAAGACGCCCATGAGCGCATCCTCCCTCTGATGCAGGCATTTTTCTATCAGCAGATTTAGCAGATTAAGCAGATTTTGGACTGGATGCAATGCTAATCTGCTAAATCTGCTTAATCTGCTGACAAAAGTTTTTAGATAGGATTCTCGAGATGGAACTCTACAACGTAGCTCAAGCTGTTGCAGACATGGCCGGGCGAGCGCCGTTTCGCCCGGCGATTATTTTCCCGGCAGGGCGCGATGCGGAAGGCCGGCTCAAAACTGTGCAGTTCAACTTCCGCCAGTTCAACGCCGAAGTAGACCGGTACGCCCACGGCTTCACCCAATTTGGCGTGAAAATGGGCGACCGCGTGCTGCTGATGTTCCGCGTGGGGGTGGAATTGACGGCCACCATCTTTGCGCTGGCGAAAGTCGGCGCGGTGCCCGTCATCATTGACCCCGGCATGGGCCGCGAAGCTTTCCTGCGCTGCGTCGCCGACGCGCAGCCGACCGGGTTGATCGCACTGCCCATCGTCCACGCGCTGCGGCGGCTCGCGCCGGCGTCGTTCAAGACGATCCGGTGGAATGTCGTGGTGGGGAATCCGGCGTGGCTGGCGGATACGACGTTGGCTGCCCTGCGCTCCCCATGCGCCGACCCATTCCCCGTTGCGCCGACGACGCTGGAGAGCGAGGCGGGTGTGGCGTTCACGTCCGGCAGCACCGGAACGCCCAAAGGCGTGGTCTATTGGCACGGGATGTTCAAGGCGCAGATCGAAGTGCTGCGCAACGTCGTCCACATCGAGGAAGGCGAAGTAGACCTGGCGCTGCTCGCGTCGTTCATTGTGTTCGGCCCGGCGTTGGGCATCACCACCATTATCCCCGATATGGATCCTACCAAGCCCGCCGAAATCAACCCGGCCTATGTAGCGGAAGCCATCCAGACCTTTGGCGTGACCAACACGTTCGGCTCGCCCACGATCTGGAAGCGCGTCGTGCCGTATTGCCTGGAACACGACATCCGCCTGCCCTCGCTCAAACGGGTGTTGATGGCGGGCGCTCCCGCGCCGCCGACGTTGATCCAGCCGCTCGTTGAACAAATCCTTTCGCCGACCGCCGACGTCATCACGCCCTTTGGCGCGACAGAGGCAATGCCGCTGACGTGGATGAGCGGGCGCGACATCGTGCGCGACACGGCGGCGCGGACGGCGTCCGGCGCGGGGACGTGCGTCGGCCGCGCCATACCGGGCGTTGATTTGCGCGTGATCCGCATCAGCGACGACCCCATTCCCACCTGGGATGACGCGCTTGTCCTGCCTGCCGGCCCTATCGGCCCGGCGACGGTGGGCGAGGTGGTGGTGAAGGGGGCGATGGTCACGCGCGAATACCTCAATCGTCCGGACAAGACCGCCGCCGCCAAAATTCGGGACAAGGACGGCGTCTGGCACCGGATGGGCGACCTGGGTTACTTCGATGCGGAGGGGCGGCTGTGGTTCTGCGGGCGCAAGGCGCATCGGGTGGAGACGGCGGAGGGGCGGCTGCTGCCCGTGCCGTGTGAGAGCATCTTCAACGCGCACCCGGCGGTCGCGCGGACGGCGCTGGTAGGGGTGGGGCCGCGCGGACAGCAGCGCGCGGTGTTGGTGGTGGAGTTGAAACCGGAACACGGGCGCACCCCACTGGAGCGACAAAAAATGACGTTGGAACTGCTGGCGTTGGGGACGGAGCATCCACACACGCGCCCGATCCGGGACGTGCTCTTTTACCCGGACGTTTTCCCCACCGACGTGCGCCACAATGCGAAGATTCAGCGCGAAAAGCTGGCCGTGTGGGCGGAGGAACGTTTGACGGAGCGGCCTCTGGCGTCGCTGCGGGCCGCGCGGACGCTGCGTGATGGCGTTTCCTATACCGGCAAGCGCGCCCGGCGGCTGGGGCCGGCGCTCGGCGTCGTAGGTGCAATCCTGGCCGTTGTCCTTTCGCTCATCCTGATGCGGCGGCGCTCGCGGAATCAATAGGATTGTTGCCATATTGGAAAAGAAAATTAGGACGCAGATTTTCGCGGATTCACGCAGATAATTTCTTAAAATCAGCGTTCATCCGCGTTTATCTGCGTCCAGTCTTTTTGTCAGGAGTTTGCCTATGAAAGCGCTTGTCACGGGCGGCGGCGGGTTTTTGGGGCGGTATATCGTCGAGCAGTTGGTGGGACGCGGCGACGAGGTGACGGTGTTCTCGCGCGGGGCGTACCCGGAGCTGGCGGAGTTGGGCGCGCGGGTGGCGCGCGGCGACTTGCAGGATGCGGATGCCGTCAAGTCCGCCTGCGCCGGGATGGATGCGGTCTTCCACGTGGCGGCGAAAGCAGGTGTGTGGGGCGCGTGGGACGACTTCTACGGCGTCAACGTGGTCGGCACGCAGAACGTGATTGCAGCGTGCCAGGCCCACGGCGTCCCGAAACTGATCAACACCAGTTCACCCAGCGTGATTTTCGACGGGAAGCCGCAGGAGGGCGTGGACGAGGCGTACCCGTACCCGGCGGAGTACGAAAGCCCTTATCCGCACACGAAGGCCATCGCCGAGCAGGCGGTCGCGGCGGTGCACGGGCCAAACTTGCTGACCGTATCGCTGCGCCCGCACCTCATCATCGGGCCGCGCGACAATCATTTGGTGCCCGGTCTGCTGGCGCGCGCCAAAACGGGCTTGCTGCCGCAAGTCGGCGACGGGACGAACAAGGTGGACCTGACCGATGTGGAGGACGCAGCGCGGGCGCATTTGCTCGCTGCCGACGCGCTGACGCCGGGAGCGCCGGTGGCTGGGCCGGCGGGGCGGGGGCGCGTGTACTTCATCAGCCAGGGGGAGCCGGTGACGTTGTGGCCCTGGGTGCGCGGCCTGCTGCGCGAGTTGGGGCTGCCGGAGCCGCGCGTGCGTCTTTCGTTGGCGGCGGCGCGGGCGATGGGGGCCGCGTTGGAAAAGGCGCACCGCGCGCTGCATCGCCCCGGCGAGCCGCGCCTCACGCGCTTCCTCGCCAGCGAGCTGGCGCAGAGCCACTACTACGACATTTCCGCCGCCCGCCGCGACTTTGGGTACGCGCCACAGGCGACGATGGCGGAAGTGAAGGCGAAGTTGGTGGCGTGGATCAGAAAGCAGGCCGCGGATACACGCGGATGAACGCGGATTTTTAAGGGATTGTCTGATGAGAAACCGGGAGTTCGGAAAGAACTCCCGGTTTTTTGTTGGTTGGGTGATGCTTTGCGATTGCGGGTGTAGCTTAAAAACGCATTGTTATAAGCCGCAACGATTACATACTTTGCAGGTATTTTTACTATTTTTAGGATTCTTTTTGCTTTTATTTGATAAACATATTACTCTTTCTAGCTAGAATACTCATAGAACTGACTAAAGGTCTGTCCGAAAATCCGGTTTGACCCGCAATTTGCGCTTAAAGGCGCGGTCTGAAGGATGTTTTTTGTGGGCAGGCGCGGCGCGCGCACGAAAAAAAACTTCTTCTTGAAGCTAAATTTTTCTTGGGAGGTTACAAATTATGCAGATACACATTCGCAGACCCTTTTGGCAACGTTGGCTATCGGCTACCATCATTTTTGTGATGCTCATGGGGATGGGGCGCTTCACTCCCCCCCTGTCCGTTCTCTCCGCAACTCAAACCCTAAGCATGGGTGGGACGATGCCGGGACTGGTCATCAACAAGACGGCAGAAGACTTGAACGGCGCACCGCTACGCCCGGGCGACACGATCCGCTACACCCTTCGCGTCACCAACTCCAGCGACTCCCCCATGACAGGCGTGCGCATCACCGATACGCTGCCTTTCGGCGTGACCTTCGCCGCCGTAGTGCCTGCGGGCTATACCGGCCCAAATCCCCTTGTCTGGGCAGTGAGTGGTTTACCCGCCAATGCGATGTGGACTGGCTATATCACAGTCACGGTGGATAGCGGTGTATCCGCTATAGGCGGCAACGTCGCTACAGTCTCCAGCAACCAGGAAGGTGCGCAGGAGACGCCCCCTGTCTATCCCCCTGGCGGCGGCGATGTGGTCATTGTCCCCGCGCCGCCGGTGGTCACTGATCCCATCAGTGGCACAGTACTCAATGACGCGACACCGGTGTTCAGTGGGACCGGCGAGGCCGGCGGCGCAGTGACCGTCTACGACGAAGCGGGCGCCGTTATCTGCGCCGCCACGGTCGCGCCGGACGGGACGTGGACGTGTACGCCGGACGAACCGCTGGCGGAAGGCGCACAGACTATCACCGCCACCGTCACCGACGCAGCGGGCAACGAAAGCGATCCGACGCCCGTTACCTTCACTGTGGACACCCTCGTTCCTGCGCCGCCGGTCATCATCACCCCCGGCAACGGCACATTGACCAACGACGCGACGCCGACGTTCAGTGGGACGGGCGAGGCGGGTGGCGCGTTGAACGTCTACAATGCGGCGGGCGCCGTTGTTTGCACTATCACAGTCGCCCCGGACGGAACGTGGACATGCACGCCAGGCGCTCCACTGGCGGAGGGCGAGCAGACTGTTACCGCCACCGTCACCGACGCAGCGGGCAACGAGAGTAATCCTACGCCCGTCACCTTCACCGTGGACACCGGCGCTCCCGCAGCGCCGGTCATCACCACTCCCATCAACGGCACATTGACCAACGACGCGACGCCGGCGTTCAGTGGGATGGGCGAGGCGGGTGGCGCGTTGACCGCCTTCGACGCGGCGGGCGCTGTCGTCT
>DAOUGD010000274.1:0-6841 GCA_034429475.1 Anaerolineae bacterium
CGCCCCTCTATACCTCTATGCGTCGCGCAGAACAAGCGGCAGGTAGATGAAGTGGTTGCCGCCGACGCGGAAGACCTCCTGTTCTGGCCCGTAAGTGGGGCCGGCTTGTCTTTCGACGCTGGTCTGAGCTGTAAAATCTCCCATCGGCACGTCGTTGGCGGGCCAGAGGAAGGTGAAGACGGCGCTGCCGTTGCCCGCCACCGCCATAGTCTGCGTCGCCAGCGTGGGCGAGATGGGGACGCCGTCGGCGTCGAAGACCAGCAGATGCGCGGTGACGGTGACAGTCTCGGCCAGGTAGTTGCTGAAGTGAACGCGGAACGTCGCCGTATCGCCGAGAGCGACGGTGACGGTGGGGACTTCCAGCGCGATCAGCGCGCCGCCAACCACGTCCACGCTGGCGGTCGCCCCGCCCATGAGTTGCCCCTCGCTCCACAGTGTCAGCCGCAGACTGTAGACGCCCTCGTCCAGCAGGCCATCCCAGCCGGCCTCGATGCTCTCCTCACCGTCGGGCGCGATGGCGAACGGGCCGCCGTCCGCCCACCCGACGGGAGTCCCCTCAGCGTCCGCCACTTCCAGCGTAGAGGTGATCGTGAGCAAGTCGTCGCCCACGTTCGCCAGCAACGCGGTCACGCTGATGGGCGCGCCCGGCGCGAAGCTCGCGGCTATCGGCTGGACGTTTGAAACGTCCAGCACCACCGGCGCGTCGTAGACGACCTCAATGACCATCTGCGAGCAGAAGCGCGTGGCGTTGCTGGTGGGGTTGTGCTGGATGGGGAAGAGGGTGAACAGCATCTTGTGGGACTGCGGCTGCCACTGGAGGCGGTCGGCGTTGGCGGGGTAGTAGTCGTCCAGGGTGGTCGTGGTCGTGTAGCTCGTGCCACCCTCCGTCCACGGCTGCGCGACGATGATGGGAATTTCGTAGCCCGGCGGCATCACGTCCATACAAGTGGCGCTGATCAGGCTGGCGCTCTGGACGGTCGCGCTGATGGGCAGCGTGAGCGTGTAGCCTTTGACGTAAGGCAGCAGCGGCGTCTCCGGCGCGAGTGCCATCCCGCCGCCGGCGATGGTGAGGATGTCGTAGGTGATGCTGTCGGTCATAACCTGGCTCACGTCGTAACTGGCAATATCCACGGTGACGGTGCGGGTGTAGCGGTAGGTGTCGGACTGGACGGCGTTGCCCGCGTGGATGCTGATCGCCGACGGCTGACCACCGACCGCCGCCGGCTGATTGGCGACGGCTTGCTGTAGTCCGCCCGGATAGTCGAGCCGCTGCCAGGGGATGCCATACAGCGTGAACTCGGTCACGGTTTTGCGGTCGAGGCCGTCGTTGCCGCCAAAGCCGAAGACGTAGGTGTCCTTTGCCGCGCGCAGCGCGCCGCCGATGGACGCGCTTTGGGTTCCAGACGGCAGGAAGACGTCGAAGAAATGTTGCAGCAGCCGCTCGCCCCAGGTGGCGTGGCACAGGCTGCCCGGCGAACCGTAACTGAAGCCGGTCGCGCCGATGTAGGCCCGCGCGCCTTCTTGCGCCAGATCGTAAACCATGTCGTCGTCCGCGCCGCCGGGCACGTCTATATCGGGCACCGTCAGGCCGCCGTGGCAGCCGACGATGAAGGCCAGCGGATGGTCGTTGTCGAAGCGGTTGTAATCGCAGCCGGCGCCGGCGCACGTGTCGTCCGGCGAGAAGTCGTCGCCGTAGATGCCGGCGTAGCTGTAATGGTTGTGTCCGCCGATGAAGAAGAGGTCCATCCCCCCGTTGGCGGCGGCGCGGAACTGGTTAATCCAGGTGGCGGCGTTGGGGGACGCGCTGAGGACGTCCACCGAGGGCGACGCCTCGATGTCGTTGAGGACGTTGAAGCCGCGCGCGTTCAGTCGCGCCGGGACGTTCAGCACGTCGGCGATGGCGCTGCCGGGGCAACTGGGGTTGTTGTACCCCAACTCCCAACCGTCCACGCTTGCCATCACCGCGCGCCACGTGCCGCCATCGGTCGCCAGGCTGCTGTTGAGCAGGATCCGCATGTCGCCCGCCGTTTCTCCGACCAACCGGCCGGCCGCCAGTTCCAGGTCGCCAGTGCGCCAGTCCGTCCCGCCCCACAAATCGGCGTAGGGATTGTCGGTGAAGAAGTAGTCCTCATCGGTGGCGTGGATGGCGGGATTGGTATCGCTGTCGGTACACCAGCCGTGGGCACACCAACTGATTTTGTTGATGCCCTCATCGTTGGAAGGATCGTTGTAGCGATAGAACGGCAGCACGTCGTCGTCGCCCACCAGGAGCAGGTAATAGGGGTACAGGTCTATGCTGACGGTGGTGGAGAACCAGTAATGGTAAGACCACGTCCACGTGCCGTCCTCCACCCAGTCTTCGATGAGATCGTCTACTTCATCGGCGACGGCGTTGGCGGTGGTTTCACTGGTGTAGTTGACGGCGGTGTTGTCCCAAGTGGCGATGTCGGCGTCGTACAAATCGGCGTTGTAGACGACGCCGAGCGGCTGGTCATTGTACGGCGATCCCTGGGCCACGTTGTAGACTTGCGCCAACAGGCTGGTGGCCTCCCATGCGCTGTGGTTTTCGTACAGTTGGGTGCGGTTGGTGACGATGAGGGCTTCGGAGGTAGTGACCAATCGCAGGTTGGCCGCGGAGGTGCTGTTCAGCACCCAATAGCCGGGATGCGTCACCCGGCTTTGCAGATTCAAAGTTTGCGCCGTGAGGCTGTTGGGGATGCGGAAGCGCCAGACCACTTGCTTGTGATAGGAACAGAACCACCACGGGCAGGTTTTGACCAGCGAGGTCGTCACCCGGTACTGCCCGCCGCCCAGGTAGGTGGACGCGGCGGCGGTTAGCGCCGCGCCGTAGGTGTTGCGCGTCCAGGTGCTGACCGGCGCGTTGAGCTTGTTGTCGGGCACGGTGAGGATGACGTGGGCATTGGCGGCGGCGCCGGCGTCGTAAGTCCACACGTAGGCGACCACGTCCACGTAGGTGTAAGCCGTCTTGCCGCTGCTATCGCCGATGAGCTTGTTCACCACCACACCCTCGGAGGCTTCTTCGAGGCGCAGCGAGGAGTGGATTTCGACCAGGGGCGGAATGACCACGGTGATCAACTGAGCGGTGGTGAACTCGAAATCGTCGTGGGTCGTGCCAACCCAGTGGGTGCCGGTGTAGGCGTCAATCCGCCAGGTGTAGGACATCCACGTTTGGAGCGGAGCCGCCACCTGATAGGCCGTTCCGACGATATTGTTGCGCTGCTCTATCAGCGTCCAGTCGGCGGTCTTGTTGATCTGCATCGTGTACCGCCCGGCCTCCGGGTTGGCCTGCCAGGTGAGGGTGGGAACGGTCGTATAAATCGTCGCGCCGTTGGCGGGGGTGAGCAGCGTCATCTTCTTGGGCAAGTCGAGATTCTTGATCAGGTTGCTGCCGCCCATCGTGATTTGCGAGGCGGTCCAGCCGATGTATTCCGCCGTCGGTCCGTAGCGTTTGAGCCAGTACACGCCCGGCGCCACGTTGCAGAAGCGATAGCGGCCACTGAGGTCGGTCTGCGTGCTCTGAAGCGGCGGCGCGGTAGCGCTGGCGCCGACGATCAACTCGACCGTTACGTTGGGCAGTGGCGTGTAACCGTAGCTGACGACGCCTTCGACGCACGGCAGCGGCGGGGGCGGCGGCGCTGCGACGCTCACGGTATGTTCCGCCGTGACCGGTTTGCCGCCGCAGTTGCTCACTTCGACCTGGACCGTGTAGCGTCCCGGCTTGCGCCAGTAATAGCGCGCCGTGTCCGTGCCCTGCCCGGTGGCGGGTTGAGGCGTCCACACGTAGGTCAGCGGCGGTGAGGCGTTCGACGGGCTGATGACGGCGGTTAACTGCACCGGGACGTTGACGGTGGTTTGGGTCGGCCCCTTGAGGATGACGCCTTGCACCGGCGCCGGGCAAACCAACCGCAGCCCGGTCGCGTAGATGTCCCAATTGGCCGCGCGGAAGTCGGCCCAGGCGGCATACGCGCTGTTGCCGCCGACGAGGGCCGGGTGGCGCTGCGGGTACGCCGTATCGTCGTCGTTGACGCGCCCCGTCACGCTCCACGTCGCGCCATAATCCGCCGAGAACCGGTAGAAGATGTCGTCGCTGTCGTTGAGCGCGTCCTGCCAGACTACGTAAACCAGCCCCTCAGCGTCTACCGCGACCGCCGGTTCGACTGCCTCGGCGTCGCCGCTGGACAGCCGTTCCGGCGCGCCCCACGAGACGCCGGCATCGTCCGAGACGGCGACGAGAACTTGCGGGATGCCGTCGGCGGCGTCCCAGACGAGGTAGACGTAGCTGCTGCCGAGGTCGGCGGCGATGTCGGGATGGGCCCGCTCGCCGGCGGCTATCCCTACGATCTCACCGACGTATTGACGATCCACCCACGTCGCGCCGCCATCGAGCGAGCGCGCGTAGCCGATGTGGTATTCGGTGGCTTGGATGTAGATCATTTCGACCCACGCCAGATGCAGGACGCCATCCGGCCCGGCGGCGAGAGTGGGTTGGTCAAGGTAGCCAGTACCGGTGAGAATCTGCGTGGGCGACAGCCAGGTCGTGCCGCCATCCGCAGAGCGATCCAGCACCAGGGCGTCGCCCTCCACCCAGACCACGAAAACCTGCTGCGTGCCGCTGATGGCGATGTCCGGCTGCGACGCGGAACTCATATCCACGGTGTTCAACCGCCGGTCGGTTCCCCAGGTGACGCCGCTATCGGCGGAGCGGTCGTAGTAGATCGCGCCGTAATCCTGATCGGTGCTGCCCCAGACGACGTGAACGACCTGCGGGCCGGCTCCCACCAGGGCCGGGGCCGAGTGGCTGGGGGGATGGTCGTCGTCAGCGCGCACGTCACTGCTCCAGGTCGCGCCGCCGTCGCCGGAGCGCGCGGTGTAAAGCGCGGCGCGGTTGGCATCGTCGCGGTAGTCCAGCCAGGCGGCGTACAACTGCCCCGTGCTGCCGCGCGCGATGGCGGGGAATTGCTGGCGAGCGTCGCCCATGTCGTCAATCTTGACGGCGGGGCGCCAGTCCGTGTCATCCCAGATCGAAACGAGCAGATCGGTATCTGCGCCCACCGGACTCTGTTCCCAGACCACCTGCACCCACGTCTGGTTGGCGGCGATGGCCGGGGCTTGCTTGTAGGTCACGCTCTGGGTGACGACATCGTTGACGGTGTCCCACCCGTTCGGGCCATAGCTGTCGGCATACACGAAATATTGCCCGTCGGTGTAGACGCGCCACGTCGCCCAGGCCGTGCCCTGCCCGTCCATGGTCAACGCGGGGGTGTCGGCGTTATCGGCGCCGCTGACCCGCTGGTTGAAATTGGGCCAGGTCAGACCGCCATCCGTCGAGTGCGCGCTGAAAATTATGGCGTTACTGCCGTCGCGGTAATCCTGCCAAACGACATGGATATCTTGACCGTCCAACGCAATGGCCGGATCGGATTGGGTGGCCGTCCCGACATCGGCATTCAACTGCACGTTGACCCAACCGCCGGCGGCCGAGAAATGGCCGTAGTAGACGTCCGCGTTGCCGTTGCGGCGATCGGTCCAGACGAGGTGAGCTGTCCCGCCCGTGTCTACGGCGATGTCAGGCGAGAGTTGGTTGCTGCCGCTGGCGTCGTTGTTGGCGCGGCTGTCAGCGCCCCAGGTGACGCCGCCGTCGGTGGAGCAATCCATGTAGATGTCTATGTCGGTATAGCCGGCGCGGCTGTCCGCCCAGGCGACGCAGACGGTGTCCGTCATCACGGCGACAGCCGGAGAGCTTTGGGTGTTGCTGGTCACGTCGTTGATGCGGACTTCGGTACTCCACGTAGCCCCGCCATCGGTGGAGCGCGCATAGTAGACCTCGCTCGTCTCCCCCCGGTAGTCCGTCCACACAGCGTGCAGAGCGCCGGCGGCATTGACGGCAATGTCGGGATCAGACTGCCAGGCGCCGCTGCCCTCCTGAGCAACCCCCGTCGCCGTCCCCCACGTGGCCCCGCCGTCGGTGGAACGGGCCACGTAGACGTCCTGATCGCCGTTGCGGTCGTCAACCCAGATGGCAACCACGTCGCTGGTGGTCTTGGAGGCCGCGAGCGCAGGAGACGACTGGTCGGAGAAACCGGTGACGGCATCGTTCACCTGCACGTTGGGATTCCAGGGCGGATCAGCCGGGGCGGCGCGGGCGGAGAAGACCGTCAGCAGCAACGTGGCAACCCAGCCAACACATAACGCTATCCCTATGCGGAAACCTCGTCCGCGTATCACAGAATTACCCTTGACCATCGTATACCTCCTTTCATAATAGGGACGCAACGATACAGTCAGCGGAAGATAGACAACGGGGGAACTTCTTTGGGGATGAAAGCAGAACGAACTCGTCCATTTCCATTCTATAGCGGCTAAAGGCGGATGTCAATGGAGAACCCCAGGGCCATCGCATTTGACCGTGTCCGGCAACTGAATACGGCCTAAAGGCCGGGGATAAAAAGGATTTTTGCGGCGGGGCGCAGTCCCGCCGCAAAAATCCCCCTCAAAAACGCCACTTTAGCGGGAAAACCGGCAGTCTGACGGGCGGGAGTTTTCAAAATGCGATAGCCCGGTGTGGTTTTCCGTGCCCTATTCTGAAGGCGGCAACTTGGGTTATAATATCGGGCAGTGTCCCGGAACCTTGAGTGGAAGAAGCGCAATCAGACCGGACCAATACCTTGCATCTATACGGAGTCATTATGAATAGGACTTACGCAAACTGGTTCATGAGGCTGTTATAATGCCGGGTATGAGCCAAGTGACCCGGTTGGATTATTGTCAGTTCTTGTTGGTGAGTCAGATCAACTACACGCTGACGTACTTCGCCGACCAT
>DAOUGD010000275.1:0-5933 GCA_034429475.1 Anaerolineae bacterium
CCTCCCCCGCGACTCCCAGTCCCCCCCTCGCCCCCCCTCCCCCTCCCCTTGGCTTCCCCTCGCTTCCCCTCCCCACCGGCGCCGGTTGAAGCGTCTCGTCAATCACATTCTCCGGCGGAATGGGAACGCCGAACAGAGTGGAGGCCACGCCGGCCACGACTTCGCGCTGCTCCTGACGCGCGCCGCCGGTTGCCATCGTCGCGCTGGTGCCGATGCACTGCAAGGACGGATTGCCGCAGCGCTCGCGCAGACGGCGCACGAGCATTGCCACGTCCGCGCCCTGCCGCCCGGTGTAGGTGTGGAGTTCGTCCAGCACCAGGTAGTGCAATTCCGCCACGGCGCGCTCCACGAAGACGCGCTCGTCGGGCCGGGTAAGCATCAGTTCCAGCATCACGTAGTTGGTCAGCAGGATGTGCGGCGGGTCGGCCTGGATGGCGTCCTTCACCTGGCGCGATTCCTGGCCGGTGTAGCGGGCAAAGCGCACGGGGAAGTCCGGGACGTTGGCCGTCAGTCGTTTGAGGGCTTCTTCCTGCGAGTTGATGAGGGCGTTCATCGGGTAGACGATGAGGGCGCGGACGCTGTGGCGCGCGGGGTTGTGCTTGAGGACGTGGTCAATGATGGGGATGAGGTAGGTCAGGCTCTTGCCGGAGCCGGTGCCGGTGGTGAGGACGTAGGGCTGCTGCCGGGCGGCCAGGCGGATGGCCTGTTCCTGGTGAGCGTAGAGGTGGAAGGGCTGGCCGTGGCTGTCGCGGAAGACCTGGGCGCAAAGGGGATGCAAGCCTTCTCCCTCACCCCCCGGCCCCCTCTCCCAAAGCTCTGGGCGAGGGGGAGAGACCAGGTCGGCGACTGAACCGCCGGGGGCGTAGGCGGGGTTGAGTTGCAGGAGCGGATCAGGCCAGAGCGCGCCCTCGCGCAGACGGCGCAGCACGAATTCGCGGATGCCGTCGTCGCGGATGTTGAGGAAGCTGCGCACGTAGGCGTCGTAATCGGCAATCACCCGGCGGTGAAGTTGGAAAGCGTCCATCAAGCCCTCCTTCAAAAGAGTCAAAAGTCCAAAGTCAAGAAGCGCTGTTGAAGAATGTGATCATGGATAGGTTCATGAGCACATTCAATGGGGTCATGAGCACATTTTGAGCACGTTTAACGTTTCTATGAGTATGGCGAAAGTGTTCTTCAAGCTGGTTGCAGTTCGATGACCAATTCACGGCCATCTTCAAGATGGATACGATTGTCGTATACCTGAATCACATCTTGCGCCACTGGCTCAAAGCATAGACGACCATCAACGATGCGCGCGTGGAGGGCGATGGGTTGAGGCGTCTCCTGAAAATCTGCCCAAACGCCAAAGAAGACATCGGCCGGCAACGCCCCATCCCATGCTTCGGCCCAGTGAATGTAATGCTCAGTCAGGTCGTCAAACTGCATCTTGACGCGACTTCCTTTCTACGGGTCTCTCAATCAGACGCAGCCCCTCTTTTTCCGGCGCGCCCTCACGGAGCCAGCCGGGGACATCTTCGCGTTGGGGATCGGTCCAGAACACGGATTGTAAGGTCGGCACATGGGGCGAGATGCGTTGGAAGCGGCGGCGTTCGACGTCGTTCAGTGAGATGATGCGGTGGTCTGCTGCCAGCGCCGTTTCGATCAAGAAGATGTCTTTATCAATGTCGTCTGGGGCGTGAGATTCGGGCGGGTAAAGGGTATGCGCCGTCGCCATAATTTCATCCCGCAAAGCACGCTCGGTGGGTAAGGGCTGCAATGCAATCCGTCCCCCGGTTGCCATAGCCGTGAGCCAGGTCATAGCATAGTAGGAGATATAGTATTGCCAGCTTTCTGCCGGGCGTTCCGGTTCTGTTTTTAGCCATTCTGCGTATAACGGCTCGCTCATCGCCAGCCGATAATCACATTCCCGGAAAGTTTCTAATGTTTCCCAGCATTGAAGCGCAACCTCTTTTTGACTTACCGACGCGGCGCGCGCGACCGAGGTATCTACCACGATCGCATAGGTCTGATGTTCCATTATGACTGCCCCCGCTGTCGCGCGATGGCCGCTTCCATGTAAGCGCGCATGGCTTTCATACTCACATCCGCAAAATCTACCGGCCAGTCGCCAAACGCGCCTTGTTCGTCCAATGCTGCCGGCGTCACCCGCGTCACGCCTTCGTCATCCCGACTAAACCAATGCAGGCTGACTTTTTCCGGCGCGAGTTCCCCGCCGGCCACCAAACGCTGAACCCCTAACAGCAATAATTCGCTGTGCGTTTCCACGATGACCTGCACCCCCCGATTCACAGCGCGGGCGATGGTTTCCGCCAGGGCGACTTGAGCGCGAGGATGCAGGTGGATTTCGGGTTGTTCCAGGTAGACAATTTGGCCGGGTTTGGCAGCCAGCAACGCGACAATCACTGGTAACACCTGGGAAACGCCAAAGCCGACATCGGCAATGCTGACCATATCTTGCGCCTTACGATCTTTTAATCGTCCAACGCGCAGTTCCAATTCGGCCACGCCTAATGCTCTGGATTCCACTCTGTCGGTCAATCCCAACTGATAGAGGTCTTCCCCCAATTGAGACAATAACGTTTCAGATTTTTCCTGTTGCCATTGGAAAATAGTGCTGGCAGTGTATTCTTGAAACAAACCGGGGTAGTAAGTTTTGCCTCCAATGCGTTTGTAAGTGCGTGCAGGGTTGCCGCGCAATCCTGGAACATGGATAATGGCTTCCAATAGAGAAGCGAAGACGCGCCAGCCATTGGGGAGATGTTGCAGCCCATTCAGAATCAAAAATATAAAACTGCGATATTGCTCGATGTCGCGTTTCTCACCCACGGCTATCCGGGTGGGGTGATCATAGTTCGCAATTTCTTGTTCTATTGCAGATTCAGACATCCCTGGTGACAATCGAAGCGTGCCACGGCTATCCTGCCAGGTACATGCAGCCACTTCAATGGGCGTAGTCGCGCCTTGTTCTGACGCTTCCTTAAAGGCAATTTCTACTTGATTTTCCCAATCCCGCCCCAACTTTACGGCGAAGGACGATGTACTTTGCCCGGCAGACGTCCAAAAAATCTGTTTGATATCCGAAAAGATCACATTAGGGCCGCCCAACCACAACGGGCCTGGATCATACGATTGTTCAAAGGTTTGCTTGAGCAAGAGCAGGGGTTGCATCAACGAAGACTTGCCGGAGCTATTCGCTCCGGCGAGGATGGTCAATGCGCCCAGTTTCACGCTGACGCGATCTCGCAGCGACTTAAACCCCTCAACCTGTATTTCAGATAACGTTAAAGGTTTGCCATTAGTTATCTCAGCCATTGTTTTTTCTCCTCTCGATGCGATACCCTCATTGTAAGAGGCTATCCCCAGACTTCAATTTCTCCCAGGCTTCAAGGACCAGCCTTTTCGTCCGATACTCCCCGAACGCCTTGACCTCCTTCTCCTTCAACACCCGGAACGTCTCCCCCGGAAAGTCCTCTCCATAGACGTCCGCCGGATCGAGGATGTAGCGCAGTTCTTCTTCGGTGAGGCCGTAGAGGCGGGCGTAAGTCGCGTCGAGTTCCGCGCGGAGCACGGCGCGGCGTTCCTCATTCCAAATGAAAGGAGAAGGCTGAGACGAGGGGGCGACGGGGTTGTGTGGGAACCAGCGATTCCACGTCTCCACGCCGATTTCGGCCAGCACGTCTTGCGCGAAGGGAGCCAGATCCCACGCGGTGTAGACGAGTTCTACGACGCGCGGGACGATGAAGGCGAGGTCGGTAGACGAGTAGACGGTAGGCGGTAGGACGGGGAGTTGCCGCAGCAAACTGTAGGTAAGATGCATACCGCCCATTTGTTGACGGGCACTGTAGTCGAGGGCTAAAGCATTCAGATTTCCTAAAAATGCTGCCAAAAGGCGAACTGACCCCTGAACAAATGCCAGTGGGGCCGTATGCCCCACACCGGCAAATGGCAGAAGGGTAAAAATGCAAGTGCGCTCATTGGTGGCATTAGTTACGTCACGAAAGCCTAAAAGCCAATTTCTATCCGTCCGATCCTGTAACCTTTTGTTGACTTCACTTTGGGCAACCCAATAGAATGGTAGAGGAAACCAATCAAGGTCTGAATGTTGTTCAGTTATCACTTGCGCCAGGTTTGTAAAGCCGCGATCTGTTCGTTCCGCGTAACTCCCAAACCGGTGATCGAATTGCCAGATCATCTTGGCTTCATAAAGTGGCAACCATTCCTCATCGTCTACCTGGAAATGGTTGCCTTGTAATACACCACCTTGCACTTCCAACTGCTCGCGGGTGCGGAACAGGCTGGAGTCATTTGCCATATCAAGCATTCGCAAAAACGACACTCCCCACAGGTTCTCGCCTGTCTGCTCATTTTCTAGCACCGGCACACGGGCGTAAATCTTGCGCGTCAATTCGGCGTCGGGCCGGGTGCGGAAGATAGGACAAGTGCGGGTGTTGGGGTTGATGCGGGCGATGTCGTCGCGGGTCAGGGTGAAGTGGCGCAGAGACTCCTCTACTTCGGGGAAATAACGGCAGAAGAAGACAAAATCCGGTTCGTTCCGCGTGATGGCTGCGCCGCCTATGGTCAATGCACAGAATTTGAAGGCGTGATGCACGTCGGGGAAAATAAAGGCTTCATTTTCAAAGCCTACCACACTCTGCAAGCGCTGGCTGTTCACCAGTTCCGCGAAAAAGTCTTGCGTGTAAAAATCGGTCACAATACCGGTCGGCAGAATCACGCCGACGCGCCCGCTGGGACTGAGCAGATGGGTTAGTAATTCGGCAAAAACCTGGTAGGTGTTGACGTCGCCCTGCGCCGTCAGCGGATAGCGGTCGCTGCCGCGCAGAAAACGGCTGGACGATTCGGCGGCGTGTTTGGCCGCCTGGAAGGACTGCCACAGGGCGGGATTCGTCTGCGGCAACTGCTTGATCGCCTGCTCACGCGCCGCCTTGTTGGGCGCGCCGGCAATCGCCGGGTCGCGCGCGGCAAAGAATTCTTGCTCTTGCAGCTTGATCCGCTCCCAGGGGGGGTTGCTGAGAATAACATCAAAACCGGTAGACGGTAGACGGTAGACGGTAGACGGGTCGGCGGTCGGCGGTCGGCGGTCGGCAAATACATCGGGGAACTCCAAAGGCCAGTGGAAGAAGGGGTGCTCCACGGCCAGGGCGTTCGCCAGGCCCACTTTCTGGCCGTGCGCTGCGCCGGGGTGGGTCAGGTAGCTGCGCACGTCGGCGGTCGTCGGGATGGCGGCGCGCTGTTCCGGCGTCAGGTGGGCGAAAAACGGCGCCGTCCACAGGTTGCACGCCGTCCACAACTGCCACCAAAGCGTGCCCCGGTCGCGGGCCTGCTGGTAACGCGCTTGCTTGCGCCGGATCGCCGCCACATCCTCGTCCGGCTCCGCCGCGATCTCCTGCCACAGCGCCGCCAGGTCGGCCACGTCGGGCGGGGTTTCGGCCTCGAAGAACGTCAACTGCCCCGCGCGCTCCTGCTGGTTCTGATCGCGCAGCCCCCGCGCCACGCCTTTGTCGTCGCCGCTCACCGGCTGGTAGGCGGCGTCGGGGATGCCCTCGGTCAGCACCGCCAGGTCCAGCACGCCCACCAGACTGTCACCGTGGCGGATGCGGTGGTCGAGGAAGGTCAGCGGCATCCCGCGATTGTGACCTTCCAGCCACAACGCCAGCTTGCACAAATCCACCGCCAGCGGATTCAAGTCCACGCCGTAGAGGCACCGGCCGATCACATCGCGCACCGCCCGCCGGAACGCCGTCGGCGTGGGATGTTCCTCCCCCGTGCGTACCCGCGCCAGCTCGCGCCCCAGTCGCCGCGCCGCCGCCAGCAAAAACGCCCCGGAACCGCACGCGGGATCGGCGACGCGGATGGAAAGCAAGGCCTCTTCAGGCGAGGGGGTAAAATGATGAGGGGGAGAGGGGGAGAGGGGG
>DAOUGD010000276.1:0-7538 GCA_034429475.1 Anaerolineae bacterium
ACCCCTGCAACTCTCCTTGCCATGCCTGGGGTAGCCTCCGCAAAGGGTACGATATTGTGAGACTGTAAAGGTACGATTTTACAAGACTACAGGGGGTACGATTTTACAAGCCCTTACAACGTGAAACGTAATGATCTGTCTGAAGAAGCTTTACGTTTGGCGTTTGACATTTGACGTTTGACGTTTCACATCTCTACGTCCCCGTACTCTGATAATACCTGATCCCAAAATTCCAGAACGCCAGCGCCGCCAGCAGCATCCCACCGCCCACCACCGGCGCGAGCAGTGGAGCGAAGGCCGGCATGTGGAGCGGATCGGGCCGGTCCAGCAAATAGAGCGCGGGGTAGTAGTTGACGAAAATCCCCGGAATGATGAAGGTGAAAAAGCGCCGCAGCCACGGGTGGTACACTTCCATCGGGTAGGACATCATCTCCACGCCGCCGTAGGTGAAGATGTTGACGACCTCGATGGACTCAACCGTCCAGAAGGTGATAGTCGCGCCGATGATGAACAGCGCGCCGAAGAAGCACACCAGACTGGCGAGGACGACCGGGACGAACAGGACTTTGAGCAGCGTCCAGCGAATCCCGGCGGCGATCAGCGCGTAGCCGAGCACGACCGCGCCCTGGAAGATGCGCGCCAACCGCCGCAGCGCAAAATCCGAGCCGAACACCTGCAAGGTGAGTCCGAGCGGGCGCAGCAGCATTTGGTCAAACGTCCCCCGGCGGACCTGCTGCCCAAACGCGCCGGGATCGAAGCCGCTGAAGATCATATCCATCAAGCCAAACGCCGTCTCGACCAGCCCATACAGCAACGCGATCTCGGCCAGCGTCCAGCCCGCGATGTTCTCAAAGCGCTGCAAAATCAACGCCAGCGTCCCAAACGCCGCCGCCGTCCCGATCCCCGTGCCGACCAAATCCAACACAAACGCCACGCGGTACTGCATCTGCGCGCGCATATTGGCCCCGATCAACCGCCGGTACATCCGCCAAAATTCCAATGATTTTCCCTCGAAATACGGTAATGAGAAATGAGAAATGAGAAATGAGTCACACATGACTCATTTCTCATTACTTATTACCCCCCCTGGATGACCAGCTTGCGCACCCCGGCGCGCATCACCAGTTGACACAGCGTGAACAACGCGATCACCCACAACACCTGCTGCGCCAGCGCGCCGAGCAGCGCCCGGCCTTCAAGGAGGCCCAGATACACCTCCAGCAGCGTGTTGACCATCGCCGGGAACGGCGTCAGGTGACAGAGCCGCACGAACCAGTCGGGGAAAAAGCGCAGCGGCATCATAAAGCCGGAGAGGAACCACGAGAGGCCGAAGGCGATCCGCCCGATACCGCGCGCATCCGGCGTCCAGAACGCCGTCAGGTTGATCAAAAAGCGCCAGCCGAAGCTGACCAGCAGGCTCAACACCAACGTCACAGCCAGAGCCAACCATTGCCCCATCGTCTGCGGGATGGTAATCTTGAAGAAAAGGGCGTAAGCCGCCATAATCGTCAGCCCGCGCGTGAGGAAGTGGGCGATGGCCCGCCCGATGTCCTGCGCCAGCCAAAACGTGAAGTAATTCGTCGGCTTGAGCAACTCAGACGCAATCTCCCCGCTGTAAACGGCCAGCATCACCCGCCACCAGTTAAACAGGGAGAGGTACGCGATAATCGCCTGGCTGAAGGCCGTAAACGTGACCGCGTCTTGCAGCGACATCCCCGCCACGTCCGTCCGCGCGGCGTACAGCGCGATCATCACCGATGCGCGCAACAGCCCGAAGAAAAAGTTGGTCATCAATCCCGCCAGATTCGCGGCGCGATAGCTGAACTGCTGCTGAAAGCCCAACTGGATCAGACGCCAGAACAACGTGAGGTCTTGGTTTTGAAGCCGGTTTGCGCTATACTTGAGAGGATTCACGGGAGCATTGTAGCGTATGGGACGAAGATGTAAAGCTGATGCGTGAAACGTGATTTCTCAACGGATTCAACGGATGGAACGGATTTGATCCTATCATTCCGTAAATCCTGTTATTCTGGAGGATGCTATGCCCTTTTCCTGGGATTTCCCCTACCCATCTCAACGAATGCCACTTTTAGCACAGAACATCGTCGCCACGTCGCAGCCGCTGGCGGCGCAGGCCGGGTTGGATGCGCTGCGGCGCGGCGGCAACGCCGTGGACGCGGCGCTGGCCGCCGCCATCACGCTCACCGTCGTCGAGCCGACGAGCAACGGCCTGGGCAGCGACGCCTTCTGCATCCTGTGGGACGGCGAGCGCCTGCACGGACTGAACGCCTCCGGGCGTGCGCCACGCGCCCTCGCGCCGGAGCGGTTCGCCGGACAGACGCGGATGCCGACCATCGGTTGGGACCCCGTCACCGTGCCGGGCGCGGTCAGCGCGTGGGTGGCCCTCTCCGAGCGGTTTGGGCGGCTGCCGTTTGATGAGCTATTCACGGCGGCCATCCACTACGCGCGCGACGGCTACCTCGTCTCGCCGGTCACGGCGCTGGCATGGTGTTACGCGGAACAACGGTACGCGGCCTTCCCATCCTTCGGCGTGACGTTCCTGCCCGACGGCCGCGCGCCGCGTCCGGGGGAGCGCTTCCGCTGTCCCGATATGGCCGCTTCGTTGGAAGCCATTGCGGACACGCGCGGCGCGGCGTTCTATCGCGGCGCGCTGGCGGAGCGCATCGCGGCGCACGCGGCGGCCACCGGCGGCCTGCTGACCGTGGACGACCTGGCGTCCCACGCGCCGGAATGGGTCACGCCGCTCTCGCAGGAATATCGCGGCTACGCCTTGCACGAAATCCCACCGAACGGCCAGGGGCTGGCGGCGCTGATCACGCTCGGCATCCTGCGTCACCTGGAGCTGGCGCGCTACCCGGTGGACTCCGCCGACAGCATCCACCTGCAAGTGGAGGCGACGAAGCTCGCGTTTGCGGAGGCGCATCGCCACATCGCCGACCCGGCGTGGATGGAAGTCCCGCCGGAAGCGTTATTAGATGAAGCCTTCCTGGCGGAACGGGCGCGGACGATTCGGATGGATCAGGCGCAGTTCCCACAGTCCGCGCTGCCCACCGATCACGGCACGGTTTACCTTACCGCCGCCGACGCTGAGGGGAGGATGGTCTCCTACATCCAATCGAACTACATGGGCTTCGGATCGGGCATCGTCGTGCCGGGGACGGGGATCAGCCTGCAAAATCGCGGCGCGGGCTTCCGGCTGGAGGCGGGCCATCCCAACCGCGTGGCCGGCGGCAAGCGACCGTACCACACCATCATCCCCGGCTTCGTCACCCAGGCGGGCCGCCCGGTGATGAGCTTCGGCGTGATGGGCGGGCACATGCAACCGCAGGGCCACGTCCAGATGATGGTGCGGATTTTCGACTACGGGCAGAATCCGCAGGCGGCCTCGGACGCGCCGCGTTGGTATGTAGAGGAAAATCTGACCGATCTCTCGTTGGAGCCGGGCTTCGCGCCGGAAGTCATCGCGGAATTGCAGCGGCGCGGGCATCATGTCACGCCCAATCTGCCGCCGGGACGGTTTGGGGGCGCGCAGTTGATTTACAGATTAGAGGATGGCTATTGCGCGGGGACGGATTGGCGCAAGGATGGGCAGGCGGTAGGATTCTAGGAAAATTATCTGAAATCCAACTGAGGAAGAACCATGAAACTGAGTGTATCAGTGATTATTAGGGCAGCATTGGTCGGTTTTGCAATCACATTTCTAGTGCGTATGGCTGGCTATATTCTCTCAGAGTTGCTCTCCCCTATAGATTTCGAAGCTCCATGTTGTTTTCTGGGAGGCCTACTCGCGCTCCTTCCCGGAGCATTGTATGTTATGATGGCTGAGGATAATATCAGTCTCGTTGAGGGCGTACTAGGAGGGGCTTTAACGGGTGTTATTACAGGAACCATCAATGGAATATTGATGCTTCCATTACTTACCAGTGCTATAGGCAGTATCGGTATGGGTGCTGTGTTTGGCGCAATTGGCGGTCTGATCCTGGTTGTTGCCAGGAGACAGGGTTGATTCAATGACACAATCGAACAACACCACTAGACGGTTAAAGATGCAATCACGACACTGTTTAGAGTTTGTAGTCGTTTTCATAGCGTTGTTGGCAGGATGCAGCACCGCTACGGTTGAGGCGCCAAGCCTCACTTCGGTAGTTGAGGTCGCAAGCGCAACACCAGAAATCGTCGCCACGCCGCCCCACTGCAACCCGCCTACCGTCATCCCGCCGACGCCGCCGGCCAACATCCCCGGTTACGCCAAGCTGGACGAAACCACCAACCTCCACGTCACCGGAACAATGCCGGACATTGACCTGGCGGAGTACCGGCTAAAGGTTACGGGCAAGGTCGCGCAGCCCCTCAGCCTGACTTACGACGAATTGCGCTGCCTGCCCAAACAGGAAGTGCGCGCGCTGCTGGTCTGCGTCGGCTTCTTCGAGGACGAGGCAACGTGGGCGGGCGCGTCGCTCAACGATGTGCTCGATCTGGCGCAGGTGGCCCCCGATGCGACGGCGCTGCGGCTGCGCAGCGCGGATGGCTACGCTGGCTACGTCCGCCTGGATGCGGTGCGCGGCAACGCGCACAACCTCCTGGCCTACGAGTGGGAAGACGAGCCGCTGCCGGCCCTGCACGGCTTTCCCATCCGCGCCGTCTTCCCTGATGAAGAAGGCAGCGAGTGGGTGAAGTGGCTGGTGGAAATTGAAGTAGAGTGAAGAAAGAAGGGGAGAGAGGGAGAGGGGGAGAAAGGGAGAGAGGGAGCAGAAGGACGAAAGCGGGAGTTTGAATTCGATAGCCAATCCCGGATAACCGATTTCCGATTTCTGATTTCCATTTTCATGAAAGGAGCGAGCGATGAAGCGGTTAATTTTGATGATCGGTGCAGTGGTGGTGGGCGCGGGGCTGATGGCGGCGCTGCTGTTCTCGGTGCTGCGCGGGCCGGGGCGCGCCCCCACGGATTGGCGCACGACGTTGGAGCGCTATCTGGATTTCACCGCCGAGACAGTGGGCGGACGGGCGACGGTGGTGGAATCGGTGAAGGCCGACCAACCGGCGAAGTTCAGGGATACGGACTTCGTCACCTTTGGCAACGCCCGCTATTTTTCGCCGGAGGTAGACCTGGACGAGACGCCGCTGCTGCAAAGCACCCCCGTGATGACCGGCACGTCCGCGTCGGCGCGCACGGGACGTCCCATCCCCTTCCCACCGGACGAGTTGTGGTGCGTCACATTGCAATGGGCGGATGGCGGACAGCAACTTGTCTTCGCCGGCCAACACGCGGATATGTTTATGGCCGAATGGTTCATCCATCAGGGCGAAACTGCGCCCTATTCACCCGAATTCGTAAAATTTGTGCAGTCCATCGGCTGCACGTTAGCCCAGGAGGAATAATGCCTATCACAACCCGAATTTACAAAACCCCGGATGATTTACAAGCCGTCTTAGACTTGCTGCAAGCCGTGCGCGACGTTCCGAATATCGTGGATATGCAGGAGCTTCTGGATATGCCCACGATGCAGGCGCAAACGCGCTTGTGGGAAGACGCTGACGGACGGCTGCTCGGCTTCGCGCTGGTGGACCCGTACCACAACCTGATCTTCGAGGTGCGCCCGGAAGCCGCTGCGCTTGTCTCAGACATGGTGGCCTGGGGGGAGACATGCATCCGCCGCGAGATGGCCGAGACCGGCGAAGAATTCACCCTGGACGCAAGCTGCCGCGCCGCCGACACGACGCGGATCGGCTGGCTGGAAAGCCACGGCTTCGTCCAACAGGAAATGCGCTCCCTGCACCTGGAACGCCCGTTGAACGAGCCAATCCCCGAACCCCGCCTGCCCGCCGGATTCGTCATCCGCCCGACGACCGAGGCGGAGGCGGAAGCCCACGTCGCCCTGCACCGCGCCGCCTTCGGCAGCGGCTTTATGACGCTCGAACAACGCCTGGCGACGCTGCGCCTGCCCGAATACGACCCCGCGCTGGATTTAGTGGTCGTCGCGCCAGATGGGACGCTGGTCGCCTACTGCACCTGCTCCATCAGCGCGGAGGAAAACACTCTCAGCGGGCGCGCCGACGGCTACACCGACCCCGTGGCGACGCATCCGGCCTACCAGCGGCGCGGACTGGCGCGCGCCCTGCTCCTCACCGGGATGCGCCTGCTCCGCGACCGGGGGATGGACTTCGCCGTGATGGGCACCAGCAGCGAGAACGTCGCCATGCAGAAGACGGCGGAATCCGTGGGGTTCCGGGTGGTGTCGGAGAATGTGTGGTTTGCGAAGGCGGTAGACGGTAGACGGTAGACGGTAGACGGTAGACGGTAGACGGTCCTGTCTACTGTCTACTGTCTACCGTCTACTTGAGTGAAACGACGATGGCTGAATTGCCCTCTTCTTCCCCTCAATCTCCCTGGCTGCGCGGGATGGTGCGTGCGCTGCCGATTGTGATGGGCTACGTCCCCATCGGGTTTGCGTATGGCGTGCTGGCGCAGCAGGCAGGACTTTCGCCCTTCAACACGGTGGCGATGTCGCTGATCGTCTATGCCGGGTCGGCGCAACTGATCGGCGTGAGCATGTTCGCCGCCGGCGTCCCCGCGCTGGCGATCATTCTCACGACGCTGGTGGTGAACCTGCGGCACCTGCTGTTTTCGGCGGCGCTCTCACCCCACCTCAAGGGCTGGCGCAAACTGGAACTGGCCGCCTTCGCCTACGAGCTGACCGACGAGAGCTTCGCCGTCCACAGCGCGGAGTTTGCCCGCAACAGCCCGCCCAAAGCAGAACTGTTTGCCATCAACGTGACCGCGCAGGTCTCGTGGGTCTGCGGCTCGTGGCTGGGCGTTGTCGCCGGGCGGCTCATCGCCGACACGCGCGCGCTGGCGCTGGATTACGCGCTCCCCGCCATGTTCATCGCCCTGCTGATGATGCAGACCCGCCACCGCCGCGACGCCGCCGTCGCCCTGTTCTCCGGCCTGCTGGCCGTCGGCCTGACCCTGCTCGGCCTGAACCACTGGAGCGTTATCCTCGCCACCATCGTCGGCGCGACGTTGGGGCTGGCGAGTGAGGAGGGGCGAATAGCGAATAGCGAATAGCGAATAGCGAATTACGAATAGCGAATTACGTCGTTACTCATTACTCATTTCCCATTACTGATTTCTGATTTCCAACCCATGAACCAACAAACCATTTTCCTGACCATGCTCGGCATGTTGGCCGTCACCTACATCCCCCGGCTGCTGCCGGTGTGGTTTCTGGCGGACAAATCCCTGCCCAAGCCGGTGATTACGTGGCTGCGTTACGTCCCTGTCGCGGTGTTATCGGCGCTGCTGATGCCGACCTTGCTCATCCCCAACAACCAATTCGACTTCAGCGGCGACAACCTCTTCCTGTGGGCCGCCATCCCGACGTTCCTCGTCGCGTGGAAGACCAAAAGCCTCTTCCTGCCGGTGATCGTGGGGATGGTCATCATTGCGGCGGCGCGTTATTGGGGATAGAGAGAGGGGGATTAGGGATCGGGGAGTGGGGATTGGGCCGCCCCAATCC
>DAOUGD010000277.1:0-23600 GCA_034429475.1 Anaerolineae bacterium
CCGGGGGGAGGCGCTCTACGAGCTGCTGGACTAGGAGGCGGCGCTGGCGGATTCCACCCGCGCCATCGATCTCCATCCGGAGGATGGGGAGAATTATTTCTGGCGGGGGCTGGCGCTCTACGACCTGAATGACTACGCGGCGGCGCTGGCGGACTTCACCCGCGCCATCGAACTCCAACCGGAAGATGGGAACAATTACTCCTGGCGGGGGCTGGCGTACTACGCCCTTAAGGACTACGCGGCGGCGCTGGCGGACTTCACCCGCGCCATCGAACTCCAACAGGAGGATGGGAACAATTACTCCTGGCGGGGGCTGGCGTACTACGCCCTGAAAGACTACGCGGCGGCGCTGGCGGACTTCACCCGCACCATCGAACTCCAACCGGAGGATGGGAAAAACTACTTCTGGCGGGGACTGGCGCAGTTGGCACAGAGGCAGTATCTGGCGTCCCTGGCCGACTTGGACGTGGCGCACCAGCGCGATCGGCAGAACGCGAACCCGCTGTTCTGGCGCGGTGTCGTGCAATTCATGCTTGGCAATCCTGCGGGTGCGCAGGTGGATTGGGAAGGCGCTGCTGCCCTGGCCGCGGAAACTGACGATGCCTGTTTACAGGGGCGCGCGTGGGCCAAACTGGCTCTCGTTGCCGGCGATGAGGCAACAGTGCGCGCCCATTACACCACACTTCTGGACGCCGGTACTTGCGATTTGACCGCGTTGCACACTGAACAAGGTTACTTGCGCCTGCTCGCGCAACTCGGCTTTGCCGGGGCGGAATCACTGACGGCGTGGTTGATGGAAATGATATTGGCCCCTAAAGGTTCTTAAGACCGTTCTCTTCCCCTCATTGAGATATACACCTTCCCGAAAGCTATTTTAAGCTTTCGGGAAGGTTGCCAACAAGTTTATCCCCCCCTTACCCTCCGTTTGTCACACCCCTGTCATACTCTCCTGTTACGATAAAGCCGTAATGCGCAAAAACGTAGTTCGTGATTCGTAATTCGTAATTCGTCACGTTTCATTCATCAAAACAGGAGAACCGCCATGCGAAAATTAACCTTAGCCTTACTCATCACCCTTTTGCTGCTCCAAACCGTGAGTAGCGCGGTGTTGGCCGATGGGATGATCATGCCGGAAACGCTGGATACCGGCTATCTCGTCGTGAAGTATCATCATGTCACGGTGGACATTGAGGATGGACACGCCGTCACCCGCGTGGAGCAGGAATTCGTCAATCCCCACGACTTTGCTGTGACCGGGCGCTACCTCTTCCCCGTGCCGCCGGACGCGATGGTGGGGGAGTTCCAGGCGACGCTCGCCGGGGAGCGGCAGACGGTGACGCGCCAGGACGCGGCGACGACCAACCGTGCGCTCTACGACCTCGTCGCGCAGCGCCACGACCCCTCGCTGCTGCAATACGCCGATTGGGAGACGCTCGCCTTCGACCTGACGCTGCCCGCAGGCGCGTCGCGCAAGATGACGCTGGAATACGACGAAGTGCTGGCCCCCACCGGCGGGATGTACCACTACCGCTACATCCTCAGCACTGAACGCTACACCGCGCAGCCGTTGGAGGACGTGTCGGTGACGGTGGCGGTGGCGTCGAGCAAGGGCCTGGGCGCGCTGTATTCGTCCTCGCATACGGTGACGACGGAGCGCCTGGACGATGGCCGCGCCCGCGTGACCTGGGCCGCGCAGAACGTGCAGCCTTACGAGGATTTCGACCTTTACTTTGCCCCGGCGGAGGGCGGCTTCGGCGGTGGCCTGCTCACCGGCGCGCGCGAGGACGCGGACGGTACCCTGCAAGACCACTTCCTCTTCCTCTTCGCGCCGGAGCCGGACGCCACGCGCGATACGACGCTGCCCAAAGACATCGTCTTCGTTCTGGATCGCTCCGGCAGTATGAGCGGCGAGAAGATCGAACAGGCGCAGGACGCGCTGCGCTTCATCCTCGGCCAGTTGAACGAGAACGACCGCTTTTCCATCGTCGGCTTCGACGACCAGTTGCTCATCTTTTCAGAGACCCTACGTCCGGCAGATCGGGATACGCTGCGCGACGCGCGCCGTTTTGTAGACGACCTGTACGCGAACAACAACACGGACATCGAAGGCGCGCTGCAAGCCGGCCTGCGCATCCTTTCCGCCAGTGAGGAGCGCGAGGGCGCGGCCCGCCTCGTCGTCTTCCTCACCGATGGCCTGCCGACGGCGGGCGTCACCGACGCCACCCTCATCGCCGACCTGATCGCCCGCGCCAACGCCCGTGTGGAAGCGCGCCTGCACGTCTTCGGCGTCGGCTACGATGTGAATACGCACCTGCTGGATCGCCTCTCCGCCGAAAATCACGGCAGCGTCACCTACGTCCAGCCCGGCGAAAACCTGGAAGCGGTGCTCGCCGCCTTCTACGGCAAAATCGCCAACCCGGTGCTCACCGACGTGGAAATCACCTTCGAGGGGATGGACGTGACCGACCTCTACCCACGCACGCTGCCGGACTTGTTCGCCGGATCGAGCCTGCTGCTGGCCGGGCGGTATCGCGCTGCGGGCGACCGGGCGACGGTCACGGTGCGCGGCATGGCCGGAACGGAGGCGCGCGAATACGTCTACACGTTCAATCTAGGGGAACTCCGCAATCAGGACTTCGTGCCGCGCCTGTGGGCCACGCGTCGCATCGGCGACTTGTTGGACACGGTGCGCGTCGAGGGCGAGAACGCCGCGCTCATCGAAGAAATCCGCGCATTGGGCCTGGCTTACGGCATCGTGACGCCATACACCACCTTCGTCATCGCCGCGCAGAGCACCGGCGCGGCCTCTTATGAGAACATGTCACTGTACAACCGCCCGACCGATCTCAATCAGGCCAGCGGGCAGACCACCATCCAGGCGCGGGTGCAGAATCAGAGCTACCAGGACGCTTCGCAGGCGAATCTGGCGAGCGGGGCCAACGTTGTCAACAGCGGGGAGCGCAGCCTGGCGCAGGTGGCGCGCCAGGGACAGGCGCATCAGAATGTTGACCTGTCGCTGCTGCAAGGTCGCAACGACGTGGACGGCCCGGTCACGGACGAATGGATCGCCGCCAACATTCACGTAGACCGACAGGTGGATTTTGGCTCGGCGGAATACTTCGCCCTGGCGGACGATCCGGCGGCGCGGCAATATCTACAAAGCGGCAACAACGTGCTCTTCAAATACCAGGGGACGGTCATCCAGGTCAACGACCCGGACGCGCCGCAAACCGCGACGCCGGAACTCGCGCCGCAGACGCAAAACACGGCGGAATACGCTCCCACATCGGCGGCCCGCAGCGATGACCGGGGCTTCTTTGGCTGGCTCTACGCCCTGGCCGTCGCCGTCATCGAGTGGTTGTTCTAAAACGTAAAACGTAAAACGTGAGGCCTTCACTGCGAAGGCCTCACGTTTGACGTTTCATGTTTCACTCAGTCTCCCCCGCTCCCCTCTCCCTCTCTCCCCCGCTCCCCCTCTCCCGCTCCCTCTCCTTCCTGTGCCGCACCACCAACACCGGTCGCCCGGCCTGCTCCACCACCATATCCGTGATGCTGCGCACGAAACGCCGCCGCAAGCTCTCCACGGCGTAGGTCGAACCGAGCGCGACCAGGTCGTATTCGCCCTCGCGGATTTCCTGCATCACCTGCTCGGCCACCGACCCATGCCGCAGGCTGATGCTCGTTTCGACGCCGAGGGCGCGCAGCGCGTCGCGCCCGGCCCGCAGGTTGCGGCCCTGCGGCGTGTCGGTTTGCAGGAGCGCGCCCCACGCATCTTCGACTTCGCGCAGGACGGGGTAATGGAGCGTCGGCTGCGGGATCACGTAGAGCAGCGTCACTTCCGCGTCGGTAGCCTGTGCAAGTTGACCTACCAACTGAATCGTTTCAAGCGGATACCACAGGTCGCTGCTGCACAGCAGGATGCGGTGCAGCGTGGGCCGGTCGGCGGGGATGATGAGCACGGGCGTGTGGACCGACTGGAGCACGCGCCGGACGGAGGAGCCGCGCAGCCAACGGCGCAGCCGTCCGCGCTCCAACAGGCCGACCACCACCAGGTCATACGGCGCCTGCGCCGCCTGCGCGATGATGGCGCGGCGCGGAATCTCCGGGCGGCTGAGGACCGTACACCGCAATCCGGCGTCCGTCAGGCGCGCACATACGTCCGTAACGGCGGCGGGCGGCGTGGCGGACTGCCCGGCCCGGCTCGATGTGACCAGGAGCGTTGTCTCGGCCTGCAATGTTCGCGCCAACCGTTCCCCCAACGCCAACGCCGGCTGGCTCAAGAATGTTCCATCAGTACACAGTAATAAGTGCATAGAGTTCCTCTGAAGGATTGTCAATCACAGGAAATGGGTAATGAGAAATGAGTAATAGGGGCGCATCCTCATTACTCATTACTTTTTACTTTTTACTACCGAAACCACACAATCCCCACTAATCCGGCGGCGAGCACGACGAGGGTGGGGGGGACTTTAAGGACGACGATGGCAAGCAAGCTGATCGCGCCTAGCAGGAGAGGCGACCAGAGTTGCGTTGCGCCGCTTTCGGCGACGAGGTTGTACGCTGTGATCAGCAGCAGCGCGGCCAGCGCGGGCGCCAGCCCCTTCACGAAACTGCCGATCCACGCCTCGCCGCGCAATCGAGTCAGAATGGCAGCGGTGACCAGCATAATGACCGTCGGCGGCAACACCGCGCCCAAACAGGCGATCAGCGCGCCCGGTATGCCGCCTACCCGGTAGCCGACGAACATCGCCAGTTGCAGCGCGTCCGACCCCGGCAACACGCTGGAATAGCCCACCGCCTCGATGAACTCCTCGCGGGTGAGCAGCTTCTCCACCGCCTCGGAATAGAGCAACCCCGCCGAGGCCGGCCCAGACGAAGTCAGCAGATTGATCTTCAAAAATGTAAGAAATAAGGCCCAGAGTTTGTCGTGCATTGTTCCCTCCCTTATGAAGAAATGGGAAATGAGAAATGAGAAATGAGAAATGGGGAATGAAGTGCGATGCTAAAAAGTCTGTTACTCATTACTCATTACTCGTTACTCATTACTCACCACCGAATCAATAAAACTCCCCCGCCAGATACGCCTTCGTCTTGGCCTCCTGCGGATGTTGCAGCACTTGCTCCGCCGGGCCGTGTTCGATCAATTCGCCCATGTACATAAAAATCACGTAATCGGCCACGCGGCGCGCCTGCCGCAGCACGTGCGTCACCAGCACGATGCTGTAGTCCTGCTTGAGTTCCAGCAATCGCCCCTCGATGCGCTGCGACGAGAGCGGGTCCAGCGCGGACGTGACCTCGTCGCACAGCAGTACTTCCGGCTCGACGGCCAGCCCGCGCGCCAGGCAAAGCCGCTGCTGCTGGCCGATGGAGAGCGCGGAGGCCGGGCTGCTCAGGCGATCCTGCACCTCGTCCCAGATGCCGGCGGCCTGGAGCTGCTTCTTGACCAGGGCGTCCAGCGTCTCCCGTTGGCGGATTCCATACAAGCGCGGTCCGTAGGCCACGTTGTCGTAGATGGACATGGGCAGCGGGAAGGGACGCTGCGCCAACAGCCCGATCCGCTTGCGCACGTCAGTCACGTCCACATCCGGCGCGTAGATGTTCTGCCCGTCGAACATAATCTTCCCCCACACGCGCACGCCCTCGGCCAGTTCGGCCAGGCGGCACAGGGAGCGCAGCAGCGTCGTCTTGCCGCAGCCCGATGGCCCAATGATGGCCGTGATCTGCCGCGCGGGGATGTCCACGCTGACATCGCGGATCACCCGGTGGTCGCCATACGCCACGTTTAAACCCTGAACCTGGATAATCGAATCGGTCATACGTTCCTTATTCCGTTGGAAATGGGAAATGAGTAATGAGAAATGAGTGATGAGTAAAACGTAGCACCACTCATTTCTCTTTACTCATTACTTTACCACATGTCGGGTAAACCGGCGGGTCAGCAGCCGCGATCCCAGGCTGATGAGCAGGATGATGACAGTCAGCACGAGGGCGGCGGCGTAGGCCCGCTGCCGCACTTCCGGGACGGGCGTGCCCAGTTGGAAGAAAACAGCCAGCGGCAGCGAGGCGACGGGGCGCATCAACGACGTGGGCAGCCGGTCGGTGTATCCGGCGGTGAACAGCACCGAGGCCGCGTCGCCGATGCCGCGCCCGAAGGCCAACAAGATCGCCGTGAGCAGGCCCGGCAGCGCCTGGCGGAACAGCACGCGCAGCGCCGTCTCCAGCTTCGTCGAACCCAGGGCGTAGGCGGCTTCTTTCAGCTCAAAGGGAACCATCAGCAGCACCTCGTCCATCGTGCGCACCATCACGGGCAACTCCAGCAGCGCCAGCGCGATGATCCCGCCGAGCAGCGAAGCGCGCATCCCTAGCCACAACATCAGCGTGAAGCCGAACGCGCCGTAGACGATAGACGGCACGCCCCACAGCACGTCCAACGCCAGCCGCACCAGCTCGACGACGCGCGCGTTTTTAGCGAACAGTTGCAGGTAAAACACTACCCCCAGGCTGATAACGAGGCTCAGCGCGGTGGCGCCGCCGGCCAGCGCCAGCGACCCGGTGATCGCGTTGAGGATGCCGCCCTCTTTGCCGAGGTAGTAGCCGCCTTTCGGGGCCTGCGTCACCATCGCCCAATTGAGCGCGGGCAATCCCTTCACCACCACCGCCCCCAGAATCAGCAGCAGACTGCCGAGGACGATGACCAGCGAGGCGATCATCAATCCCAGAAAAAAGCGCTCTTCCAAATGCTTACGTTTAAGTCGTCTCATAGTCCGTAGTTCATAGTCCGTAGTCCGTAATTCGTAATTCGTAATTCGTAATTCGCCGATCCGCTGATCCGCCGATCCGCCGATCCGCAACTCCTAACTCCTAACTCCTAACTCGCCACTCGCCTCATTCCGCCCGTTTGATAGCGCGCAATAAGACCACGCGGGCGATGATAGTGAAAATCAGCACGATCAACAGCAAAATCAGGGCAGCGGCCAGCAGCGCGGCGTCGTAAAGGGGGATGGACATCATTTCGCCGTAGTTGTTGGCGATGAGCGCAGAAAGAGGATACCCGGCGTCGAAGATGGAGTGGGGCAGTTGGGGGACGTTGCCGACGACCATCATCACGGCCATCGTCTCGCCGAAGGCGCGGGAGAAACCCAGGATGACGGAGGCGATGATTCCCGGCAGCGCGCGGCGCAGTACGACGCCCTTCACGGCCTGCCAGCGGGTCGCGCCCAGGGCCAGCGCGGCTTCGCGCAGCCCGCCCGGCACGGCGTGGATGACCTCTTCCGCTGTGGAGATGATGACCGGGAAGACCATCGCTGCCAGCACGATGCCCCCGGCCAACACGCTGTATCCGGTGGGATTTTTGCTTTGGAAAAGAGGGACGTTGGCGAAGGCGCGTCCGCTCCAGGGGATGAGGACGTCGCGGATGAAGGGGACGATCATCAACGTCCCCCACAGGCCGTATACCACCGAGGGGATGCCGGCCAGCAGGTCAATCAGCGGCTTGGCGGCTTCCCGCAAGCGGCGCGGCGCGTATTCGGCCAGATAGATGGCCGACAGCAGGCAGGGGGGGACGGCCAACAGCATCGCCAGCACTGTGACCCACAGAGAGCCGGCGATGAAGGGCAGGAATCCAAACTCTTTTTGCAGCGGCTTCCACACCGATGCGGTCAGCAGCTTGTCCAGCGGGGCAATATCTAGCAGCGGGCGGGCGCGCATCAGCAGCGCGATGGCAATGACCGGCGCTAACGCGGCGGCAAACGCCGTGAGCGCGCCCATCACGCGCCCCGCCCACTGTTCTTTGAGTTGCCGGAGGGTGGTGTGTTGTTTCACCGTGGTTTTACAGGAAATCAGAAATGAGTAATGAGTAATGAGTCTCATTACTCATTACTCGTTACCCATTACTCGTTACTCATTACTTAAGTTTCGCCAATTCCGCTTCTACCTGCGCCTCGGTCAGGGGGATGAACCCGGTCGGATCGGCAAAGGCTTGCCCGTCGGTCAGCGTCCAGCGGATGAAAGCCAGCGCCAACCCGGTCGGCTTGCCGTTGGTGACGAGGTTGAGTCCGCGCGCGGGCGGTGACGGATACCGTTTTTCGGCGATAGCGAGCATCACGCCCTGTTTGTCGGCATAGTAAGCTTCGGCTTCGTCTATCGCGTCGTTCTCATTCACATCTATCGGCGCAATTTGAAGGGCCTCGATGGGCTTGCTGGTGTTCATATCGTAGGCGAAGTTGAGATTGTTGAAGCCGATCCCCAGCGGGTCTTTGGCGACGGCTTCCGCCAGACCGGGGTCGCCGTAGACGGCCACGCCCTGCAAATCCTCCTGCTTGTACTTGCCGAGGTAGAGCGCCCAGGTTTCCGCAGCGCCGCAGGCGTCGGAGCGGGTGTAGACGTGAATTTCGTCCGTGATGCTTGGATCGCCGAGCACATCGCCCCAGGTCTTGGCCTTGCCCATCCAGATGGCCTCGAAGTCGGCGCGGGTGAGGCCCTGCGCCTGAATCCTGGCAAGCTGCGGATTGCTGGCATTGATGGTCGGTAAGACGGCGTCCGCCACCACCGTGATCCAGAATGCGCCCTGGTCAAGCTCTTCCTGCTTGACTTCGCGGGAGACCATGCCGATGTCGGCCGCCCCAGAGAGCGCGTCGGTCATCCCTTTGCCGGCGCCGCCGGCCGAGATGTCGAACTGCACGTCCGGGTACACCTTCTGAAATTCCTCACCCCATTGTACAACCATTGGATATAAAGCCCAAGCGCCGGAGATGGTGAGCGTGCCGCTCAGCTTCTCGTCGCCCGATTTGCCTGTGTTGCCGCACCCGCCGAGGAGCAGGCTCAACAAGGCCGCTGCCAGAAAGACTTTGACACACGATTTGTGCTGCATAGTACTACCTCCTTAAGTGAAAAAAATTGGAAACTGGAAACTGGAAACTGGTTACTCATTTCTGATTACCGATTTCCACTCACCGATTTCTAATTACCCTATAAAACCTACTTAAATAGTGTGCTTTTCTGATAAAAAAATCCTCATACGCTCAGATCGGCCAGGGTGGTGGACTCCATCATCTCGGCGACGACGTCGCGCACGCGCTTCATCACTTTGCGCAGGCCGCAGGTATCCATGTCAGGGCAGCCGCACGGCTCATAGGCGGTCGCGCTCACGCAGGGGATGGGGGCCAGCGGGCCATCCAGCAGGCGGATGACCTCCGCCAGCGTGATTTGTTCCGGCGGGCGGGCCAGGCAATAGCCGCCCTGCGGCCCTTTCTGGCTGTTGATGATGCGCCCGCGTTTCAGCGCGAGCAAAATCTGTTCCAGGAATTTTGCGGGAATGTTGTTGCGCTCGGCCAGTTCCTTGTTGGAGACTGGCTCGTCGTGATAGTGCGCCGCCAGGTCTTGGAGGGCGCGCAAGCCATATTCGCCGCGTTTGGAGAGTTTCATAATTGCCTAGTTTTTCTATAATGCCTATATGTTTAATAGAATATATTGTATATGATTTACCATAATTTGTCAAGGGATGATTTTTAGGGCTATCGCATTTGACCCACTGATGGCCTAAAGGCCGGGGATAAAGGAGTATTTTTGTGGCGGGGTGAAGCCCCGCCACAAAAATCCCTCCTAAAAACGCCGCTTTAGCGGCACAACAGGCAGCGCAGCGGAACAAAGCTCTCCAAATGCGATTGCCCTGGGATGATTTTCGTCAAGCGTCAAACGTCAAGCGTCAAACGTCATGCTCTTTTAGTAAAAGCTTGACGTTTGACGTTTGACGTTTTACTGTCGTCGCTGCGCCATCATGGCGGCTTCGGTGATGGCGGCGATCATGCTGTCGGGGTGGGCGATGCCTTGGCCGGCGATGTCGAAGGCGGTGCCGTGGTCGGCGGAGGTGCGGATGATGGGCAGGCCCAGGGTGATGGTGATGGACTTCTCGAAGCCGTGCGTCTTGACGGCGATGTGGCCCTGATCGTGGTACATGCATACCACCACGTCGTAGTCGCTGCGGATGGCCTGGAAGAAGACTGAGTCGGCGGGGATGGGGCCGCGCGCGTGGATGCCCTGCGCCTGCGCCTGCTGCACCGCCGGGCCGATGATGTCCAGTTCCTCGCGCCCGATCAGGCCGTTGTCCCCGTTGTGCGGATTCAATCCGGCGACGGCCAGGCGCGGGGTGGGGTAGCCCAACGTGCGCATCCCCTCGTCGGTGATGACGATGGTATCCAGCACGTTGTCCACCGTGAGCTTGTCGCTGATGGTACGGAAGGGGATGTGCCGCGTGACGTGGGTGACGCGCAGCCCCGGCGTCGCCAGCATCGTGGTGCAGCGCGGCGTCTTTGTGACTTCGGCCAGAATTTCGGTGTGGCCGATGTAATCAAATCCGGCCAGACGCATCGCCTCTTTGTTCAACGGCGCGGTCGCCACCGCGTCCACCGCGCCGGATAGCGCCAGCTCGGTCGCCTTGAGGACGTACTCCACTGCCGCGCGCCCGGACGCCGGGCAAATCTGACCGAGGGTCACGGCGGCGGGATCGAGGTTGTGCATGTCCAACAAGGTGAGCGCGTCCGGGCCGTAATCGGCCTGCGCGAAGCCTGTGACGGCTTTCACTGTCGCTTGTGCGGCGAAGGTCGCTTCCGCAAAGATGCGCGCGTCACCAATGACGAGCGGGCGGCAGAGCGTGTAAATCTCCGGCTGGCGCAGCGCCTTGACGACGACTTCCGGGCCAATGCCGGCCGCATCTCCAATGGTGATCGCAACAATCGGTAGGGTTTTCATCTTTTTCCTCCGTACAGTTTTTTTTCTTCGGAACTTATGCAGCCAACCTTCCCGCAAGCTGAATTGAAGTCAACTGTATCGGTTAGTATAGGGAAGGGGGAAGAGAAGTCAAATATGGAAATCACGGCATTAGTGATAAAATGAAAACGTCATTTGGCCTGCCTTATTGACTCCTGAGAGGTGGTGTATGAGTTCACTGCTTACCCAATTCACCCTGAATGAATCCGCAGTTTTTAACATGACCATCACAATTTTGCTCTTGACCATCTTAGGCATTCTTTTGTTTGGCCGAGATCGGTCAAAATCAAGCTGGTGGCTGGCTGGCTTTTTTGGCGGCACAATCGGCGCCTTTGGAATGGCTTTTTTGTTCGACTCACTCATCCTATCGGGAGAATGGGCGCCAACTACCGGCCTGTGTTATATCCTTGGGTTAGGCTGCCTGCTCCAGTTTGCCTATCGTTTCCCTGCGCCGGCGCCAGGACGCACGCGCGCGGCCCGCGTGCTGCTGGTGCTTTCAGGATTGGCTTTCCTGGGCGATTTGGGACTCTTCATCGCCTGGTTCCGATTGTCCCACACTTACGACTCCATGGCGCCGGTGACTTTGACGGGGGTGAGCTTGACTGCCCTGGAATTTGTCGGAGTCATTGTCGTGCTGTTGTATCGCACTGTGCGCCTGACTTATCAGCAGACTGATCCGGCCAAACTCCACTCTCGCTCAGGAATCTGGCCCTGGTTAAAGGGCGTCGGGTCAGCCCTGATCCGGCCGGTTGGCAGGGACGCGCGGGCCACACGGGCTTTTGCCCTGGTCTTGCTCAGCCCTTTCTTGGCAGCCGTATGGTACATTTTGACCCAGGTTGTTTTAGGAGGGGTGATTCCCAAAAGCGTTTACGACACTGTCTTTCAATTGTTGATCTTGTTCTTCCTGTTTACTTTTGCCATCGTCTACCTGAACTACGCGCCCGAAGCGACCACCTTCACGGCCAAACTGACCCTCAGCATGGTCACTGTGGTGTTGGCCGTAATTGCGGTTTTGAGTTACACCACCCTCTCTGCTCACAAACCCGACTATGCCCAGGATGTCCATCTTGTGGAAGCCGCGTTGTTCTCTACCGGGCAGTTGGGTCAGGTTGAGGCGGATGATCTACCCACCGAGGTGGTATGGGTCGTTTCATCGCCTCTGTCCGCCGATCCTTTGGCGGCTTCCAGCTATACGTGGCATTTTTCCCGTGGGGAATCGGTCTTTGATTATTGGCGTCTTTATAACCGTCATCTGATCTACTCTTTTCAGCGGGATGACCGCCTCTACCGCTTCGGTATCCCCAACACTATGTACCGGGACGCTATCAATCCCTATGGCCTGCCTGTCGTGATCGTGATGTTGGGCAGCATGGTCGTAGTCTTGCTGATTTTCCCCCTCTTTTTCCGGTCTAACCTGGTCAGGCCGCTCGAAGCGCTGGTGGATGGCATCAAACAGGTCAATCGCGGCGACCTGACCGTCAGCGTGCCGGTGCAGTTCCACGATGAAATTGGCTTCCTGACGCAATCCTTCAACGGCATGGTGAATTCCATCCACACGTCCAATCAACAGTTGGCGCACAGCGAGAAAAGATACCGCAGTCTGTTTGAGGATTCTTATGATGCCATTTATCTCGTTGACCAAACGGAGAATTTTGCGGATGCCAACCAGGCGATGCTGGACTTGTTTGGCTATAGCCGGGCCGAACTCTCCACAACCCCAGGCCAGGATATTTTTGCGGACGAGACCGAAGTGCAGCGTTTCCGGCAAGCGCTGCTCGAGACCGGTGGGGTGCGTGATTTTGAGGCGCGGCTCAAACGCAAGGATGGCGCGCTCATGGACGGTTTGCTGACAGTGACGGTGCGGCGCGACCAAAATGGCGAGATCATCGGCCGCCAGGGGGTGGTGCGTGACATCACGGAGCGCAAGCGGGCTCAAAAGCTCCTGGAGGATTACAGCCACACCCTGGAACAGGCGGTGGTGGAACGCACCGCCGAACTGTCGGCGGCCAAAGACGCCGCCGAGGCGGCGAACCGCGCCAAGAGCGTATTTCTGGCGAATATGAGCCACGAATTGCGCACGCCGCTCAATGCGATCCTGGGCTTTAGCGAGTTGATGGCGCGGGATGAGACATTGAACCAGGAGCAGCTTGAAAACCTGGAAACGATCAACCACAGCGGCGAGCATTTGCTAGGGCTGATCAACGATGTGTTGGATCTTTCCAAGATTGAGGCAGGGCGGGTGACATTGCAAGAAGAGCCATTTGACTTGCGCCGCTTGCTCGACGACCTGGAAGCCATGTTCCGCCTGCGCGCCGCGAAAAAGGGATTGGCGCTCACCTTTGAGCATACGCCGGATGTGCCACGCTGCATCCGCGCGGATCAAGGCAAACTGCGCCAGGTGCTCATCAATCTGTTGGGCAACGCAGTCAAGTTCACCGTCGAGGGCGGCATTACTTTAAGAGTAGACAGGAGACAGGAGACAGGAGACGGGGAGAGCGCTGAACAGCCGTCTACCGTCTACCGTCTACCGTCTACCGTCTACTATCTACACTTTGAAATTCAGGACACCGGCGTGGGGATTGCGCCGGATGAAATCGGCCAGGTCTTTGCGGCATTTGAACAGACCGAGGCCGGACGCAAATCCCGCGAGGGCACGGGGTTGGGGCTGGCCATCAGCCGCCAGTTTGTACGCTTGATGGGCGGCGATATTGCCGTCCAGAGTGAGGGAACGTCGGGTAAAGGGAGTTGCTTTACCTTTGATGTGCAGGCCAACTTGCTTACCCAGGAGGAAATTGCCAGCTTGCCGTCCGAGCATACGCGCCGGCGCGTTGTAGGCCTGGAACCTGGCCACCCCGCGTATCGGCTGTTGATTGCGGACGATGTCGAGGTCAGCCGTAAGTTGTTGATCAAGATATTGAAACCCCTGGGCTTTGAGGTGCGCGAGGCGACCAACGGGCAAGAAGCCATTGAGATCTGGCAGACCTGGCAGCCTCACTTAATTCTAATGGACATGCGGATGCCGGTGATGGATGGGCGCGAAGCTACCCGGCGTATCAGGGCGACCCAGGCGGAAAAGGTCATCATTGTAGCCTTGACGGCCAGCGCCTTTGAAGAGGAGCGCGCCGGTGTGCTGGCGGAAGGCTGTGACGATTTCATCCGCAAGCCAATGCGCGAAGCGGACATTCTGACTGCATTGGAAAAGCACCTCGGAGCACGGTTTGTCTATGCAGACGAGAGTCTCGCCACCGAACCCGCGCCCCAGATGTCGCCGGAACAGATGGTCGAGGGGTTGGCCTCCATGCCGGCGGAGTGGTTGCCTACCTTCCGCCAGGCAGTGTGGGAGGGCGATTGGAGCATGATGCTCGAACTGCTCAAGCCGGTTGAGGCTACTCAGCCCGCGCTGGCCGCCGCTTTGGATCGGCTGGTCAACGACTTCCAACATGCGGAGTTGGAAGCCTTGATCACCAAGGCTATGGGATCGGAGTCACCAGGATCGACACGATCAGAGGTCGGCCGGAACGCGCCAGGGCCGGATTGAAATGCAAAACGAGAGGCTTTCACGCCGAAAGCCTCTCGTTTCACGTCTTCCCGTTTCACGCCTCACGCTAACTGCCGGGTGATTTGGACTGCCACGTCCCGGTGGCCCGGTTATAAACGTACCGGCCACTTCCATGCTCTTCGTAAAGATGCACCTGGCTTTGCTCTACATCTTCGTAAAACTCGGCCCCGCACTGCTCGCAGTGATACAGCCGCTCGCGCTCGTAGTCCGCGCGGGGCAAGAACCCCACGTCTTTGCTCGCCAGCTTGCGCGGCGGACGCGGGCCGCTGCGCCAGACTAACATGCCATCGTAGAGCACGGTGGGGTGGTTGCATTTGGGGCAGGGGTAGGTTTCGTAGGGCATCATAATCAATTATGACAGACTCCAGCCATAGAATTTTCCTCCATGCGATTTGGCTAATTCTACGAATTCAACCCGTTTGCTCTCAAGAGTTTCTTCGGTAAGGACTAAACTCATTGTGCAATGTCCGATCTGCGGGAATACCCGACGTTCTTCAGGGCGCCAGAAACACCCACGTTCAGCCAGGGCTGACCAGGGATTATCTTGTCCCGGTGGCTCGGAAGGGAAATAGAATCCAAATGCCACTTCTAGTGACTTACTGAGATCGTAACCTTCGGCGCGCAGGGATTTGAGTTCTTGACGATCTTCATTCTGAAGGAAGTTCTCTACCTCGGGCCAGACACGTCCAGAAGCGCGCCTTGCATCCAGCGGTATACTCCAGAAGACCTTCTTCTCATCAACACTAAACCTCTGCCAGTCAGATTCATACCGTGATGTGACCACTCCCCGCTCAACCAGTTCCAAGAAATAGGGTTCTCCGTATTCAGAACAACGCATGTACACACGCTTGCTGCGAGGATAGAGCCGTGCCATCCACACAAGTTGTTCTTTCTTGTACGCGGACTCGAATGCTATCCAGAAAAAACCTCCCATATAGCGTTCTTCCCGAACATATAGGAAATCGCCATCCTGCCGATGCCATCTACAGATGTAGCCATCTATGTCTCCGGCGAAGCTGTGATCAATTATCCCCCAACTACACTTATCGAAACTGTAACCCTCTGAGAAAAAACGACCGGGTCTCGCCGTGAGATACCATACCATCCATGGGTGACTGTCAAGGAAGAAGTATTCGACCAGAAGTAATGCTACAATTAGAATTAGAAGACTTATGCGCAGATGTTTCATTTTCTCGGCATTTTCCCTGAATTACTATGCAAAGGCTACAACAATCAATATAGGAGTTTTGCAAAAGAAGTCAAACGAGCGCCAAGGAGAAACCAACCAAAGCCATTCCGGAAAAACAATTACCCCAGGTACGTAAAACGCAAAACGTAAGGCTCCCCCTGTGAAAGCCTCACGTTTTGACGTTTGACGTTTGACGTTTTGCGTTTTACCCCAGCATCTTCCTTAAAAACGCCCCCGTATGACTCCCTTCCACCCGCGCCACCTCCTCCGGCGTTCCTTCCGCAATCACCTGCCCGCCCGCGTCCCCGCCTTCCGGGCCGAGGTCTATGACCCAGTCGGCGGCGCGGATGACGTCCAGGTTGTGCTCGATGACGACGACGGTGTTGCCCGCGTCCGTCAGGCCGTGGAGCACTTTGAGCAGGTTCGCCACGTCCGCCATGTGCAGCCCCGTCGTCGGCTCGTCGAGCAGGTAGAGCGTGCGCCCGGTGGCCTTGCGCGCCAGCTCTTTCGCCAGCTTGACGCGCTGCGCTTCCCCGCCGCTCAGCGTGGTGGCCGGCTGCCCCAACTTGAGGTAGCCCAGCCCCACCTCGCTCATCAGCGCCAGGCGATTGCGGGCGGCGGGCACGTCCGCAAACAGCGCGGCGGCCTCGGCGATGGACATCTCCAGCACGTCGCTGATGGTGTGCCCGCGATAGGTCACGGTCAGCACGTCGCGGTTGAAGCGATGGCCGTGGCACGCCGGGCAGCGGACTTCCACGTCCGGCATGAAGTGCATGTTGACCAGCAGCGTCCCCGCGCCTTGGCAGCGCTCGCAGCGGCCGCCCGGCGTGTTGAAGGAGAAGTGCCGCGCTTCCAGCCCTTGCCCGCGCGCTGCCAGCGTGTTGGCAAACGTCTGGCGGATGGCCGTGAACGTGTCGGTGTACGTCGCCGCATTGGAGCGGGTCGTGCGCCCAATCGCGCTCTGGTCGAGGGTGATGATCTTATCCAGGTGCTCCCAGCCGGTGATGGCGAGGTGCTCGCCCGGCGGGTCGCCGGCGTCGTAGAAGCGCTGCCGCGCCGCCCGGTCGAGGATGTCGAACATCAGCGACGACTTGCCCGACCCCGACACGCCGCTCACGGCGATGAACAGACCCAGCGGGAAGCTCACGGTGACGTCCTTGAGGTTGTGGGCGCGCGCGCCGTGAATGGTCAGCCGCTTGCCATTGCCCCGCCGCCGCCGCTGCGGGGTGGGGATGGCGTCCTGCCCGGCGAGGTAGCGCCCGGTCACGGAGGCGGGGACGCCCGCCACCTCGTCCGGCGTCCCGGCGGCCACGATTTCCCCGCCGGACTCGCCCGCGCCCGGCCCGATGTCCACCACGTAATCGGCGGCGCGGATCATCTCCAGGTCGTGCTCCACCACCAGCACCGTGTTGCCCAGGTCGCGCAGTTGCCGCAGCACCTTGATCAGTCGTTCCGTGTCGCGCTGGTGCAGGCCGATGGTCGGCTCGTCGAGGACGTACAGCACGCCCGTCAGCCCGGAGCCGAGCAGCGACGCTAACCGCAGCCGCTGCGCTTCCCCGGCGGAGAGGCTCGGCGAGGCGCGTTCCAACGTCAGGTAGCCCGCGCCCACGTCCACCAGGCGGCGCACCCGCGAGCATAAATCGTCCAGGATCGGCGCGAGGATGGGCTGCTCGTCCGCCGGGATGACGCCGGGAAGCTGATCCAGCCAGTCCGCCAGGCTCGTGAGCGGCAGCCGCGACACCTCGACAATGGTGCGGCCCGCCACCGTCACCTGGCGGCTCTCCCGGCGGATGCGCTCGCCGCCGCAATCCGGGCAGGTCTGCGCGATGAGCAATTGCTCCAGTCCCTCGCGGTAATCGGGGCTGCGGGCGTGATCCTCGTAGCGGCGCATCACGTTGGTGGCGAGGCCCTCGAAGTTGCCCTGGCCCACGGTCGTCGGCGGCTTCGTGTCGGGGAAGTGGCGGCGGAACAGGTCGCCGTAGCTGCCGTACAGCAAGAAGTCGCGCGCGGCCGGCGTCAGGGTGTGGATCGGCGCGTTGAGGTCGAAGGGGAAGCCGTAATACTCGCCCGCGCTTTGGAGGGTTTTGCCGTAGTGTTTGGCCTGCGGTTCGTTCCAAATCAGCACACCCCCATCGGCCACACTGCGCGCCGGGTCCATCAGGCGGCTGATGTTCGGCTGGATGGTCGTCCCCAGGCCGGTGCAGGTGGGGCAGGCGCCGGCCGGCTTGTTGAAGGAAAAGTGCGCCATCCCCAGCTCCGGGATGGGCGCGCCGCAGTGCGGGCAGGGGTAAGTCGCGCCGGCCTCTTCTGCGCCCGACGCTTCCGCCTCGACGGCCCCTTCCGCCTCATTACTCCACGCTTCGGGGTCGGTAGCCGGCGGGACTTCCGCGCCGCAGGCGGGGCAGGGGCGGCGTCCGACGCGCGCGTAGAGCACCCGCAGGTACGTGTAGACTTCGGTGGTCGTCCCCACCGTGGAGCGCGGGCTGCGGTTGGTGAGGTGCTGATCCACGCTGATGGACGGCGACAGGCCGGCGAGGCTCTCCACGGGCGGCTTGCTCAGGTACTCCACCAGCCCCAGCGACTCCATGTACTGCCGCTGGCCCTCCTTGTGCAAAATATCGAAGGCCAGCGTGGACTTGCCAGAGCCGGACAGTCCCGTGAACGCCACCAGCTTGTTTTTGGGGAGGCTGAGGGAAACGTTTTTCAGATTGTGCAGCTTCGCGCCTTTGAGGGTGATTGTGTCTTGCATAGATTTCTCCTTTAAGTTGGTAGACGGTAGACGGTAGACGGTAGACGGGTTGTTTGCCGTCTACCGTCTACCGTCTACTTTCTACCTTATCATACAACCCTGGTGCATAAGTGGAGGGTTAAGGGAAAATCAGTACGCAGATAAACGCAGATTCACGCAGATAATTTTTAAAAAAATCAGCGTTCATCAGCGTTTATCTGCGTCCTATATCTGATGGGATAGTTGCGCAAGAATGGATTGTTGGGTCTTCGCGGGGATGGCGTTGGCGTCCATACTGCTTTGCAGGAGGGGGAGGTCGCACGGGTGACGGCGCAGGTGTTGGAGCAGGGGGGCGATGCGGTCGGATCGGTCGCGGGCCAGCTCGGTCGCCAGGCGCAGTTCGAGGGCGACGGCAAGGACGGTGTGCGCGCCGCAGGCGAAGCGCGTGCAATGCGTCCACGGGCCGGGGCCGGTGGTTTCCAGGCCGTCGGTGGAAGTTTCTCTTTCTACGCACATCACGTTCATCTCTATGCCTTGGATGAGGGTGGTCGTCGTATACCGCTGTTCCTCTTCCATAAAAGTGGGCGGCGTCAGGCAGGGGAAGTCGGCCAGAGCGCGGGCGGCGGCATCCACCTGTTCGCGCGTTTTCACCAGCAGGTTGACGTCGTGGATGGGCAGGAAGACGCCTTGCAGCAGCGCCGCCGCCGTCCCGATGAGGCGGTAATCGTCGCCGAGGGCCGGCGCGATGCAGTCCAGCGCATCGCTCAGGGCGGAGACGAATTCGGCGACGACGATGGCGCGGCCGGTAGGGGCTGCGGCGGCTTTGCGAGAGGCCGGCTTCTCCATTTGCCGCCGGATCATCGCTTCCAACTGCGGGATGAGGTCGGCGGCGCGCGGTTCCAGGCTTGCCAGCGTGGAGAGCCAGCGGTCGGCGGCGGCGCCCACGTCGTCTTCCGGGTCGGGCGTGTCGAGCGCCTGGCGCAGGTTGGCGTCCCGGTCGGCGTCAAGCTGGCGGAGCATCCGCAGGATCGCCATGGGGCTGTAGCGGGCGTGTCGCAGCGTGCGGATGACGCGCAGCCGCCCGATCTCCGCCGGGCCGTAGCGCCGGTAGCCGTTGTCCGGGTCGCGCGGCACGGTCAGCAAGCCGTTGCGCTCCCAGTTGCGGAGCATGTCGTGGGTCACATTCAGCCGCCTGGCGACCTGCCCGATGGAGAGCGGCGCATCGGTGGCGTCGGTCGCCGTCCCCTGCGCCCACCGTTCCAGCAGAGACACGGCGGCCTCGGCCTGCGTGCGCTCCGTGCGGATTTGCACCAGCACAGAGTACGCCAGTTCCAACGCGCCGCCTAAATTGCCGGACGCGGCGCGCTCGATCATTTGGTACAGCGTCCGCCGGATGTCGCCGCCGAGCCAGGTGAAATGCATGGCCGAGCGCACCAGGCGCATCTGATCCAGGTGGGCCTGCGTGAACATCCGGTAGCCGCTCGGCGTGCGCGGGATGGGCGGGAGCAACTTCCATTCCTCATACACCCGCACCGTGTTGGGATGGACCGCCAGGGCATACGCAATATCCGTCGTGCGCAAATAGCGTGTCGTCACGCGGATAGGATAGCATGGGAAATAGGAAATAGGAAATAGGAGTTAGGAGTTAGGAGTTAGGGGTTAGGGGTTAGGAGTTAGGGGGTAGGAGTTAGGAATGAGGCAACTCGCAACTCCTCACTCCTCACTCGCAACTCCTCACTCCTCATTCGCAACTCCTAACTCGCAACTCGCAACTCCTAACTCGACGCGCTGGCGTAGCGACGGAGTCCAGTGCGGAAGAGGACGGTGGCGACGGTGAAGAAGACGAGGGAGAGGGCGACGCTGCCGAGCAGGATCGGCGGGGCCGCGAGGCCGCTGAGGGCCTGAGCGGGCACGGTGGTCATCACGCCCACGGGGACGATCCAGGTCAGCACCAGGCGCAGCCAGCCGGGGTACAGGCCGATGGGATAGCGCGCCATCTGGAAGAGGGCGTCGAACAACCAGGTAAACAGGAAGCCGGGACTCCAGAAGACCATCGCGCTGAACGCCAGCAGGATCGCGTACAGGGTGAGGAGTCCGGCAGTGAGGGCGACGAGAAACGCGAGGAGATTCATCAGCGTGAGGGTCTGCCCCAGTTGGACGACAGCCGCGCCCAGCACGCCGAGGCCCAGCACTAAATCCAGCAGCGCGAGCGGCCGCCAATAGCGGAAGCTGGCGAGGAATTGCACGTCCACCGGGCGCAGCAGCGTGAAGTCGAAGCGCCCTGTCCAGACTTCGCCGTCCATCCCGGCCAGCGCCTCCAGGCTCGGCCCGATGAACAGCCCGCGCAGCGCGCCGAGGGTCAGGTACACCCCCAGCAGCGCCAGCGTCGAGGCCAGCGTCCACCCCTGGACGGTTTCTACGTGGCTGAACAGAATCACCAACCCCAGCACCCCCGTCCCCAAATTCAAGAGCGAATACAGCAGGCTGATCCAGAAATTCATCCGGTAGGCCAGCACGTCTTGGAAGGCGATTACGATAAAGTGTTTGATCAATTTCAGATAGCGCATTGTTTTTCCTTTTTGGTCAGCAGATTTAGCAGATTAAGCAGATTTAATCTGCTAAATCTGCTTAATCTGCTGATAAAATGTTTTATCCACCAACAGCGGAGTATCGCCTGACGCCGGTGCGCCACATCACGGCAAAGAGCGTCACGGCGACGGCGAGCCACGCGACTTGGGCGGCGAAGCCTGCGAGCAGCCCGGCGGCGTCCAGTTGGCCGGTCAGCACTTCGACAGGGAAGCCGACCATGTAGCGGAACGGCAGAAAGTGGGAGGCCTGCCGCAGGACGCCGGGCAGGAGCGCCGTCGGCGCGACCTGGCCCGCAAGCAGGAAGATGAGGGCGTCTTGCAGCGCCAGCAGCGCGTCGGCGCGGGTGGCCCAGAACGCGAGGAGCGCGAGCCAGTAGCCCCAGAAGAAGCGCAGCGCCCACGCCAGCGCCAGCGCGGGGAGGAAAGCCAGCGTGCTCGTCAGGGTCAGGTGAAGTTCCGGGCGCAGGAGCAGGGCCAGCACGGCGGTCACGGGGATGACGAACAGCATGTAGACCACTTTGCCCGCCACTTCGCTCGAAAGCGCGTCGAACACGGGGGAGAGCGGGCGCAGCAGCAGGGAATTCATCCCGCCGTAGCGGATGGTGTCGCCCACCGTCCAGTTGGTTTGGGAGTAGGTCAGTTGGTTCACCAGGATGAGCACGAGGTAGTAGGCCACGAATCCCCCGCGCGTCAGCCCGCCGATGCTCGCGCCGCCGGCCGCCGTCGCCCAGACGAAGAGGTAGATGAGCGGCGGGATCATCCAGCCGAAGGCCAGCAGGAAGAAGAAGCTGCGATGCTGCACCCACATCAGCCACGTTTTCTTGATCAGCGCCCAGCCGCCCCTCAGGTTCATGCCGCAGCCTCCTTGACCACCGCATACCGCAGCGCCACGAAATCGCCTTCGATGGCTTTGACGTCCAGCAGACGCAGGGGAATCAGCCCGTCTTTCCCGTCCAGGTCGGGCGCGACGAACATCGAACGCGGGGAGATTCCGCCCGCCAGGCACGGGTTGAGCAGCACACTGACTTCGCTCACCAGCCCAGCGCGCAGTAACGCCCCGTGAAGGGCGCCGCCGCTGTCGGTGCGGATGACTTCGACGCCGTACCGGGCGTGGACTTCTTCCAGCGCGGCGTGCAGGTCTACTTGATCCTCGCCGGCGATGATGACGTCAACGCCCAGAGCCTTGACGGACGCGACGTACTCCTTCGGCGTGGCGCGGGAGCATAGCAGCGTCACCTCGCCCCACCATTCGCTCTGCTGCATCTGCCGCCAGCAGCGCAGGCGGCCCCGGCTGTCCACGACGAGCAGGCGCTGCATCCCCGGCGACTTTTCCGGCGGCGGCGCAGCCAGCAGTTCAGGCGAGTCGGGTTCGGCGTAGGCCGCCAGCATCGTGCTGCTGCCGGAGATCATCGCGTCCAGCTTCCAGTCCGCGATCATCCGGTAGTAGAGGAAATGGTCGTCCGCCATCCAATCCATGCGTCCATCCACGCTCACTTCGGTATGCAGAATAACTTTTGGGATCATTTTTATGCCTCGACTTTGCCTTCTTGATAGATTTGGTCAATGACAGCCTCAATGGGCGGATCTTCAACAGAGAGGTCTACAACAGGTAACGTGTTCAGCAGGCGCGCGGTCATCGCGGGCGTCGCGGCGCGGGAAACGCGCAGGGTCACTTGCCCGTTCTCCTGTTCCATCACCTCCGCATTTTCGCCGTCATTCTGAGCGAAGCGCAGAATCTCCTCCTCCGTGTGCCCGTTGCGCAGCGTCAGCCGAATCAATTTGAACGGCGCGAGTTTTTCGGCCAACCCTTGCAGCGCGCCATCGTAGAGCAGTTGGCCGTGATGGATGAGGATGACGCGGGGACACAGCGCCACCACGTCGGCCATGTAGTGGCTGGTGAGGATGACGGTCACGCCGCTGCGCCGGTTGTACTCCGCCAGGAAACGCCGCAGCCGCGCCTGCATTGAAACGTCCAGCCCCAACGTCGGCTCGTCGAGGAAGAGCACGTCCGGGCGGTGCAGCAGCCCCGCGACGAGTTCGCACTTCATCCGCTCGCCCAGGGAAAAGTTGCGCACAGGCTTGGTCAGCAACTCTTCCATCTCCAGCAGCGCGATCAGCTCGTCCAACGTCTGCTGGAATTGGGCGGGCGGAACGTGGTAGATTTCTCCCAGGACACGGAAGCTGTCCAGCGGGGGAATATCCCACAGCATCTGGCTCTTGTTGCCCAGCACCATGCTGATCCGCCGCAGGTAAGCGTGGCGGCGCTCCCACGGCGCGAAGCCTAGCACCCGCGCCGCGCCGCCGGTGGGATGGAGCAGTCCGGCGAGTATTTTGAGCGTGGTGGTCTTGCCCGCGCCGTTCGGCCCGATGAAGCCCACGAATTCGCCCGGCTCGACGGCAAAGGTGATCTCGCGCACGGCGGCCACGTCGGTGAAGCGGCGGCGCACCAGGCTCTTGAGCGCGGCGTCCAGTCCCGGCTCGCGTTCCGGTACACGATACGTTTTCGATAAGGTTTGTACGACAATTTGCGGTTCGGTCATAGTTTTTTTGCAGTGCTCCTTTCTGGGATGGTAGACGGTAGACGGTAAACAGTAGACAGCCCTGTCTATCGTCTTCTGTCTACTGTCTACCTTGATCATACAACCCTGGTGTGCAAGTGGAGGGTTGGGATCAAGTCTTTATCATTCTTGCTGGACATTGCCCATTGAATGGGTTTTGCGGCTAAAGCTGCGGAGAAAAGAGATGTTTTGTGGCTGCGGGCTACTGCCCGCA
>DAOUGD010000278.1:0-53912 GCA_034429475.1 Anaerolineae bacterium
TGGAAGGCATTGCCTAGCGCATCCTGCTCCGACTGGGGCGTGACCTGGGCGGTAATGTCGCCCAGGGCCAGGCGATCGGCAGCAATGGACATCGTCTTCTGGTAGCCGAGCATCCGTTGGAAGGCGTTGCCTAGTGCGTCCTGCTCAGATTGGGGGGTGATCTGGGCGCTCATATCGCCGAGAGCCAGATTGTCGGCGGCAGCGGCCATGGTCTGGAGATAGGCCATCATTTGGCGGAAGGCGTCGGCCAGTTGTCCCACTTCATCGTCGGCCCGATGGCCGATCGTTTGGTTAAGGTCGCCTCTGGCAATGGCCTGCGATGTGACGGCCAGCTCTTTGATGGGATGGACAATCCGGCTCACGGCAAAGTTTCCCGATATACCGGCGGTCGCCGCGGCTATCACGCTCAATCCGACGATCAGGCCAAGGGTCGTGATGGCAAGATTGAGCGCCTTGAAGAAGTCTTTCTCTGCCACTATGTAGAGTTTTTGCCCGCCCAACTCGAGGGACTCAGCAGCCAGAACGACGCGCTTGTCGCTATTCAGGCCGCGCTGGATGCCTTTCTGGGTTAAAATAGTAAACGTGTTGCCACCCAACACTATCGAGGGATCGCGATGGGCGACAACATGCTGTGCATCATCCACAATGTAGACGCTTTCCCCATCGTCTGCCTCGGCATCGAAATCGGCGATCAGAGTCCAGATGGGTTTGGTCCGTACTTCGGCGACCAGAACGCCGATGACCTTTTCGGTGAACGGATCGGACATGGGCACCGCGATAATCATAAAAGGCTCGTTGGTCATCGGGTCCGTCTGCAACGGGCTATAATAACTGACATTTTGCTCTTTGGGCACCTGGAACTCATCCGCCTCTGAACGGTTCCCCAACTCTTCGCGGGAATAGATTTCCTTGCGCGAGAAGTGGATTTTTTCGTTTCCCGCCTCGTCGAGCAGGATGATGTCCTCGAAAGCGGAATTGTGCGCGAGCAATCCCCGCAAGGTAAGCTCCTGTTGGGCAGAAGGCATATCCATCACACTATGCACGTCGGCCACGACGCGCATTTCGGTCTCGATCCCCTGGATATAGGCCTCCACCGCAATGGCGATCCGTTGAGCCTGCTGCTCTTGCAAGTTCAGCACTTGTTGGAGTTGCACACTGTAGCTGTACACACCCAGCACAAGCCCTACCACAAGCAAAGGTGCGACGGCCAGGGTTACAAAAATCACAGTCAGACGCGCCTGAATATTGTTGGACAATTTGGGCATTTTTGCAGAGGTCCTCGGGCGGTTTGAAGTCTTTTTCATAGTTCACCTCAAAGGTTAGCCTGGCAGAATGGATGCCTGGGCCGCGTTCGCGCGGCCCAGGCTGGGCCGCGCGATTTAACGAATGACCATATCGGTTTGACGTAGAATTTCCGGCGAGACTTCGATGCCAATGACATTCGCTATTGGCAGGTTGACCCCCGAAAAGAAATCGGTCATTTCTACCGGCAGGTTAGCCGGTGAAGTTCCCTTCAGAATTTGATCGGCCATACGCGCGGCCTGTTCTTTCCCGGCAAGGGCCAGGTCAACGCCATAACTGGTCAAGATGCCATCGTTCATAGCGGCCAGGTTGGGGCCGGAGGTAGGCAATTTCCGCTCGTTAGCCAGGGCGGCCCATTCTTTGATACGCACATTCACCGGGGTATCCGGCAAAAAGAAGACCGCATCGGCTTCCTCAGGAATAGCTTTGAAACCCGCTTCGACTTCCTCAGGATTGTTGGCCTCGCGCGTGATAAGCTCGACGCCCAGTTTGGCCGCAGCTTCGCTCACCGTTTTCAGGGCCGCCGTAGCCCCTTGATTGGTAGGGGTATAAACGATATAAAGTTTTTTGATCGTGGGCACTACTTGCAACAGCCATTCCAGGCGCCGCCCCTCCTGAGTACTGAATGTGACGCCGGTAAGGTTGCCGCCGGGTTGAGCCAGACTTTTCACAAGGCCGGCCCCCACCGGATCGGTCAAGGGGATGAAAAGCACCGGGATATCCGTATCGGCCGTGGCCCGTTGCGCCGCCTGGGCCGCGGACGTGGCGAGAGACAGAATCAAGTCAACCTTCTCTGCCACCAACTTTTGCGCCTCTGGATCAAGCTTAGCGGTGTCGGTAATGGCCCCATGATAGACGTAAGTAAGGTTCTCGCCTTCAACGTAGCCCAGCGCCACCATACCCTCTTTGAAACCTGTTACTACGGACTCAAGATTGGGAGAGGCTGAGAGGATGCCAATGGTGTAGATTTTCTCCTTTTTGCCGCAAGCCGGCAGCAACATCCCCAACACAAGCAAGCCTACGAAGATGCCATACCAGGTTTTGCGTGTAATCTTGTTCATGATATCCTTACCTCCTATTTGTGATGTGAATGATTAAATGGTTATGTCCGGTTCAGTTATCGTCGTTGTTGAGTAGAGGGTTGAAGTAACTATGAAGGGGAGCTTTAAAACGGGATGGGGATACATCGTTGGGCAAGGCGAATGTATCCTAAACTATTTATCATTATAGGGGATTTATTTGATAAACGCAAATCAAACTTTCTGAAAAAAGGCGAAGCCAGACCTCAATAGACCCCAGCCGATACTCGCTATGCCGGGGACTCGATACTGGCTGGTGGGGCAATTTCCCCACGCCCATCAAAGACCCGCCATGTGCGGGCTTTTTTACCTCACCCCAGATTACGACCCTGTAATCTCCCCGCAACCACCCTGAAACCTCGATGACGGATACTGGAAGCTGGAAACTAGAAACTGGAAGCTGGAAACTGGTTACTCATAACCCATTTCCCATTTCCAATTTCTTGCTTCCTGTATCTTGCATCTTTTTCAGGAGGTTACTGTATGAAACGTGGGTGGATTGTTTTGTTGGTCATTTTGGGCTTGGCAGCAGTGGGCGGCGCGGGGTATTGGGGATCGCGCAGCGCGGAGGCGGAAGAGACGCCCGTGGTGGAAGCTCCGCCTGTCGTGTCGGTGACGCGCGGCGACGTGGCGCAGACGGTGACGGCGCCCGGTACGCTGGTGGGGACGCGCAAGCTCACGCTCGCGGCGGACGTGGGCGGGCGGCTGGCGGAGGTCACGGTGCAGGCCGGCGATACGGTCAAAGCCGGGGACGTGGTGGCGCGGCTGGAAACCGACGATCTGGAGCAGGCCATCGCCAGGGCGAACCTGGGCTTACAGCAGGCACAACTGGAATTGGAGAAGCTGCAAAGGCCGGTGGACGAAGCCGACATCCGCGCCGCCGAGCACGCCATATCGCAGGCGGCTGCTGCGTTGGGGATTGTCAACGCCAAACGCGACCAGACACTCGCGGGCGACCTGTTCCTCAACGGCCTGCCCAACGCGCGCATCGCGTACAACGACAAAAAGGAATGGTACGAATCGCGCCAGCGCCTCTTCAACGAGGGCAAACTGGAATCCTACTGGTTCGTGGATGAGGCCCAGCGCGAATTCGAGGACGTGCAGAAGCACCTCCAGGCGCTTGAGGCCCAGGCCGCGCTCGACCAACGCAGCGCTGACAGCGAGGTGACGAAGGCCGCGCAAACCTACCAGGAAGCGCAAGACAAACTCGCCGCGCTACAAAAAGGCCGCGATCCGCTGGAAGTGCAGGCCGCGCAGCTCAAAGTGCAGGAAGCGCAGATGGCCCTAGATAACGCACAGGCCGACTTGAAATCCGCCGTCATCGCCGCCCCCTTCGACGGGATCGTGCTGGCAGTCAAAGCGGCGGCGGGCGAGACCGTCAATGCTGGCGGCGCGCTCCTCGTCCTCAGCGACCCGCAGGCCGTCGAAATCGAGAGCAGCGTCATCGAAGAGGACTACCCGCTCGTCAAGGTCGGGCAGACGGCGGAACTGTTCTTCGACGCGCAGCCGGCCCTGGCGCTCACCGGAACCGTCGCGCGCCTTGTGCCGCAGCGGCTCGCTGGCGACCGCCCCCTGTATCCCGTCGTCATCGCCGTGGACGAACCATTGCCCCCCACCCTCGCGCCGGGGATGACGGTGGACGCCTCCCTCATCCTCGACGCCCGCGCCGCCGTCCTGCGCCTGCCGCGCGCCGTCGTCCGCGCCCGCAGCGATGGCACAGCGGTGGTCAAAGTGTGGGACGGCCAGGCCGTGACCGAGCACACCATCCAGGTCGGTCTGCGCGGCGATAGTTATGTAGAAATTCTCGACGGGCTGCAAGAAGGCGAGCAGGTGGTGGCGGAATGAAGCAAGAAGCAAGAGGCAAGCAACAAGCAGCAAGGGAGAGGGATCAGCAAATCAGCGGATCGGCGGATCGGCGAACGACGAATCACGAATCACGAATCACGAATCACGAGTTACGGACTACGGACTACGGACTACGAACTACGGATTATGTCATCGAAACGGAGAATTTATCGCGCACGTACCGTCTGGGCCCCACGGAGGTCAATGCGCTGCGCGGGGTGGATGTGCAGATCGCGGCGGGGGAGTTTGTGGCGTTGATGGGCGCGTCGGGCAGTGGGAAATCCACGCTGCTGCACCTGCTCGGCTGCCTGGATACGCCGACGGACGGCGTTTACCGCCTCGAAGGGCAGGACGTGAGCCGTCTCTCGCAGCGCGCCCGCGCCGCCGTGCGCAACCGGCGCATCGGCTTCGTCTTCCAGAGCTTCAACCTGCTGGCGCGGGCGGCGGCGCTGGATAACGTGATGCTGCCGTTGCTCTACCGGGGGCGCGTCAAGGGAGCGGCGCGGCAGGCGGCGGACGCTTTGGCCCGCGTAGGCCTGGCCGACCGCGCGGCCCATCGTCCGCAGGAGATGTCGGGCGGCGAGCGCCAGCGCGTCGCCATCGCCCGCGCCCTCGTCGCCGACCCGGCCATCCTCCTGGCCGACGAGCCGACGGGCAACCTCGACAGCCAGACCGGCGAAGACATCATGCAATTGCTGACCGCCCTCCACGCCGAAGGCCGCACCATTGTCATGGTCACACACGACGATCACGTCGCGGGTCACGCCGAGCGCATCTTGCGCATGAAAGACGGGAGACTGGAAACTGGAAGCTCGAAACTCGATTCAGCATCCAGTATCAAGCATCCAGTAGCGAGGTGCCTATGACGCTCTTCAACACATTCAAAACGGCTTTCATCGGCCTGTGGACCAACAAACTGCGCGCGCTGCTGACGACGTTGGGCATCATCATCGGCGTGGCGTCGGTGATTGCGATGCTGGCGCTCGGCAACGGTGCGCGGGCAGCGGTCGAAGCCAGCTTCCGCTTCCTCGGCGCCGACCAGGCGCAGATCAGCGAACGCCGCGACATCGAAGACGGCCAATTCCGCCCGGTGGGGGAAAAGCTCACGTACAGCGATGGGTTGGCGCTGCCCGCGTCCGTCCCGCTGGTGCGGCGCGTCTCCATGGCGTTGGGCGGCTCGGCCAAAGTGCGCCGCGAGCGGGTGACGCTGGACATGGGTTTCGTCGCCACCACCGCCGACGCGCTGGAGCAAGTCGTCTCCACGGGAGATTACCAGCCGGTGGGCCACCCGGAGGGTGCGCCGCTCACGGTGGAGGATTTCATCAGCCAGGGACGGTTCTTTTCGCCGGCGGAAGTGGTGGACGGCGCCGCAGTCTGCGTGCTGGGAGCGCAGACCGCCGCGGACCTGTTTGAGGGCGACGACCCGGTGGGCGAAACCCTCTTCGTCAACCGGCTGCGCTGCCTGGTGGTGGGGGTGATCGCGGAACTGGAAAGCACAGATGCCGAAGAACGCTATCGCGGCAAACCGAACGAGGCGCTCTACATGCCCATCAGCACGGCCATCCGCGCCTTCTACGAGACAGAGCCGTCGGTTGCCATCACGGCTTACGTGCGCGACGAAAAACAGATGAACGAGGCGAAGGCGCAAATCGCCGCTTACTTGCGGCAGCGGCACGCCATTGAGAAGAACGAAGCGGGCAACTACGAGGACGATTTCGACATCACCACGCGGCAGGACATCCTCGGCGCGCAGCAGAAGGCGGCCAACACCTTCGCGCTGCTGCTGGCGGCGATGGCAGTGGTGTCGCTGGGCGTGGGCGGCATCGGCATCATGAATGTGATGTTGGTCAGCGTCACCGAGCGCACGCGCGAGATCGGCACACGGCTGGCGGTCGGCGCGCAGCGCGGCGACATTGTGGGGCAATTTCTGCTGGAGGCCATCCTGCTGAGTGCGGGCGGCGGCGTGTTGGGGATCGCCGTCGGCATCCTGACGATCCCCCTGGCAGCGGCCCTGAATCAAGGGATGGCGCTGCTCGCCCCGACCAGTATCCCCTTAGCGTTTGGGGTGGCGTTGTGTACCGGCGTGATCTTCGGATTATATCCGGCCCTGCGCGCCTCGCGGCTTGATCCCATAGAAGCGTTAAGGTACGAGTAAAGAAGCAAGAGGCAAGAGGCAAGAAGGAAATCCTGCATCCTGCATCTTGCATCCTGTAATCCCATATCTATGAAAGAGAGGACACGATGAAAGCAAAGTATCTTGTCGTTGGTTTGGTGATGGTTTTGGTGTTGGGCGGCGCGGCGTTTGTAGCCGCGAGACTCCTGCAAAAGCCGGCGCAGGCCAGGAACGGCGTAGAGAGGGTCATCTCGGCGTCGGGCGACAGCGTCTTCACCAGCGTTGAGATGGAGATGGAACCCGCCCCCGAACTGCCGACTATCACATCCGATGCTTCCGGGATGATCAAACGCATCGAAGACAACAGCATCTTTATCACGCCACACAACCCCGGTGAAATGGTGATGGCGGTGAGCGGCGAGGATGGCGAGATCATCATCCCCACCCCAGAGGGCGGCAGCACGGAAATTGAGGTTGTCGTCACCCAAGACACGCAGGTTTACCGCGACGTCACGCAATTCCCATCGCTCGAAGAGGGTGCAGAGATGCCGGAGGTGATGCAGCAAAAGGTCGAACCGATCACACTGAATGACATCGGCGACCAGGGCAGCCTGGTCGTTTGGGGGCAGAAACGCGGCGACCGCATCGTCGCCGATGTGATGGTGTATCACGGCTTCTAATACTGGAAGCCGGTGGCCGGATCGGATTCCGGCTACCGGCTTCTACTCCCACAGTAGATGAGAAATGCTATGAAACTGAGAATAATGGGGCTGTGTTTGCTCGTTTTGGTCTTGTTGGTCGGAGCGGCATTGGTGGCGGGACGTTGGATGCAGTCGCCGGGGGCCGCTTCGCCGCCGAATTTCTTTGGGGATGCGGACAGCGTTGGCGGATATATCGAGCGGACGCCCTCTGCCGAGTTGCCCGCGCGTGATCCGGATGTAAACGGCGCAGTGACACGCATCGTGGATAACAGCCTCTTTATCGGGCTGGATAACGTCACCTTTGCCATCGCCTATGACGAAGACGGCGCGCCGGCACACGACACCACCTACACCGGAGCCGAAGTCGAGGTGGTGACAACCAAAGACACGCGCATCTATTGCGACGTCAACTGGCAGGCAATCATGGCCGATTCACAAGCGCGAGAGCCACGACAACAAGAGGTCAGATCATGCAGTCTGGAGGACATCACGGGCGGCGCGGGGGTCATCTCTGTCTGGGGGACGCGGCGCGGCGACCGGATCGTGGCCGAAACGCTGCTCTACCTGGGCTTTTGACAAGCGGGCAGGATGTTGGATACTGAAAGAGGCAGGGGGCAAGAGGCAAGAAGCAAGAATTTTGCATCTTACATCTTGCATCCTGCATCCTAAGGCGGAGGATTTGATGGTGAAACGTTCAATCCGTTGGCGGTTGGTGGTAAGCTTTGGCGGGCTGGCGTTGTTGGTGACACTGGCGCTGGGGGCGCTGCTGTTGGGCATTTTGCGCACTTACTACCGGCAGCAGGAACAGCGCTATTTGATGCGCAACGCCTACACCATCAGCGTCTTGATCGCTTCCATGGTGAGGGAAAACTCCGCGCCGGAAGCTTTGCAAACACAACTGGAAGGTCTGACCTTTCTGACGCAAACCCGCATCCGCCTGCTGGATCCCCAGCGCCAGGTTCTTGCCGACTCCGGCCCATTCTCGAACTCCAATATCCTGATCCTCAGCGCCAGCGACGGGAGCAACCAAGCGGTGAGCATCCAATTGCTGGATGAAGGCGTCAGCGCATCGGCAGGCCCGATCCAGGAGTTTGCGGTTGCGCTCGACGATCACACCACGATTGGCGTATTCAGCAGTGCCATGACGGGAGAAACCTCCTCTGACCTGTATATGACCATGACCTCAACGCTGGCAACGAACGACGCCGCGACGCCGCCCGACATATCGGGCGTAGGCGCCATTTCGGTCGCCAAGACGCTCTATGGCTACGATTTGGGAGCCGACGTCGCCCTCATCGGAACGCGCTCCGAAGTCATCCACTCTCAACCGATCTGGGCTAACGACGCGCTGTGGGGCTACGTCGAACTTTCTGAAGGGCCGGCTTACGGCGCCCTGATTGTCAACTATACCCTGGTCGCCTGGGGGATTGCCAGCGTGCTGTCCGTGCTGCTGGCGGCCGGCGTCGGCTGGCTGATGAGCCGCAGCCTCAGCGCGCCCCTGGTGACGCTGACCGGCGTGACATCGCAGATGGCGGCGGGCGATTTGACCTCGCGCGCGCCCGCCACCGCGCGCAGCGACGAGGTGGGGATGCTGTCCCGCGCCTTCAACCAGATGGCCGACCGCGTCGAAGAGACCGTCTCCACCCTGCGCGAGTTCGTCTCCGACGCGGCGCACGAGCTGCACACCCCGCTGACGGCCTTGCGCACCAACCTGGAGTTGGCCGGTGCATCCGAGGCCGTGGTGCGAGCACAGGCGCAAGTGAACCGGCTAGAAGCGCTGACCGCCGGGCTGCTTGACCTGTCGCGCATCGAGGCCGGCGCACCGGAGTTCGCGCCGGTGGACGTGACGGCGCTATCCCGCGAAGTCGCCGAGCTGTACGCCTCGCAGGCGGAACAAGCCGACAGCACCTTCACCGTAACGACGCCGGACGCGCCCGTGAGGGTATCCGGCAACGCCGCGCACCTCAGCCGCGCGCTGACCAATCTGCTCGACAACGCCCTCAAGTTCACCCCAGCGGGCGGCGCAGTGCAGTTCAGCCTCGCCGTTGAAGACGCCGCCGCCGTGATCCGCGTGGAAGACACCGGCATCGGCATCCCCGAAGCGGATTTGCCGCACCTCTTCAACCGCTTCCACCGAGGCCGCAACACGGCGGGGTATCCCGGCAGCGGATTGGGGTTGGCGATCGTGCGGGCCATCGTGGAAAGTCACGGCGGGGAAGTGCAAGCGGAAAATACGACGGCAGGCGCGCGGTTCACCGTGCGCCTGCTGTTGCTCCAAAACGCGCTTACGGCTGCGGCGTCATCTCAAAGCTCACCGAGACGCGGGCTTTGATGGCGAGTTGGCCCGGCGCCAGGCTGCTGTCATAGCTGGCGGAACTCCCGTTGACTTCCTGGATCACGTTCTGCGTCATGCTGCTGCCGCTGGACCACCACCAACTGCTGTACCCCGACCACCAATCGCTCGCCAGTTCCTGGATGTCGCGCGGCTCGCCCAACGCTTGGCCCAACTCCCCGGCCATCGCGGCGGCTTTTTCCTGGGCGGCCTGGAGCGCCAGGGCGCGCGCTTCGTCGCGGTAACGGCGCAGTTCGGTGGTGCGGAATTCGATGCTCTGCACGTAATTCACGCCGGACTCCAGGGCTGCGCCCAGCAGTCCCTCGAACTGCGTTAGATCGCGCAGGGTGATGGCGACAGTGTTTTGGACGAAATAGCCGATAAACTCACGCTGGGCGTACCCTTCGTAACGTGGCTCGATGTGGATGTAATCCGTCTGGATGTGATTCTGGGACACGCCATATTTCTGCGCCACTGCATAGACTTTCTTGACGATCTGATCGTTCTGCTGCTTGGCTTTAGCTAGCGACTTGTCCGACGTTTCGACGCCCAGGCGAATGATCACCTCGTCGGGCACAATCCGCATCTCCGCCTCCCCGGTGACTGTGACCGTGCCGGGGGTGGTCGTGGACTGCGCCGCCGCCAGGGACGCGACCGGAGATGCCGGCTGGGGCGTCCAGCCTACCGCGAACACCACCCCTACGGCCAATAGAACCCATAGAACAGACTTTGCTTGAATCATCGTTGCCTCCATTAATTTTAATTTTACAGGACTTGCGCAAGGAAAGGATTTTTTTCACCGCAAAGGTCGCTGAGGAACTATAAAAAATCTCTGCGATCCGCGCGTCCTGCGGTAAACTTCCCCGCTTGCGTAGGCCCTGTGTTTAAGGATGTTTTGATTCTAAGCGAGGATTATGACAGAGCGATGACAATGATGGGGCGATTCGCGCACATCGCCGGGGTATAGAACAGAATATAGGGAAAAGGGAGAAAAGCATCTGATAAAATAGGGAAAGACTATCACAATGAATCGGAGGGAGCGAATGCCCGGACGAATGAGTAGAGCGCAACGCAAAGCCGCGTTTATGGAATTGGCGGAAGAGAAGTACGAAGAGTTAGAGTCGTGGTACGACGAGCATCCCGAAGCCAGCTTTGAGGAGCTCGAAACCCAAGCCCGGGAGAAGCGCCGGGAATTGATGGGCGAGGGATTGCGGATACTGGTGAATGGTCGCGACAGTGGCTATCAACTGGCCGGGCAAGTGTGTGCGCAATGCGGAGCCCAAATGGAATACAAAGGGGAGGGATTTCGGCGCACGGTACACGGACTCGAAGGCGACACGGCCTTGGAACGTGCGTACTACGTCTGCCCCGAATGTGAGGGGGAGACGATTTTTCCCCCTGGATGAGAAGTTGCAGTTGCGGAAGGATAGCTGGAGTGGCGGTGCGGCGCGCGTCATGACGCGCTTTGGGGTCCGAGAGCCATCCTTTGTCCAAGCGGCCGCAGGGTATGCCGAGGCCACCGGAGGCCAGGTGTCGGGAGCCAGCATCCGGCGGGTGACCGAAGGGTTTGGGCAACAAGTGCAAGCACGGCACACCACCGAGGCCGCCCGCGCCGCCGCAGTAGGAGCCTTTGAAGAGTTTCCGCATGAGCGCTGGTTGGAACTAGAGAATGCTTTGGAAGGGGTCGGCAACGTCTCCAGCGATGGGACGATGATCCTGGTGCGCGGCGAGGGCTGGAAGGAAGTGAAGATAGCGGTCTTCTCACAAGTCGAGACCCTGGTGCTTGATGATCCTGACCGCCGGGCCGCGCAGCGCGCGGGGTCACTGGGAGAACGTGATGTGGTGCGCTTGCACGCGCATAGCTACTGTGCCGGGTTATGGGATGCGGACACCTTTGGGCGTTATCAATATCTCGAAGGCTTGCGGCGCGGCTTTGACCGTTTGGAGAAGGCCAGCGCGGCCAATGATGGCGCGCGCTGGATCGCCCGGATTACCGATACCAACTTCCCCCATGCCCAACCCATCATCGATTGGATGCATGGGACCGAACACTTGTGGGCCGTGGGGAAGGCGGTCTTTGGCGAAACCACACCCGAAGCCGCCCAGTGGGTCAGACAGCGGAAAGCGGAACTGTGGGCCGGCGACGGTGAAGCCGTGATTGTGGCGCTCAAGGCACTTGACCTGGAGCAAGCCGGCTATCCGGAAAGCGTCAGGCAAGCCCCAGGCTATTTCGCAACTCGAATAGAGGAGATGCGCTATGCTGATTTCCGCGATGCGGGGTATCCCATTGGCAGTGGCTCCGTTGAGAGTGCGGCCCGGAATGTGGTGCAACCCCGGATGCGGCGGCCCGGGCGGGGTTGGAACCGCGATAATGCCGACGCGATGTTGTCAGCTTTAGCCGAGTTCCATAGTAATCGCTGGGACTCTACCTGGCACCGCATCGGGGCCGCGGGCTAACTCCCCAATATTTTGTCCTATACCCGTTGGATCAGTAAGACTTGCGTTTCCTCGGCGACTTTCCGCAGCAAAACGATGTCTACCGTCAGGGCAGGACGCGGGTAAGGGTAGGTATAGGTCATAGCTCTTCTTCCGCCTTTTCAGTTTGCGCTGCTTGTTTTTCTACGGCAGTCTGCACCAGGGTGCGCACGGCGGTCAACCGCAGGATAAGGATCAGCCCCGGCACAATGATGATCAAGAAGGGGAGAACGACGCAGATTGCCAGCAAAATGAGGGACAGCACGATGAGCAGGAGTGTGTCCAGAGGGTTAAGTAAGGCCAGAAACAGGGCATTGCGCAACACCAGCCATAGTTTAGGCTCTTTTAGCTCTACGAGCAGGGCGTTGGCATAGAAGACTACACCGGTCCAGACGACGAGCAAGACGCTCCATATCGGCGTCGTCCAGGCGGCTGCTTCTGCTGGAAAGGGCGACATTTCGGTGTTGTAGAACCAGAGATTGGTGAAGCCGATGATATATCCTAGCAGCAGTACAATGACTAACACGAAGTTGCGCCAGCCATAGTCCTTCACGCCTTGCCAGTAATGTTCCCATTTGACGCCAAACCCCCGCACGGCGCGTTGCCCCACTGCCCAGAGTCCCCCGAAGGCAAAGGGGCCGGGAAGGATGAGCAGGCAGCACGCCATCGTGACCGCGCCCATCAAGAGTATTTGGAAAGCTTCTTCGTAATAGGTTTTGAAAGCTTCAACCAGAATGTGGATAGATTTCATTGAACGGCTCCGTTGAGGGAATTACCAGGTTCCGGCGACGGCGACGGTGATTTTGACGCTGTTATTGCCATCCTGCGATTCCAGCCGCACTTGTACGCCGCTCAGGGCATCGAAAAACCTTTGAGCTTCGACGTCAGTCACGACGAGCGGCTTCTCCAAGGTGGGCAAAGGCTGCGCGATCCAATCTTTTTGTTTCCAATCCCAGAGAGCCAGTTTAGCGATCTGCGTAGCGGGGTCGAAAGGATCGCTGCTGCTCCACCATTCGGGCTGCTCCACCGTGAGCGTGACGGCCTGGACGGTGCGGATGTTGAGGAATTCCGGCAGGATGTACGTAATGTCCGTGGCCGGCGCCGACATCTGAACCCTGCCTGCGTCATCTACCCAGCCGCCGGAGACCGGGAGTTCATTGCCGCGCAGAGTGGCGAACACAGGCCCCGACGTTTGAGTAGGGCAGGGAACCGTGTAGATGAGGCAGCTTTCGGTGACGTGGACGCCGGCAATGTCTTGCGCCGGGAAAGGTACGCCGTCTACAACTGCCGTGATGCGACAGGGAGTATTACGGATCCTTTCCATGTAAAGCGCCATGTTGGTGCTGGAGGGCTTACCTACATAGGAAACGTAGGTAGGATAAATGCTTGTGGCACCACACGGATCGCTCGACTGGCCGTAATCGTATGAGGTATAAGTTTGTGTCAAGCTCTCTACGATATTCAAGCTCACCCCTGCTGTCAGGGTATCGGTCAGGCGAAGCGCGTATTGCGCGTTGCCTAGCAACAACCTAACGTTGCGCAAATTGGTTTCTCCCTGCAAAACGCCGGTCAGTATGGGGGCTTCCTGTGAGGGGATAATGCTCAACTCGCTTTGAAGCGCCGGCGGTACATAGACGCCTTCTGCTCCCCAGGTGATGATGCCAAATGGCTTTGACACGGCGATTGCGTAGTCGTCATCCTGATAGATGACATCTACCGGATAGGGATCCCCCTCGCTGTAGCTGCTGTTGAGCACGTAACCCCCATAAAGCGGCCGCGGCGCGCCGGTTGTGCGCCAGTTGAGCCGCCGGGTGCGCGGCGCGTAGATGGCTGTGCCCTGGAGAACGTGCGCCGGCAGTCCGTTCCCCGGCACCTGGATGGCGGCGATCTCGTGGATCAAGGGGAAGGAGCGCCCAAATACGCCGTTCAATCCCAACGCCACGAGAATGAGGGCCAGCACAATCCAGGTTGGCAACAAGCCCCAAGTCAGTACGGGGCGTTTTAGACGGCGCACCAGGAACCAGGTAAGCGGCCCGATCAACAGAATGTACAGTGGGAAGAAGAGCAGCCAGTGCCATAGTTTGGGTGTACTGGTTGATGGAACGGACAGCAGCCACTGCGTGTTGAAATAATTCTCACTGGATAAGGACTGAAGGGCCACGTCTTCTGCCTCGCTTTTTGCCGTCTCCTTCCACGAGTTGGCGAGCCAGGTGAGACTTTGGGCCTGAATCGCGTCCCAGGCGATAATCGTCACGCTGCCCCGACCGATGGTCTGCTGCGCCGTCAGGTACGTCCCATCGGGGGCGGCCAGAGTGGACGTGGCATCCGACGACAAAGCGAGGGCCGGGGCGACCACCTGGCCTTCGGGCGCGATGGCCGTGTCCAATCCCGTGAAGGTCTGGACGGCGCCGGGGGTGGCGATGCGGAGCGCGTCCGGCAATCCCGCCAGGGTTTGCGGCAGCGCCGCGCCGCCGCTCAGAATCAGGCAGCCCCCGTTGGCGACCCAGGCCAGGAGCGCGGTTTGTTGCTGCTCCGTGAGTTCGGCGGTGTCCAGCCCGTTGATCAGGAAGACATCCACGCTGTCCCACACCATCGGCGTCTCCGGCAGTAACGTCAGGTCTTGAACCAGGAAGGTCGTGTCGCAGACGTTGGACACATCGGAAAGCAGGCCTTGACTATCGGCAATGCCGCACACGGGCGAGCTGGCTTTGGGGTTGAGGATGAGCGGTTGCTGATAGACAAGGCGTCCGTCGGCGTCCTGCAACTGCATTTCCAGCCCCCAACCTTCGCTGACAAACAGCGGGGTGCGGTAGGTTTTGCGCGAGTGCGCCGGCAAGGAGAGCGCCTGGTGATACGTGACCAGGTCATTGGTATCTACCAGCAGCAATTCGCCATCCCAGTCGCCTGCCTCGTTTTGCAGCGTGACCTGGAGTTCAGTCCAGCCGGGAGTGCGAACGATTCCATCCCAGACCAATTGAAATTCCACGTCCGGGACGTCCGCCGTTTGCGCCAGCGTCGAGATGGGATGAATTGCGCCGAGGATGAGCCCCAGGAGCAGCAACAGGCTAATTTTAGATTTAGTCCACCACACGGCAGATCAAGCCTTTCAAGTAGTCCCCTTCGGGGAAGGTAAGGGCGACGGGATGGTCACTGCTCTGCGTCATCCGCCCGGTGATCAGGGCGGTGCGCCCGGCATCCAGCGCCGCGCCGAAGGTGATTTTCTGGAACAGGTCGGCGGAAATCGCGCCGGAGCAGGAGAAGGTGAACAGCAGCCCGCCGGGGTCGAGCAGGTGCATGGCTTGCATGGCGATGTCCTTGTAACCCCGCGCGGCGCGTTCCACGTCCTTTTGTGTGGCGGCGAACTTGGGTGGATCCAGCACGACGATGTCGAAGGTGCGGCCCTCCCGGCGCAGGTCACGCAAGACCTGGAAGGCGTCGCCGGTGATGTCCTGGACGGCGGTGCTGGCGAGGCCGTTCTGCGCGAGGGTGCGCCAGCCGATTTGCAGGACTTCGGCGGACGAGTCCACGTTGGTGACGGAGAGCGCGCCGGCCGCCACCGCGTAGAGGCCGAATCCGCCGGTGTAGGAGAAGACGTTGAGCACGCGCGGCGGCTCCACCATCGCCACACGCTGCTCGACGACTTCCCGCAGTTTGGCGCGATTCTCGCGTTGGTCCAGATAGAAGCCGGTTTTGTGCCCCTTGCGCACGTCCACCAGGAAGGTCAGTCCGTTTTCGAGGATTCCCAGCATGGCCGGCGGCTCCTCGCCGGTGATCAGCCCCGTCCGCGGGCTGAGTCCTTCCTTTTCGCGGACGTCCACGTCGCTGCGCTCATAAAGCGTGCGGGGTTGCAACACCCACAGCAGTAGGCCGTTCATCAGCTCGCGCCGCGCCTCCATGCCGGCGGTGAGGTATTGCACCACCAGGGTCTCGCCATACTGGTCCACGATCAGGCCGGGGAAGCCGTCCGACTCGGCGTGAACGAGACGGCAGGCCGTCGTCGCGCCGCTGGCGGCGATGGGCATCCGCCCGGTGATCGCGCTTTCCAGCCGCGCGCGCCAGAAGTCGCGCGATTCCGGATCCGCCTTTTCGTTCCAGGAAATCAGGCGCACTTGAATCTGGGACTTGGGGCTGTAGTGCCCCCACGCCAAAAACTCCCCCTTGCTGTTGTGGACGGCGACAAGCGCGCCGGGCGCCGGGTTGCCGTCCACGCGCGCGACGGCGCCGGAAAAAATCCAGGGATGCCGCCGCAAGGCCGCAACTTCACGCTCTGGTTTCAAAATGATACGTGGGATAGAAGCCATGTTAATCCCCCCTTGAAAATACCCTCAACGGATGGACCGGATGAAACGGAAAGAATGTCCGTTAAATTCCGTCGAATCCGTTGAGAAAATCTTTTTCATCTTTGACATTTGACACCATTATAACAGGATCATGAGGGCGGCGATCATTCCCCCCGCACCATGGCGCGCAGGATTGCTTCCAGGGCGGCTTGCTCTTGCCCGTAGCACGTCCAGTCATTGCGGGCGAGACAGGACTGGCCGGCTGTGTAATGCTCTAGCGCCTGCTCCGCCAGGGATTTCAGATCGGTGGGAATCTCCGTCGTGGGCGGCGCGGCTTCTGAGCTGGCGGCGGGACTTAACACCGCTCTCAACGCTTCGGTCAGAGTAGGGGCCATGGCTACATTTTCGCCGTAGGCGGCCAGGACGCGCTTGAGTTCGGGCAGTTGCCCCGACTCGGATTCCAGATACAGCGGTTCAACGTAGAGAAAAGTGCCGTTGAGGGGGAGCACCAGCAAGTTGCCGCGCAAGACTTGCGACCCGTGCTGATCCCACAGCGAAAGCTGCTGCGAAATCAACGGGTTTTGATCTATGCGCGCTTCAATCTGCTGCGGCCCGTAGATGAGGCGCTCTTTGGTCAATTTGAACGCGCCGAGCCGTCCGTAATCGTCGCCGTCGCAGTCCGCGTAGAGCCAGGCCACCATATTTTGCTTTTGTTTGGGGACGTAGGGGCGGATCAGCAGGAATTCGGCCTGCTCTGAATCCGGCAGCCGAAGGGTCATGTAGTAAGGTTCCATCACCCGCTGACCAGTTTCGAGCGGGACGTCCCACTGATCCTCACGGTTGTAGAAGACCTGTGGATCGCGCATGTGGTAGGTGGCGTAGAGCTGAGACTGCACCAGGAACAGGTCTTCCGGGTAGCGCCAGTGTTCGCGGATGCCCTGGGGGGCGGCATCGGCGGGGCGGAACAGGTTGGGGAAGATGGCGGCGTAGGCGGCGGCGATGGGGTCATTGGGGTCTACCAGGTAGAACGTGATCGCGCCGGTGTAAGCATCCACCGTGATCTTGACACTGTTGCGGATGTAGTTGATTTCGGTGAAGCCTTGCACATCCATCGGCTCGGAGTAGGGGAAGTGGTCGGTCCAGGTGTAGGCGTCCAGCAGCCAGACGATCTCGCCGTCCACGATGACCGGGTAGGGATCAGAGTCCAGCCACAGCATCGGCGCGATGGCCTGGGCGCGCTCCTGGATCGTGCGGCGGAAGAGGATGCGGCTGTCCCGGTCCAACGCGGGGGAAAGAAGCAACTGAGAGCTGCTGAAGCGCAACGCCAGCAAAGCGCGCCGCAGCAAGCCGCCTAGCGCCACGCCATCGGGGCCGGTGTAACGGCTGTAGGCGTTGGTGTCGCCCAGCGGGTAGTCAAATTCGTCTTCGGCGGTGTTGACTACAACGTATTGGTGGGTAGATTCGCCGAAATAGAGTTCCGGGCGCGTGATTGTCAGCGCCGCGTGCGTGCTGGTGGGCGGGAGGTCGCGCACAGTCAGGACGGGTTGTCCTTCCGTCGTCACTTCTCCCACCGGACTGAGGGTCAGGCCGTAGCCGTGCGTGAAGACGAGGTGCTGGTTCACCCAGGTGCGCGCTTGCTCGGCCAGTTCCTCGACGTTCAATTCGCGCGCTGAAAGCACCACCTGGCGTAGTTCCCCATTCAGTGGGTAGCGGTCAATGTCCACGCCGTTGAAGGTGTAGTACAGGCGGATTTCCTGCAATTGGCTGTACGTGCGCAGCAAGGGGCGGTAATCCCACAACCGCACGTTTTGGAGGATGTCGCGGTGGGTTTCCAGGTCGTCCAGGGTGATGACGCCGTCGGCCGGGTAGGGCTGCTCATCTATGTCCTCTAACCCGTAGGCGTAGCGGGTGTAGCGGATGTTGTGTTCGATGTAGGGCTTTTCGACGGCAAATTCGTTGGGTTCCACGGTGAATTTTTGAATGGCCGCCGGATAGCCGGCGCTCACCAGGGTCAACACGCCCCAGAAGAGGCCGACGAAGAGCAGCGCTTTCCAGTGGGGAGCAAAGGCGTGATATACCAGCGCCGCCGCCGCGAAAAAGAAGAAGAGGGCTTCGGCGATGTAGAGCACCATGGTCGCGTTGATATCGGTGTGGCCGGCGCCAAACACCACTCCCACGTGATCGGATTGCAAGAGGGCGTAGCGGCTCAACAGCCGACTCAGCCCTATCAGGATCAACCAGAGAGCGCCGAGCAGCGACAGATGGGTAGTGGCTTGTCGTATCTGGATTTGATTGAAGACCAGATAGCGCATCAGTGCGCCACCCAGCCCCAGGAAGAGCAAAATCTGCGCGCGGACGAGCAGCGCCTCGTACCAGGGCAGCTTGAAGACGTAGAAGCTGACGTCCTGCCCGAAGATCGGATCGGCAAGGTTGAAGGGCGCGCTCGCGCTCGCCAGCAAGTACGTCTGCCAGAGGGTGCTGAAACTCATCCCGAACAAGATGCCGACGACGATGGCAACCAGCGTGAACAGTCGCCGCAACGGGCGGGTGGAGTAGGTGACTTCTTGAGCCGGAATGGCCCCGCCAGGGCCGGCAGCTCGTCCACGGAAGGCGATCCGGCTCTTGAAAACATCCTTGGGCGCGATCCGGTAGGGCAACAGGCTCCAGTTGAAGACCAAAAACGCCGCCGCCACGAGGATGGCGACGATGGCTAATCCCACAGAAACCAGGATGCGGGTGTTGAACACCTGGCTATATCCCAGGCTCTTGAACCACAGTGAATCGGTGTACAGCTCAATCAGAGTGGCCGAGAAGGTCCATACCAGCAAAACGATTAAGACGATGGTGGCATACCATAGTCCTTGTAACCGGTTGAACGGCTTGGTTTGACTCATTTCATTCTCCCTTAAAAATGGCGAATAGCGAATAGCGAATAGCAAAATCTCTGCGTCTCTGTGTCTCTGCGTTGAAAATTTTCATCCGACCGCTGGTGAATGGCCGGTTAATGCTGAATTCCTCTCTTGATGCTACGGCTAAGTATAACTGCAAATGCGCAAAGCTAAAAACGAGAAAGTCATTGGGAAAACCAGGGTGGGCGTCAAAGTTTCGCATTTTGCCATGGCGCGGTGCGTTGAAACGCCCCCCTGCTACAGGAGGTGCGTTAGAAACGCACTCCCGAACCCGTTTGAACGGGTTTTGTGTATCAGCCTGCGGTTTCAACCGTAGGCTTGAAAGTTTGTTCAAATGTGTTATGCTAAGACCTGGTTAGGGTTTAGTTTGCCTCCTGTCCATCTGACCAGGTGTGGGACTGTTCAAGTGGCTAGTAGACACTCCCACAATCTTCGTTATACTGGATATGTTAAGGCAGGCAATACAATCAGATTTTGTTATCTTTGAGGGAGGAACACGATGGTTAAGAAAACACGACTGTTTATGGCTGAGTTGGCTATGGCGTGCATGACAGTGCATCGGGCGTCCGTTGGGAGCGGAACTCGACCGCCGGGATGATATTTAGCGACCGTTAACGACAATAGTGCAGGTATCCCTATGCGGCGGCGACGCTTTGGCGTTGCTGAGTGGCATAGGTTGACGGTTAATAGATACCTTACCGGCGAGCGGGTTCCCAACCATCAGGTTGGGGTGGGTATGTTGTTACCCACAATGCGGAAAAAGCCCCGCTCGCTTTTGCGTGTATGGCGGGCAGCGGCAGAAGGGAAAATCCCCCATTTCATTATCAAGATAGCACGGTGGCGAAGGTAAGAAACTATGTCTCAAAAATTGAACCCAAAACTGGAACAGAAACTAACCCTGGACTTGAAGACCACGTTGTCGCGCAATCGCCTGGTGGGCCTCTGGCAGATGTTGAAGGGCTTCCGCCTCTTGTTTGTCGGCGCACTTCTGGCTGTGATGGTCAGCGCCTTGGCGCGCACGTATTACTATCAAGTGCTGCGGTACGTGGTAGATGAGTTGCTGAACGGCAGCGAGTCTATGTCAAACTTGCCGTGGATTGCCCTGATTTTCGTGGGACTGGCGGCGCTGGAAGGGACGTTTGCCTATTTTCGCGGCGATTGGTCGGCAAAGATGTCGGAAGGCATTACATTGCGGCTGCGCAACTACCTGTACGACCACATCCAACGCCTGCCGTTTGCCTTTCACGATTACGCCAAGACCGGTGAACTGATTCAGCGCGTCACTTCGGATGTGGACGCCTTGCGGCGTTTTTACGCCGATCAGGCGTTAGGGATCGGGCGCATCATCGCGCTGTTCTTCATCAACTTCACGATGATGATGCAGATGAGTCCCCGGCTGGCCTGGCTTTCTGTCATCACGATGCCGCTGATCGTGGCGATGTCGTACTGGTTCTTCGGGCGCGTCTCCAAGGCTTACGACCACTACCAGGATCAGGAAGCCAAGCTCTCGACGACGCTCCAGGAAAACCTGACCGGCGTGCGTGTGGTGCGCGCTTTCGCCCGGCAGAACTACGAGATGGACAAATTCAACCGCGAGAACTGGGAGAAGTACCGGCGCGGCAAGAAGCTGCTCGTAATGCACTCCCTTTACTGGCCGATCTCCGACATCGTGTGCGCCATCCAGACGATCGTGGTGATGGCAACCGGCGCTTTGATGGCGATCCGTGGAGAGATCACCGTCGGCACTTACATGGCGATGATGGGGATGCTGGTCTGGATCATCTGGCCGATGCGCAACCTGGGCCGCTTGATCGTCCAGGTTTCGACGGGGTTGGTGTCGTACCAGCGCGTGGTGGACGTGATCGCGCAGGATCGGGAGGACATCGTCAGCGGCTCGGTGCCGGCGGAGACGCAGATTCAGGGCGGCGTGACCTTCGAGAACGTCAGCTTTGCCTACGAGCCGATGGAAGTCCTCAAGGAGCACAAGAAGGTCGAGAAGAAGCGCAAATCGCGCAAGGACGAGCCGGCGCCTGAGCCGGAAGAGAAGAAGGCGGAAGAGCTAAAGCCGGTCGAAGTCCTGCACAACATCTCTTTCACCTGCGCACCGGGACAGGTTGTCGCGCTGCTGGGATCAACCGGCTCCGGCAAGACCAGCATCATCAATCTGCTGCTGCGCTTCTACGAATACCAGTCCGGCCACATCTGGCTGGACGGCGTCGAACTCACGGAGTATCCAAAGTCACTGCTGCGCCACAATGTAGGGATCGTGGAGCAGGAGCCGTTCCTCTTCTCCCGCAGCATCCGCGAAAACATCTCTTACGGCGCGGGGCGCGAAGTGACGCAGACCGAGGTCGAGCAGGCGGCGCAGGCGGCGGCGATTCACGACATCATCCTGACGTTCCCGGAGGGCTACGACACCATCATCGGGGAGAAGGGCGTGACGTTGTCCGGTGGGCAGCGGCAGCGCGTGGCGATTGCCCGCGCCCTGCTCAAAGACCCGCGCATCCTGGTGCTGGACGATGCCACGTCGTCGGTGGACACCGAAACGGAAGAGCAGATTCAGCAGGCATTGAACGTCCTGATTCCGGGGCGCACGACCTTCATCATCGCCCACCGCATCCAGACGGTGATGAACGCCGACTTGATCCTGGTGCTGGATAAGGGCCGAGTGATTCAGGCCGGGACGCACGCCGAACTGCTCCGTCAGGAAGGCCTGTACCGCGACATCTACGACATCCAATCGCGGATCGAAGAGGAAATCGTCGAAGAAGTGTCCGACGCGGTGGAAGAAGAACTGGCCGACGAGTTTGAGACTGAAGAAACGCTCGCGCCGGTTTACGCCTCCGTCATGGCGCTGAACTGAGTCAATGCCGTGAAACGTGATGCGTGAGATCATCACGTTTCACGCATCACGTTTCACGCAAATGAACCGTTTTCAAAGAGGGAAAGAACATGTCTTACGAATTTGAAGAACAAGATTTCACGACGAAAGTGAACGGGCGGGTCGTCCTGCGGATTCTCAAGCAAGTCGTTCCGTACTGGCATTGGGTGTTAGGCTTCCTGACGATGATTGCCATCACCTCTGTGCTGGATTCTTACTTCACCTATCTGAGCAAGCAGATCATTGATGATGGCATCGTGGCGGGCAACGCCGCGTTCTTGAAGCAGAAGTTGCTGGTGTACGGTGGCATTTCCGTCGTGCAGGCGGTGACGGTCTTCTGCTTCGTCTACCTGGCCGGCGTCTTGGGCGAGCGCGTGCAGTACGACATGCGCCGCAAGCTGTTCAACCACCTGCAAGCACTGTCGTTCTCGTACTTCGACAAGACGCCGGTGGGCTGGATTATGTCGCGCGTCACGTCCGACGCCGAGCGGATCGCCGAGCTGGTGACGTGGGGCCTGGTGGACATCACCTGGTCGGCGCTCAATATCACCACCTCGCTGATCTTTATGGCGATCATCAACTGGAAGCTGGCGTTGATCGTGACCGCGGTCGTGCCGGTGATGCTGGCGGTCGCTATCTGGTTCAAGCAACTGATCCTGGTGCAGTTCCGCGAGGTGCGCAAACTCAACTCGATGATCACGGGCGCGTACAACGAAAACATCTCCGGCGTGCGGGTGATCAAAGCGTTGGTGCGCGAGCATCAGAACGTGGCGGAGTTCGGCGAGAAGTCTTCGGCGATGTACCGGGCGGCGTACCGGGCGGCGTGGCTCTCGGCTCTGTTCCTGCCGGTCATTCAGATCATCGGCGCGGTGGCGATTGGCGCGGTGGTCTGGCGCGGCGGCTTGCAAGTGAAGGTACTCGGTCTGACCATCGGCGGCTTGCAGGCGTTCCTCTCCTACCTCACCTTTATGATGTGGCCGGTACAGGATATGGCCCGCATCTATGCCGAAATGCAGCGCACGGTCGCCTCGGCGGAGCGGGTATTCTCCCTGATGGACGCGACGCCGGACGTGGTAGATCGCCCCGGTTCCGTAGCCCCCGGCTCTGTCAGCGGCGACGTGGCATTTGAGAACGTGACCTTCCGCTACAAAGAAGGTCAGGACGTGCTCAAGGACTTCAACCTGCGCGTCTACCCCGGCGAACACATCGCGTTAGTCGGGCCGACGGGCGGCGGCAAGTCCACCATCGTCAACCTGATCTGCCGCTTCTACGAGCCGAGCGAGGGGGTGCTGCGCATTGACGGGCGCGACTATACCGAGATGACGCAGCAAGCCATCCAGGGGCACATTGGGATGGTGTTGCAGACGCCGCACCTCTTCTCCGGCAGTGTCCGTGAGAACATCCGCTATGGCAAGCTGGATGCGACGGACGAAGAAATAGAAGCCGCCGCGAAGATCGCACACGCTCACGACTTCATCGCAGAACTTGACAAAGGGTATGACGAAGACGTGGGTGAAGGCGGCAACCTGCTCTCGGTGGGGCAGAAGCAGTTGGTCAGCATCGCCCGCGCCGTGTTGGCGAACCCTGACATCTTGATTCTGGACGAGGCGACCAGCTCGGTGGACACCCTCACCGAAGCGCGCATCCAGCAGGGGATGGACGCCGTGATGGAGGGGCGCACCAGCTTCGTCATCGCGCACCGCCTCTCCACCATCAAGCGCGCTGACCGCATCCTGGTCATCAAGGCGGGCCGCATCGAAGAGATCGGGACGCACCAGGAGCTGATCCGCCAGCGCGGGCACTACTACGACCTGTACACCCGCCAGTTCCGCCGTGAGCGCGAACAGGTGTATGGCGTCTACGGCGATTTGACGCCGACGGCGGCGTAAGTCTATCGCTCTAACCTCAGCGCGCCCCGGAAAACCGGGGCGCGCTGTTTTTTAGTGCAATGTTGGCGTCGGTTCGTCTCGCTGACTTACCAGCCAGGGGGTCCAGGTAGGTGTGGGGGTCTGGCATAGGATGGTCTGACTAATCATCGCGGTCAATTCAGGTTGCTGTTGGCTCAAACGGCGTATCAACGGCTCTGCGTTGACGCAACTGGCCGGATCGGCGCGACCCAGGTAAGCATACACAAGCCGCAGGTTCAGATCGTAGATCGGATCGTTGCTGGCGAGATACAGGCTGGTATCTCCCTGCGCAAACCGCGAGCCGGCGACTTCCAGCACCGTAATGGTTTCCGAGTAAGCGTGGCCGGCCAGATAGGCTTCTCCGAGTGTGTACCAGAGAACGGCCGGCGCGGCGGGATCGCTTTGCAATACGCTGAGTAGCGGCGGGATGGCCGAATCCGCATCGCCGAAGGCAATCAGCGCGGCGCTCTGGTAGTAGATGGACAGCGGGTCTTCGGGTGCAGTCTGGCTGTACAGGTACGCCAGCGCGCTGAGGTTGTCCGCGCCTTGCCCGGCGTTGTAGGTCTGCCGGGCGGCGTACCACCGGTCAGGGAACAGCGCCATCGCCAGCGCCGGATCGAGGCTCTGCGCGATCCCCCATGCCTGGTTAGCCTCCTTGAACTCGCTGCGGCGTGCGTAGGTCGCGCCGAGCAGTACCCAGGACATCGCGTCGTGGGCGTCGGTGCGCAGGGCCTGCCAGATGCGGCTTTCGGCAAAGTGCAGTTGGTCGCGGGCCAGCGCCAGCCGCGCGCCTTCGCGGGCTACCAGATGGCTCTGGGGGGCCATTTGATGCGCGGCATTCCAGGCCGCCTGCGCTGCGATGTAGTCGCGTTGGACCAGGGCTTCGCGCATCGTCTGCACCGGCGTGCTCGCCAGATCCAGCGTGGGCGACGGTGTGCTCGTGGGAATCCGAGTGGGCAGACGATTCCAGGTTGGCGGAGGCCACAGGGTTGATGCCCTATCCGCCGGCGTGGTTGCGACCGGAAAGAACAGATTCGGCACAAACGTCAGCAGCAGCCCCAGGGCCAGGAGTCCTATACTGACCAGCAAAGGCCGGGGGAGAGAAACTTTCATGTCTTGCGGCCCTGAGATTGGTAGGCGCGGTACACACGCTGATACTTCACCATCTCGTAGTAAGCCATCAGCCCTGAAAGGAGAACGCCGTAAACGCCATCCCGCCAGCCGTTCAAAGTCACGAATCGCCACCAGAAATGCGACAGCGCTTGCCGGTAGGGGCTGTAGAAGCGGGATTTTTCTCCTTTTTCCACCAACACCTTCACGTCATAGTCAATGTAGCGGCGTTGTTTTTTGAGAAAGTCTTGCAGCGTTTCGTAATTGTAGTGGATGAACGGCTCTTTCAGATGTCCCTCTGCGCCATCAAGAACGGCGACTTCGTGGACGGCGCGCTCGTAATGGGCGCGCCCCCGGCGCAGCAGCCGCAACTGATAATCCGGCCACCAGCCGGTCCCGCGCATCCGGTGCCCGAAGATGTAGTTGTGCCGGGGAATCCACCAGCCGACCTTGTCCTCGGTGGCAATGACCTGGCGGATTTCCTGCGCCAGGGCGGGCGTGGCGCGTTCGTCGGCGTCCACAAAGAAAATCCAGTCGGCGGCGACGGCTTCCAGGGCGGCATTGCGCTGCTGCGCGTAATTTTCGAAGGGGTGCTGGAGGATGTCCGCGCCGGCCTGCCGGGCCAGTTCAACGGTGGCGTCGGTGCTGAAACTGTCAAACACTACGACGCCGTCGGCCCACTTAACACTTTCAATACACGCCGCGATGTGTGTTGCTTCGTTTAACGTCAAAATGACAGCTTTGAGCATAGCGTCCTCATTATGTTGGCGATTGCCACGCCTGGATGATTTTGCGGTAGGCCTGTTCCCAGGCCGGCGATTCCGCCTTGCTTGCCCGTGTGGAAAAGGCCCGGCGCACGATATAACTAGCCAGGGTGTAGGTCAACCGGCTGCGATGTTTGCGGTAGAGCCTGGCCCGGCTTTCCCAGAGATAGACGGTAGTTTCTGCTTTCGCCTGTCCCGTGCTGGCGCCGCCGACGTGAACGACTTTGGCCTCCGGTATCATCCAGGATTCCCACCCGGCTTTGCGCATTCGCCAGGCCCAGTCAATTTCCTCGCAGTACATGAAGAAGCCTTCGTCCAACATGCCGACCTGCCGCACGGCCGCCGTGCGCGCGAGCATCGCCGCGCCCAGCGGGTGGTCAATGCGGAAGGGCTGTCCGCGTGTGTACGCCGATGTCGGGTAGCGGCCATTCCAGCGGGTGTAGTAGAAGCGTTGCGGGAGCCAGCCAAAGTCGAAGAGCGGCTGCAATAAATCCGGGAAACGGAACGCGCCGGGCTGGTGCGATCCATCTGGATTGAGCAACTGCGGCCCGATCAATCCGGCGCGGGGATGGGCGTCCATAAAATCGAGCAAAGTCGTGAGCGCGCCGGGCTGAAGGACGGTGTCGGGGTTCAAAAGCCACAGAAAATCCGGCGCGGCGGCTTGCATCAGCCGTTCCATCATGCGATTATTGCCTCGCACAAAGCCCAAATTCTCAGGGCTGGCTACCAGTTTGACCCACGGATGGTGGGCGCGCACCATGTCCGGCGTCCCGTCGTGCGAGGCGTTATCTATGACCCAGACGATGGTTTCGCTCTGATTGGCTCGCCCTAGCTCTTCGCGTAGTGATAACAGGCAAGCGTCCAGTAAATCTTTAACGTTCCAGGAAACAAGGATGACGCCCAGGCGGGTGGGGGAGGTCGCCATTGGCTACGGCTCGTAAATCCTGACGAAGACCGGGGCTACGCGGTTGTTGACGGCTGCGATCTCGACATCTTCGTGAATCAGTCCCATCCAGTAATAGAGGGGATTGCGCGCTGGCATATCCACGACTTGTACGCATCCCGTCACGGTGGAGCGCGCTTCAGGCGGCAAGTACCAGTATTCACCGATCTGCACCAGGTCTACGCCCGGCTGACCAATGCTCCACCGGAAAGGGTAGTTGCGCAGGCTGGTGTCGAAGTCCATGCCGACGCGGAAGACGCCGGATTCCTCCGCGCGATTGAAGGCGTTGAAGTTTTGATCGCTGCGGTAGGTCGTTCCGGCCCACGGCCCGGTGGTGCGCAGGGGAGTGGGGCTGTCATTTTCAACGGTCAGGGTGAAACAGAGTGTCTCCGACAGAATCATGCTGGTCGCAACGGAGTATTCTACTTCCGCGTTGAGGATATAAGCGCGCGGCAGTCCGGCGTTGACGATTTCCAGGGTTTTGCTCACGATGACGTGCTGCCCCATCTTATCATACGCTTCGGCGTAGAGGGCGTAGACGCCGTCTTCTGGCGGCTCGCTGCCGGCGTCAATGCCGCCGTCCCAATCGTAGGGATGCAATCCGCGTGCGTTGGGGGTAACTTTCTCTTCGTCTTCTGGGATGTGGTGCTGGATGTTCTCTGCGTCCAGCAAGTACACGCGGGAACTTTCCACGTCTTTTTCCAAGAACAGATTGATTTGCACCCGGTCGTCAATCCCGTCTTGATTTGGGGAAAAGGTGGTGGGGGAGACGCTGAAGCCCCGAATCCCCGGCAACACTGTATCGGCATTTTGAATGGTCAACGTGCCGTTGACTGTGGCGCGTTCGTTCTCAGCCGTCTCTGCCTGGATTTCCCAGGTGTAGTCGCCATCGGGCAGCATCCGCTTGATGATGTTATAATCATAGGCTTCGCCCGGCAAGGTATAGCCTTCCACCACGCCGCCAAAATAGACGGTGTACGCTTTGTCGTGGAGGGGCAGCCGGGAAGGAGGACGGAACGTGTACTGAGTTCCGTTTTTGTCGTAGAGCGTAATGGAGACGGTGGCGCTGCGGTTGAGCAGAAATTCTATTTTTGCCAGATCGGTATCTCCATCGGCGTTGGGGGTGATGATGGCCGGTTGGATGGAGACATCCTGCAACAATGGTTTCTCGCCGCACGCGCTGAGCACAAGGGCGAGGAGTCCTAGTAAAACAACAATCCTACATTTCATGGTCAAACCTCGATTGGGGTGAGTGACTTGGCAAGTTTACCAGAGTAATGACAAATGGGCAAATGAGATTTGCCTAATGCTTGCTCTCGGTTACAATGAAACCGGAGGAGAACTGATGCGCGCCCGTATTTTATTACGCGGGATTATGGCGTGGCTGGTGTTGCTCTTGATAGTCCCCCCGGTAAGAGCGCAAGAACCGACGCATGATTCTGCTTTGTCCGATGCGGTAACTGAACTGCTGTCCCAAATGCCCCCCGAAATGAAGGTGGGGCAATTGGTGCTGATCTCATTCCCTGGGACAGAGGTGGACAGCGATTCAGCTCTGGCGGCGTTGATTCGGGATTACGGGGTAGGCGGCGTTCTCCTCCGCCCCCAAAACGGCAATTTCGGTGCGACGCTGACGGCGCCTACCGATTTGATTTCGTTGACCAATCAGCTCCAAACGTATGCCTCGGAAGCGGCGACTGCGTTCGCGGTTAAATCTGGAGAAGCGCAGTTAACCCCCTCTTACGTCCCGCTGTTTATTGCCACGGAAACTACCGTTCAGGGTGTTCCCATCACCCATTTTATTTCTGGAACGTCCTCTTTGCCCACGTCCATGGCCCTGGGCGCGACGTGGGATCTCGCTCAGGCGACGGCGACCGGGCAGGTGTTAGGGCGAGAACTGACGGCCGTAGGCGTCAATTTGTTGCTAGGCCCGGATCTGGATGTGTTGTACACCCCACGCCCTGGCGACCTTTCTGACCTGGGAACCAACAGCTTTGGCGGCGATCCTTTTTGGGTTGGTGAAATGGGCCGCGCGTATATCGGCGGCTTGCGTGAGGGCAGCCAGGGCCGGCTGCTGATTGTGCCACGTCACTTGCCGGGGCTAGGCAGCGCCGATCGCGTTCTGGAAGAGGAAGTGCCAACCGTTCAGAAGACCCTGGAAGAGTTGAAGCAAATTGACCTGGCGCCTTTCTTTGCCGTCGCCAAAAATATCCCCGGCGCCGCTGCCGATGTGGCGGACGCTTTTCTCATCACCCATATCCGCTACCGTGGCTTCCAGGGGAACATCCGCCAGACCACCCGCCCGATCAGCCTGGATGCGCAAGCGTTACAATCTGTGACTAGTTTGGCAGAAATCTCTCCCTGGCGGCAGGGTGGGGGAGTGTTGGTGGCGGACAATTTAGGGATGCGTTCTATCCGGCGTTCCTATGACCCTCGCGGTCTCTCTTTTAACGCGCGCCTGATAACGCAGGACGCCTTAAGCGCGGGCAACGATTTGTTGGTTCTGGATCGATTTTCCGCCGAGTCGGACTGGAACGGACATTTTGCCAATATTCGTGATACGCTGGAGTTTTTGACGACGCTTTACAAGAGTGATCCTGCTTTTAAGACTCTGGTTGACAACGCTGTGGCGCGTCTACTGCGGATGAAGTTGCGGATTTACCCCGATCTTTCCCTGGCTACGGTCCTCCATGACCCATTGGCGTTCGCTTCCGGCGAAAAATCCGATATTAACGCTCAAGTGGCGCCGCTGGCCCTGACGCGCATTTTTCCGCTTTCCAAAGACTTACTGCCCGAACCTCCTCAGGCTGGAGAATCTATTGTTATTTTTGTTCAGGAACAGTCGCTTCAATGGGGCGATGCCAATAATTCATTTCCATTGTTGTCTGCAGACACATGGCGTCAGACGTTGCTTCAATTTTATGGCTCTGAAGGCACCGGCATTGTTCAGAGCGAGTCTGTTCAGTCTTTCACTTTTGCGGACCTGGTGTTGGCGTTGGAAGCCCGGGCTGCACAGGCGCGGGCCACGCCCACGCCTGTGCCTTCCCCTACACCCGAAGTGAGTGTGCCTTTGACAGTAACGGCCACGCCGGTCGCCCCTCCTTCGCGAGCCTCACGTGTCCTGACGGCCTTAGAGAATGCCCGTTGGTTAGTCTTTGTGACGACGGGTCTCAATCCCAAGGCTCCGGAATCGCAAGCGCTCAAACTCTTTCTGGCGCAGCAGACCATTCCGCCGGATACGCGCATCTTTGTTTTTTCTTTCGGCCCGCCTTACGAACTGGACAGCACCGAGATCAGCAAACTGGACGCTTACTATGCCTTATATTCTACGGGTCAGGCCTTTGTAGAAACCAGTGTGCGTACGCTGTTTCGGAGTGTGTCTGCGGGGGGGGCTTCGCCTGTGGATGTGGCGGCCCTCAACTACTATATCCCCTTTCAGACGATGCCCGATGCCAACCAGCTTATTCCTTTGGATTTGGTGGACGCTTCCGGGAATCCGTTAACGTCAACTGAAAGTATCAAACTCAACGACTTGATCTACTTGCGGGCCGGCAAAATCCTGGATAAAAACGGCCATCCTGTGCCAGATGGCACGCCGGTGGAGTTTGTGCTTTCTTACCCCCAGGAAGGCACGAAACGCACCGTGACCGCAGTGACGCGGGGAGGGATTGCCGGCGTCCAGGTGACGTTGGATCGCGTAGGCTCGATGGCAATCACAGCCCAGTCGGAGCCTGCGCTTTCTTCCGTGCGTCTGGAATTGACGATGCGTGAGGAGCAGGGCGTGGAAGTGGTTCCCATTACCCCCACGCCCACGCCTACCCCGACACCCACATTGACGCCTTCTCCGACAGCCACCCCCACGGCGACGCCCACGCCGTTGCCGCCGCAGGTGCATCGTCTCCCCGAACCGATCCGCTTGCCTTTGCTGAAACGGGGGCGCTTGCTGGGGTGGGGCTTTGGCAGTGTGGCGCTGGCTCTATTAGGCGGCTTCCTGTGGATGCGAAATCGTGGGCAAAGTGTGGTACGGGCGGTGCGCACCGGGTTGTGGGGGGCCGTAGGAAGTCTAACGGGTTACATTATCATCATGATTGGCTGCTGGGTGCGGCCAGGGTTGCGCTATAGTTTGATCGGTCGTGAGCACATTGTTGGCGGGCTGGCGTATGTGATAGGCTTGCTGGCGATGGTTATTGGGAGCGTAGCCGCCTTCTTTGTCGCTCGCAGATATAGCGGAGAAAAGCGCGAGGCGTCCCAGGAGTCAGGGGGGCGTCAAGAGAAAAGCTAAGACCACCAAAACGCCGACAGCGGCTACCAGTGGGAAGTTTTTAACAAAGGCTTTTTGCCATTCTGCCTGAGTGAGCAAAAGCGGGGCCAGTCCTGCTGGCATCACCGACTGCCGCAGCATCTGCTTAAACGTGGCGATGTCGGGCGGGCGCTTATCCGGGTGAAGTTCCAGCGCGCTCATGATGGCCCGTTCGACGCCTGGGGATATGTGGGGATTGATCAGGCGCGGCGGCGTCAGCGCCTCCGGACGCAGGAATCGCTCACGAGCCGTCACCGGGGCGCGCGTCGTTAATAGATGATATAAAGTGGCCCCCAGCGCATAAATGTCGCTGCGTGTGTCCGTATGCACATCGTCGCCGCCATACTGCTCCAGCGGTGTGTAAGCGGCCGTTCCCTGTCCCTGAACCACCGTTACCGTGCGTGCTTCATCGCTGGTCAACAATTTGACCAGGCCGAAATCCACCAGCTTGAGTAGCCCTGAAGGCGTCAATTTAATGTTGGAAGGCTTGATGTCACGGTGCAGAATGGGCGGATTTTGACTGTGTAAGTATTCCAGGGCGTCGCAGAGCTGTTCGGCCCAGTTGAGCACCTGCGCCTCTTCCAAAAAACGATTTTGGCCTAGTACCTGATCCACAATTTCTCGCAAGTCATGTCCTGGGATAAAATCCATCACCAAATATTCTCGCCTATCTTGGGAGAAGTAGTCAGACACTTTGGGTAAATTGGGATGATCCAGCCGGGCTAACACCGAGGCTTCCTGCCGGAATTGATCCTGTAATTGTGTCAGCGTCCCTGTGTCGAGGTCTGGGTCAGGCGCAATTTCCTTTAATGCACACACCCGTCCTGGAAGGAGGGTGTCCTCTGCCTGATAGACAGCGCCCATTCCCCCCTGCCCGATCGGGCTTGCAACTTTGTATCTATCTCTTAGAATGATTTGTGAGTCGAGCAACTTGGTCATTACGACGCATCATAAGGCATACTGGCAGGTCTGTCAAGTTTCAGCGCGAACAGATTGAAAAGTGCCTGACTATTTTTGAAACGGAGATGCAATTCAATGGAACAACAAAACCGACCGCTGCTAGTGGTATATCAGGGAGCGTTGGCTGGCACCCGCTGGTTGATAGAAGGAGATGTCTTCACGATTGGCCGTGCAGCTGATTGTCACCTGGTCATCGCCGAACGCCAGATTTCGCGTTATCACACGCGCATTGAACATGATAAGGATGGTTACTTATTGCGGGACTTGGGCAGCAAGAATGGTACCTTTATCAATGGGGAGCGGGTGCGGGGGCAGCCCTGTCGCCTGCGCGATGGCGACGAAATCACGTTGGCTACGATTGTCCAGATGGGATTTATTGCCGGGGACGTCACCTTACCGTTGGATGAAAACGTCCCAGTTTCAGGACGTTTGACCGTGGATGAAGCTACCCGACGGGTTTCCTTTGGCCGCAAGGAGCTTGATCCGCCCCTTTCGCCGGCGCAGTTCACCTTGTTGGTGTTGATGATCCAGTCTGCGGGGCGCGTTGTGACGCGGCAGGATGTCGTTAGCAGTGTATGGCCCGATGCCGCCGGCGGTGTCACCGATCAGGCCGTGGATGCTTTGATCTATCGCTTGCGCGAACGGTTAACAGAGATCAACCCCGATCACAACTACGTTGTCACCGTGCGCGGGCATGGGTTTCGATTTGAGTTTGAAAAGTCGTGATTTCGCGTAGTCAAAAACGAGTAAGGAGAGCTGTTTTTGTTAAATAACAACGCGGAAAATGAAAAATTGGCTATGCGAAAGCATAAAGGAATAGGCGATTATGGCCTGCTCGTAGCCCTGATTTTGGGCTTAATCGCTGCTTGGCCATTTCTGAGCAATCCTGGCCTACCGCGTGGAACAGATGCCGAGCTTCACGTCTTGCGCATTGCAGAATTGGGATACAGTCTGCGCGTCGGCAACCTGTATCCACGCTGGGCGCCGGATTTTTATTATGGGTATGGCTACCCGATTTTTAACTACTACGCCCCCTTGACCTACCACCTTGGAAATTGGTTAACCTTTTTGAGACCGGAGAATGCGGCTACTGGCGCAAAGACCCTTTTTGTTTTAAGTCACCTGCTGGGCGCTGCGGGGGCTTATTTCCTGGGACGTGAGTTCGGACGCCAGGGTGGGGGAGTCCTAGGAGCTGCAACTTTTGCCTTTGCGCCTTATATTATGCTGATAAACCCCCACGTTCGGGGCGATCTGGCCGAAGTCTTCGCGCTGGCGCTGGTTCCCTGGGCTTTATGGTTTTGGGAGTTGCTGTGGCGTGGGCGAGGTCAGGCAGCAATGGTCGGCGCTGTGATCGCAGCAGCGGCAACCCTGTTGAGTCACAACCTTACCGGCTTGACCCTAATGGTCTTACTTCTCCTGTTATCTATCTGGCATTGGCTGCTTTTGCGTCATCACTCGCGGTTCTGGCCGGCTCTGTTTGCCGGAATTTTGGTGATGGCGCTGACGGCCTATTTCTGGCTGCCCTTTGTGATGGAACGCAACCTTATCCAGCTTGAAAACGTCGTCGGGGAGGGACATTACGATTTCCGCGAGCATTACGTCCCATTGAGTGAGCTGGTATCCTTCACACCCCGCCAGGACTGGCGCGCGACGACCCCCCAGATACCGATGAGCATTGGCCCCCTCAATGGGGTGCTGGCCATCACCGGGATTTTGGTGGCTGTTGCGCAGCGCAAATTTCGGCAGCTCTCGTTTTACACTTTGGCCGCCGCCATCTGTTTCTGGCTGATCTGCCAATACAGCCAGAGCCTCTGGGAAAATCTTCCCGGCCTGCACTTCTACCAGTTCCCCTGGCGTTTCCTTGGTCCGTTCGCGGCGCTTATTGTGCCCTTGGTGGCCTCCCTCGGTCTGCTTGACCTCTCTGCGCGCTGGCGAAGCGGGATTTTGTCTTTCGGTCTTGCGGTCACTGTCATTTGCGCTCTGCCAGGACTGTACCTATTCCCCTGGGAAAACGGTTTCGAGATGCCGTTGACGCCTCTGGCCTACATTCGTATTGAGCAAGAAGGGCGCTGGCGCGGTACCACCTCCACCAATGACTTTGTGCCGGTCGCGGTCGAGATGCTTCCAGGCCCTCAGGATTCACTTTTGCGATCCTATGAAACCTCGCTGGTAGACCGGGTTAATCGCTATACGCTTCCACAAGACACGGTGGTCGAAGTAGTTCCTGATGTCCCCTGGCGGAACCATTTTAGAATTCGGACTGCCAAAAAATTTGTTTTGCGATTGTATTTATTTTATTTCCCTGGATGGCAGGCCTACATTGACGGAACGCAGACACCGATAGAAATTGCTCATCCAGAGGGATTTGTAACGATCAAGGTACCGCCGGGCAGCCATGAGGTCTTGGTCCAATTTGAAGATACTCCGCCGCGTAAAATAGGGTGGGGGATCGCCGGGATGGGAGGGGTATGCTGGTTAGGATGGTTAGTAAGGCCGCTACGTAAAGAGAAAAAACGGGAGGAACCACCCTGTGCCGGCACGGGCGACACAAGTCTCCGTTGGTTGATCCTGACAACCGCAGTGTTGTTGGTATTGAAGGCAACCGTCCTGGATCGCGCTGGCTGGCTGCATTATACATCGCCTTCTGACGCAGCCCGGCCAGCTTGCTACGTCCAGCAAGCCGATTTTAGCGGAGAAATCGGCCTGCTGGGATTTGACGTAGCGCCCCGGCAGCTAAAACCGGGCGACCGGGTGGCGGTAACGCTTTACTGGAATGCGCAGCGTCCTTTGACCGAGACCTACCAGTCTTTTGTGCATCTGGTCTATCCTGAAGGAAAAATATGGACTCAGTCCGATCACATAAATCCGGCAGGTTTTCCCACAAACCTCTGGCCCATTGACCGTTACGTACAAGACAAGCATTATTTGTTATTGCCGCGCGATATACCTGCCGGTCAATACTCGCTTTCGGTGGGTCTGTATACCCTCGCCAACGGTCAGCGTTTGGATGTTAATGATAAGCGTGGCATCATTACTGACAATGTTATACTTTCACAGCCAATCATCGTGAAATAACGGGCGAGAAGCAAACAACAAAAAGACGGGAGGACTCCTCCCGTCTTTTTGTTGATCATCTGTTATCTACCCTGTTGCAGGGTGCGCCGATAAATGTCATCAAAATCGTCGCGCGAACTTTTACGCTTTGCCTGGCGTTCACGTTCCCTACGACTGCGATTGGTGGACTGCGCCTGACGGTAGGCAATTTCCATCGCCGACATCAACGGCTCGTCGCTTTCTTCGTCTTCCTCGTTTTCTGTCTCGACGTTCATGGTCAGATCAATCTGTCGCTTGCGACGATCCAGCTTCAATATCTTTACCTCAATCGGCTCGCCTACTTTGACGAAATCAGCGGGATTGCGCACATATTGTCCCATCTCACGAACGTGGAGCAGCCCGGGGCGCTCGGCGCCAATGTCAACGAAAGCCCCGTAACGTTCGACTCGCACTACCGTGCCCGTTCGTACCTGATCGACATCCAATTCAGTCCAGTCAATATCGGGGGGTTCTACCATCGTCAGGGCAATTCGCCCTTTATCAGGATCTACATTGATGACCCAAACGATCACATCATCCCCGACCTTGACTTCGTCGGTCACTTTTTTAACTCGTTTCGGTGAAAGATGTGAGATATGAACTAACCCATCGTGTTCCAGTCCTAGATTGACGAAGGCCCCATACAGTTCTGTACGTGTAACCTTGCCCTCCAGGCGCATCTTGGGTTGAAGATCGTTAATTGAAGTTGGTTGAACTGCTATCTGCTCCGACATCCGCTTACTTACTCCTTGTTATTCTTGAATACGCGGCTTATTATAACGCAGGCGTCTCCAATGTCAAACTAATCTACGACTCCCGCCTTTCAAATTCCTTCCATTCACGGCGCATCTGCCGGTCTTCGTCGCGCTTGGCGATGGCGGCGCGTTTATCATACTGGCGCTTGCCGCGCACAATTCCGATTTCAACCTTGGCTCGTTTACCCTTGAGATACATTCGCAAGGGCACAATCGTGTACCCCCGCTCGCGGACAACGGTTTCGATACGGGTGATTTCTCTACGCTGCAACAGTAATTTGCGCGGTCGTTTGGGATCGTGATCACACAAGCCAGCCTGGCTGTACGAGGCAATATGGACTTCGACCAACCAGAGTTCGCCACTGTGTATCTGTACATACCCTTCTCGCAGGCTAACCTGACCGGCGCGCACCGACTTGATCTCCGTGCCGCTCAGCGCGATACCCGCCTCATAAGTATCCTCGATAAAATAGTCGTGGCGCGCTTTGCTGTTGGTAGCCACGACCTTAATCCCCTCATCTGCAATGTGGTTCATTACTGTTCGTTTAACAAATATTCGATCGCCCGATCCAGTTGCGGATCTTCACCCGTCGGCGTATCGGTGGGGAAATCCTGTTCAATGTCGGGGGCCAGGCCCTCGCCATGAATTGACCTATCGTTGGGCGTAAACCAACGTGCAATGGTGACACGCAATTGGGAGCCGTCCTCCAGGTTATTGGGAAGCTGCACAGAGCCTTTTCCCAAAGTCTCCTGGCCGATCAAAATCGCCCGGTCCCGATCCTGGATAGCGCCGGCCACAATTTCCGAGGCGCTGGCGCTGCCTCTGTTGATCAAAACTACCATCGGGACATCTTCGCCCAGTTCGCCGTCATAAGAGTAAAACCTTTTTTCGCCGCCGCCGCTGTCGCGTTCAATGGCGACTAGCCCCTTATCCAGAAACAGATCCGAAACCTTGATCGCTTGATCTAGCCAGCCTCCCGGATTGTCGCGCAAGTCCAAGATCAACGCCTTTGGTTTCTGGGACAACAATTCCTTGAGAGCCGTCTCAAGCTTTTCGCTGGCGCCGGCATCGAACTCAGTCAGTGTGACATAGGCAATGTCGTTATCCAACATCTTGGATTGAACTACCTGTATCTCAATCTCTGCACGGACTACCGTGATAATCAGAGACTCAGATTCCCCAGATCGGGCGATTTCCAGAACCGCTTCGGTGCCCGCCGGCCCGCGAATATAGCTGATAGCTTCATAGAGTCCCAGCCCCACCAGCGATTGATCGCCAACAGCCAGGATGATGTCGCCAGGCAGCACGCCGGCCGCCTCAGCCGGCTGGCCGGGCATCAGGCTGGCAACCTCAAGATACCCGTCGGCGCGCATCGTGACCATTGCGCCAATCCCCTGAAAACTGCCGCTGGCATCTTCGTTTAAGACCGCAGAAATTTCCGGATCGATGAACGATGTGTAGGGGTCATCCAGGGTCAACAGCATTCCGCGGATTGCGCCGTATGCCAGAGTTTTTCCATCCGGAATTTCCCCATAGAACTGCTCATCAAGCAACTCTAAAACATTTTGCAGTATTTTGTAATCAAAATCTTCCGACGATGGTATCGCCTGCTCTTTTTCTTGCTCTGGCTGCTCTTCCGTGAGAGGAATCTCTAGCTCCGTGGTTTCTTCTAACACAGTGGGGGGCGGGCACGCCACGGATTGGACGCTGCGCAGCGTCACCAATCGCCCAACAATCAGTCCGCCGCCAAAAGCAGCAATAACCAGCATGGCAACCAGCGCCAGGCTTCCAACAATAATTAAAACTCTTTGCGTCATATTGCTCTCCTAAAAACATTTTTCCCAATCGTGGGGGGCTTGAGATCGAATACAAGACAAGGCAGGCCGTCATGCATTTAGCTGGCCTTGTCCGACCAAAACCTGACCGCCAGAGCCTAACGAGGGGTCATTCTATCACAAGCCGGCGTAGATTCAAGCATCCCTAAAGGGGTTTGCCCGGTTTATTAACTTCCGACTATGTATATTATGTAAAGTGTCGGCCCTGGAGCCTATTTTCGCCTGATCTTTTTGCCTGATTTGTAATATTGGCAAGAAAACCACATTCATAGACCGTCGCAGCGAATTCAGCTACTTGTTGCTTTTAGTCTTAATTTGTTGTGTGTCAGGGCTTTCCTGAAAATGCAGTTTATGTTCTGAATGAGTCGAAGCCAACGAGATGGTGCTAATCTTTTGGCGATCCGGCGTCTGTTGCGGCGCCGCCAGAATCAAGAGCTTTTGTTTGTCTTCCGCTAATTGACGTTGTTCACTTTGCAAGCTACTGTGCCACACCTGAAGTTCGCGCTGCCAGATATCCAGTTCTACCTTTTGTTCTGACAGGGCTTGTTGCTTGGTCGCCAGCGTCATTCGCTCTTCGGTAAGCGCGCGGCGCTCTCGCCAAGAAGATATGAAGAACAGTACTGCGACAAAGAAAAGTACTGTTCCTGCCAGAAAAATAATTGCGTCAAACACGGCATGTCCCCTATCGCTGCTCACCTTATATTATACACCCGCTGTGGGGAGCAGTGACATCGTTAATTTGCGCTCAGCGACCGGATGAGATACAATGTCCCCTCTGAAAAACCTCGCTCACGATAATAAGTTCGCGTGCCGGCGGCCGCAATGACAGCCAATTCTTCAAACCCCTGCGCGCGCGCGCAGTCAGCCGCTTTCTCCAACAGTTGACTTCCTAGCCCGCGATGTTGACCTCCCCCACCCCGCTGACCAAGTTCCAGCGCTGGCCCGTAAACGTGCAACTCGCGGATCATGGCGGCGTGACGAATCTCCGCCAGCGGAATGTCCTCACGCGGCGCATTAGGCAACGAGAGGCGCAAAAAACCTGCCAAATGATTTTGCGGCGTTACGTATTGCAGGAAGTATTCCTGGGTTGCCGACGTTGCATAAGTCATAAACTCAAAGGCGATCGTCTCGGGTGAAACGCTCTCTTTTCCGCGTATCTCGCGGCAACGGATGCACTGACACGTAAGGCCTTGCTGCCGCATGTGCTGTTGGACGACTTGCCGCAGGTTGCTCTTGGTGGTCCCTGCGACGATGTACTGCGCCGGAATGTCCCGCATAAGCCGGTTGATACGACAGTACGGTGGGACGAGTTGTTTACACGCAATTAACAGCTCAAGTAAGGTTTCTTCAGAATAAGGGTGATACTCTCCTTGCTGCCACAGATCGTAGAGCGGCGTATTCTCCAGCAAAGCCGTCGGGTAGATTTTTATCTCGTCGGGACGCAGCCCAGGGTCTTCCCACAACTGCCGGAAGTCCGCCAGGTCTGACTCTGGGGTGGCACCAAACAGGTTAGGCATCCAATGCAACACGATTTTGAAGCCTCCCAGACGTAACCAGCGCAGCGCGTTATAGACGTCCTGCACCGTGTGCCCCCGCCGATTGAAGGTTAGAATTCGCTCATTTACGCTCTGCACCCCGATCTGCACTTTGGTGACGCCTTCCCGCCGCAGCCGAACGATTTCATCCGGCGAAATCCAATCGGGACGGGTTTCTACGACCAGGCCCACATTGCGATGGGGCGCAGTTTCATTGGACAATAACGCCTCCGCCAAAGTTTCCGAAGGCGATTCGTTGAGGGCTTCAAAACAGCGTCGCAGAAAATTCTGGCGGTAAGTTTCAGGATAGTACGACCACGTCCCCCCCAACACCAACAGTTCGACTTTGTCTGTCGTGTGCCCGATAGCTTCCAGCGCGGTCAGGCGGGCGGAGGTCTGCTCGTATGGGCCGTAGTCGTTTTGCAGCGCGCGCAGCACGCCCGGCTCGCCGTTCAGATAACTTTTAGGGGCTTCCTTCTGCTCCGGGCAAAAGATACAGGTCCCTGGGCAAGGATAGGGTTCTGTCAGGACGGCGACCGGCGCGACGCCGGAGATCGTGCGCACCGGTCGCCCCCGCAGACGCTGCTCAAGTTGCAAGTCTTCTGGGAATGCCTTTTCCTGCACCAGCCGATGATAAGCGCCGAGCAATTGTGATTTTGCGTAGGAACCGCGAGCATGGGGATAACGGCGCAAAATGTCGTAGAGCGCCGCGTCGTCTCCAGGCGTCTCACGAACGGTCTGGAGGATCTGAAGAACTTGCGCGCGCTCAGATTCTTGCGTCAAATCAATGGGTTCAGGAACGCCGCCTTTGGTCATCAGGGTCAATTATACCATGCCTCATTCACCCTTTTGCGAGATGTGTTATACTGGCGGTATGCGCGACGAAATTGTGGCTTTGCTCGCCAACTTGAACCACCAGTTCTATGACGGCTTTGCGGAGACGTTTGCCACGTCCAGAGGAAGCAGTGAACCGGGATTGGAACGCATTTTGCAGGACATTCCGCCCGGCAGCCGCGTCCTGGATTTGGGCTGCGGACAAGGGCGCGTCGCTTCCCTGCTGCCCTCAGGTTGCGCCTATGTAGGACTGGACTTCTCCCAGGAAATGCTGCGTCAGGCGCGGCAGCGCACTTCCGCTGAAGTCGCGGCGCAATTTGTGCTGGCGGATTTACTTAACGGGGATTGGCCGGCCTCGGTGAATGGCGAGTTTGCGTGGATTATCCTGCGCGCGGTGTTACATCACATTCCGGGGGGGGAACATCGGCAAGCCTTGCTAAACCAGGCAGCCGGTTTACTCGCCTCTAACGGACGCCTGGTGCTGGCAAACTGGCAATTCATGGAAGTCCCGCGTCTCCGCCAACGAGTGCTGGATTGGAGCGCCGTCAATTTAACCGCCGCCGACGTAGAGCCGGGCGACTACTTGTTGGATTGGCGCAGGGATGGTTACGGTCTGCGTTATGTCCATTGGGTTGACGAGGCCGAGACTTTGAGGCTGGCCGACGCGGCCGGCTTGAGAGTAGAGACGCTTTTTCGCGCCGATGGGCATCAAAACGCCCTCACCTTGTACGCAATTCTGTGCTCGTAGAAAGCGCTTGAGGCAAAGTTATTCGTTGGCCGGGTAGGCGAGCACCTGGTAAACCCTCGCGCCGGCTTCTTCATAGGCCACTTTTAGCCAGCCCCGTGTGACCATCTCCGTAAACTTCGCCTCGCCTTCGGGTAACATGTAGGCGCGCTCGTAGGCGGTCAAGACCACGTAGCTGACGTGATACTTTTCCAGGAAAGTCATCGCAGTCTCCGGCGATAGCGTATTGTAAAAGTCGCGGATGTCGTTTTGGCGGCTTTCGACGGTGTAGCCGGGCATTGTCATCCGCTGCTGCACCTGATGCCAACGCCACGCTGCCACGCCGGGCAATCCCGTGTGGATGCTCACGCGGTTCCCCCATAGATATTCGCGCTCGGCCTGCCCTTCCATGATGACGGGCGAACCCTCGACATTGTCCTGAAACCAGCGGATCACCCGCGCCTCTACATCCAGCGTGATTTCCCCGCCGTGTTCGTACTGCACGGCGTAAGGTATAAAGGCCGCGCCATCCAGCGTGTGCGGCGCCTCTGACCGCCAACGGTCTTTGGCGCGCGCCGGAATGGCGATAATCGGGTACATGGCCGTGAGCGCCAGGATGATCACTAAACTTCCGAAGACGGCGTCATAGGCGAGGTTAAGACTGCGCCGTACCGGTTTATCGGCGCCGGCGTTCGCAAACGCCGTGCGTTCCAGGAGACGCTCCACAGCCACTGCCGCACAAATCCCTAACAACATCCACACTTGAAGGTAGAATTTGAACACGGTGTTCATCCGCCCAATATCACCCTTGAGCACCACGACCTCGACGCCCAGGCACAGGAACAGGGCCGTGCCGACCCACAGCCAGAGCAGACTCATTTGCGGCGAAGTTTGTGTGGCCAGCACGAAGATCGCCGCAGCTATCCCCAAGGGAATGACCAGCCACATAATCTGTACGCCCAGAAATCCCAAAATTAAGAGCAGCGCAGTCCCTCCCATCAGGACAACTATTGCAATCGCCATGGCCTTGGCGCCTGCTTCATCCCGCTTTTTCAGAAAGTCTCGCCATATCCCATGGCCTTGCCACAAAGCCAGCAGCACCAGTGGAAAAAGAAACTGACCATGCATAATCAAGTACAGCCCCATGGGGGTATGTGTGCCCTTCCATAGCTCGAAGGAAGTGTAAGCGGCGGCGTAATTCTGGGTGAAGGGCCGGAAAAGCAGCTCGGCGGCCAGGAAAAGAAAAACAGGCGCCGCCAGCGCGTAGAAGGGGAATTCGGGCCTCTCGGATTCTGCGGTGGGGCGACTTCGTAGAAAACTCAGCCAATAACTGAGCGCCATCAGGCCCAGATAGGTGGGGTAATCCCAGGTATTGGTCGCTCGCAGCGCGCCGGCCACCAGCGCGCCCAGGCCGAAGGTGAGCAGCGGCCCAGAAGCCCAGGCCGATAGCCATTGCCTGGTCCATCTGAGGGGTGCCGGGGCTTTTATTCCCCACTGGATGGCAACGGCCAGAGCCACCTGGGTCAACGGCAGCGCGAGCATGTGTGCGTGTAAGTCGCCATACAGGAAGGTGAAGGCGGGGAATTCGTTGATAACCTGATCGGTGGGCACCACGCGCGAAGCATTCCAATACCACCATTCCGGGCGGAAGGGTAGCGATTGCCCCTGGACAACTACTTTCCAGAAGCCTACCACAGCCGACACAATGGCGGGATAGCCGGGGATCAGGCTCTCAAAATGTATGCCGCCGAGATCCGCTAACCCTTTGAAGATCAGACGAAACTCCCCCAGGTTGCCCAACACCAGGACGAGGGCCGCTCCCAAAAATCCGGCGCGGCGCTTTCTCCGCTCGCCGACGTTCCCGACCAGGCTGGCTGCCAACGTATAGGCCCCCACCCCCGTCATCGCGTAAAAAGCCGGTACGGCCAGGTTGTAAGCAATGCTGGGCACAACGCCGAGCATTTTAATCAACGAGGCTACCATGACGAAACCAAAGTAGTAATAGTTCATCGTTCCGCCGGAGAACCAGGGATCGTAAGGAGGAAACCAGGTGGACTTGATGACCGCGTTAAGATAGGCAAAATCCATAGGTTTTTCGCCGCCCATGACGGGATGCCAGAGATCGGGATTGAGGTAGCGCACGTAAAGCCACGCCAGGTATAGCCCTCCGGCGACGATCTCCATACAGAGCAATTCTTTCCAATGGTCGTGAAAAAATTTCTTAAATTCCTGCCACCGGGGACGCACAATCAGAACACTCAATCCAGTCCAGACGATCAGCAATCCCCAAAGCAATAAACGTGTGTAGGGCAAGATTCGCAAACTCGCTAAAATCCATGCCGAGTATGCCCATAACAATAACCCTGCGATGCGTGCCAGGCCATATCCCCGGCAATGGAGATGGGGTAACGCCAGGTACAGCCAGGGGAAGGCGAGCGCGCCCAGCCAGGTCAATGCCAGCCACCACAACAACGCCGCGATGAGCGGAAAGCGATTGTGCAGTGCGCGCCGATTGAATAACTCCGACCACGTGCCGCCAGATTGCTGAGCCGCTTGTGTTTCCTCGTCCATCAGCAAAGAGGAGACTTTTTTGCCGCGCGTAGCCTCAAGCGGGGTCATCCACTGCACGTCATCGAGCAGTGAAGTCGGAAGCACCTCCTCCGCCAACGAACGTGAGTAGGTTGCGGTTTTGGCAAAGATCAAAACCGTCGGATGGTCATACACGCTGAACGCTTCTTCGGCAGCCGGGGTCGCTATCGAGCATGTGCGCCGGTTTGTGTAGCGCGGCTCCATCAGATCAAAGACCACCTCCTGGTCTGGGAACTGACAGGGGCCTAGCGCAGGGAACGAGACGAATTCGGCGTACAGTTCAAAGCCGAGCCGTCCATCAAAAAGAGCATCGTAGTAGGCCGTGGTAAAGGGATAGCGCAGGGGCAGACGGGGGATAGAACCGTAAAGCCGGTTGCTGGACAGCACAATGTAATCCGTCTCGTCCAGCCAATCGAAGATCTGCTGCCGCTTGGTCAGCGTATCGTCGTCGTAATTGTTCATCTGGGTACTGGGGCTGCTCTCAAGGCTGCGATACCAGTTCCCATAAGGGTCTTTGCCGTCAATGCGCAGGGGTAGCGGGTCGTCCCAGTGTTCGTTGGCGATCACTGAGGTCGCCAACGCCACCGGGTTGCCCTGGAGCAACTCAAGTTGTACGTAGATGACGTCGCCGGCGCCAACCTCGAGCGGATCGGATAGGGACATCTTCACCGGGACCCGGCCCTGTCCGGGCGCTGTAAAAGAGGTTGTGCTTTCTGCCATCATGCCCTCGGCAATGGGATCAACCGTAATGCGCATCAAAACCTGCCGCTCGCCGCCAACACCCAGCCCATCCACCCTGTTGAGTGTTACGTCGGTGATGTCAACGGTTTTGTCCATCGTTGTGCGCACGAGAAGCGGCTGTCCCACATCCAGGGTCATGGAAGGATTCAAAGGGAGTTGGAAGCTTTCGCCGGCGGCGGTATGCAGCGTCGCCGCAGTGGGAATGTTTTCAAACATCCAACGTGACGCTTCGATGCGCGTCACCGGCTGGGCGTAGATTTGCAGAAAGGCACCGGCCCACACCACTGTGCCGCCCAGCACCACGGCCGGAGCAACCAGCAAAAGCGGTCGCAGCAACTTACGCCGCACCCAATGCCATTGGGACGCATTTTCCGGCTTGGGCCAGGCCCATTCAAACCCTCTTTGCAATACCCAGGCGCCAAACAACGTGAAAACCGGGTAAATCGGCAGCAAATAGCGCATGGATTTAACCCACTGTGTGCCTTGATAGAGAAAAAATACCGTTCCCCAGGCCCACACCAGCAAGTGTTGCCATTGCCGGTGACGCAGCGTTTGCCAGCCCAGCACGGCCCATCCTACCCAGGCCGCAACACCGAGCGGAAGACCCATCCCCCACACCACCATATTGAGACCGGGGAAAATGATGGGGGTGCGTGCCGTCCATTGATGGCCGTAAGGAACATCGCGCAGTCCGCTCATCAGTTCCTGGATACCTTTCATCGTATTGAGCCAGTCCGGGTTGAGCCTGACATCGAAGAAATCTGGACCGGTGAAGGCATAGGGCTGCCCGGCGCGGAAAGCCAGCGCCGCCAGAGTGCCGGCGACGGTGGCGCAGGCAAAATGGAACAGAACGAAGGCGAAGCGATACCGGGACGCACCCGAAGGGGTCGCCTCTCGGTGGAGAAAGGTTGCCAGAGCGACCATCCCGGCCAGCGGCCAGACACTGATCTTGGATGCGACGGCCAATCCCGTCGTCAGTCCGGCGGGGATCAGCCACCATGGGGAGCGCCGCTGCACGGCCTGTGCCGCAAAATAGAGCGTCCACACCACGAAAACCGCCGCGAAACTGTCCACCACGAAAAAATGCGCATGTTGGATAGGCAATACGGCAAAAGCATATAACGCCGCCGCCAATAGCGACACCCGGTCGCCATAGAGGGAGCGCGCCAGCAGGGCTAATCCCAGCAGGGCCAGTAAATCGGCCAGGGTTGAGAGGATGCGCCCTACCAGGTGGATGCCTCCATAGCCGGTGTAAAGTCCTGGAGCGCAAGGGTCAGTTATGTTCAGAAAGATTTGTCGGACAAGTTGCGCCCAAAAATTGGGCGTCGCCGTGGTTGCAACGTCGCTCGCTGGCTGCCAGGAAGCAAGCGTGCAGGCGCGATCCAGCCACCCCCCCACTGCCCGTGTGGTGAACAGCGGTAGCGTGCCGTAGACGTAACCGGCAAATTGATCGTAGTTGGTGGGATTCAAAGGCGACTGCGCCGTGTCCCAATAGTCCGACAATGTCTCCGGGAAAGTGATGGCGCTGACCACCATGGTAAGATAGCGCTCGTCAGGGTGCAGATGCGCGCCCTGATCCCAATCGAGGTTATAAATTCGCACCAACATCGCTGCCGCCAGGATGAGGAGCAGCCAAAAGGGGAAATGCCACGGGGTTAACTTATCGGGGTTAGTTTCATCTATCATACGTCAAGACCTGTGTGTAAGATTGAAAAATAAAAATTTCGCGTAGGCAGTTTTTCTTTCAAAAAAGCATTTTTATAAAAGGAAATCCGGGGAAGTCTTTGACTACGCGAAATAGCTAGTCGGCTGAGACCGGTGTGGGACGGCCTGCTTCCATGGCGCTGCCCAACGGACTTTCACCAAAGTGCGCTACGGCCAGGAATTCATCCATGATTTGAGCGCCAGTACGTCCGGTAGCGACGCTGCTGGCGATACTCAGGTCATGCCGAAAAGCCGCCGAAAGATCGTCGCCGGTCGCATAGAGCGTTAGCGCCAACGCGCGCACAGCGTTGGCGATGGCATAATGCGCCTCGATCCGCTCCAGATCTTCAAAGAAGAAAGCGCAACTGGCAAACATCCGCTGCCGGTATACCTGCGCTTCCAACAGATGGAGAATTTGCTGCCGTCCCATGGTCGAAAGATCGTCCAAACAGTGGTTGCTCAAAAATGTTTGGGGATCGACAGCTCCCAGCAATACCGAGATATACTCGTCACGCAATTGCCAGGGCGCCAAACCGCGCCGTTGAATCACGCCGGCGTACACTTCGTCCAACTCATGCGAGACGTTGTCCAGGGCGCGCCGGAGCGCCGCCTTCCAGTAGCCATTGCCCGGTGTACACGCACACCCCGTCGCCCAGCGTCCCAGGCTGTGCGCGCAGCTCCACGCCGAATTTTCCACGATTTCCAGTTCCCCCACCGGCGGATGCTGGTGCAGGTAACGATTCAGGGTGGTGATTTCGTAGGCATCGGTGTGGATGGGGGTGGTGATTTCCCGAAGGACTTCTATCCCTGTCGGATGATGATGACCAAACGTTTCGCCGTCGGTGGCGATGAGCGTCAACCCGCTTCCCTCGCGCCCGCGCATAACGTCGTTCATCCAGGTACGGGCGGAAGCCGGCGCCGGCATATTGAATGAGAGATAGTCCGAAAGCCCCCGATCGCGGACAAAGACGGTGATAAACCGGTTCTTGGAAAGGCGCACCTTGTACGGTCCGGCGCCGTGCGACAGGTCGCCGCGCACCTGCTCCTCTGACAGGATCACAAACCAGAGACCAGCTTCAACCACGGTTTCCAGCGTCTCATAATCTACCGCCATCTCCGGCAGCCAAATCCCCTCCGGTCGCTGTCCGAAACGATGTTCATAGCTGACCACCCCCCACCGAATCTGACAGCGCTTGTCCCGCCGTCGCGCCAGGGGCAAAATCGTGTGATGGACGGACTGGGCCAGGCCATTGCTCAATCCGTAGCACTGCTGTTGTAACCGCACCGACGCCACAATGCGGCGATAGGTGTCACGCGCGTGGTGTTCCATCCACCGGGCCAGCGTGCCGCCCAAATTGAAGCTAATGCGGCCAAAATTTCCTGCCTCAGCGTTAGGTTCGTAGCACTCGGCAGTGATACGAGCGTTCCAGTTGAGATAAGGCTCGGCTAAAGGTTCTACGCGATATTTCCCAGTAAAGGGGTCTTCTCGGGGCGGCTGGTAGAAATGCCCATGGATACACAAAAAGGGTTTCCCAAATTTCATCACAACGCACCTTTTACAATAAAAAGCGCAGCCGGAGCTGCGCCTCGTGTTAAAAAACCATCGTTCCTACCGCGCGCTGTGCAGAGCCACAGCGCGGCGATAAAGATCAACATAAGCCCGGGCAGAGGCATCCCAGGAAAAATCACGCTCCATCGCGCGCCGCTGCAAGGCGGCCCAGCGCGCCCTGTCAGCGTAAACGGTCAGCGCCCGGCGAATCGCCGCAACGAGGGCATCCTCGCCGTATCCCTGGAAAGCAAAGCCAGTTCCCCGATCGGGCTTGGCGTGGATGTCCACTACGGTGTCGGCGATGTCGCCTGGCGACCGCACCACCGGCACGGTCCCATAGTGCATGGCCGTCATCAGACTGACGTTGTTAGGCTCAAAGTGACTGACGGAGACGAAAATATCCAGGCTGCTGTAAAGACGCCGCTCGACGCGCTCATCAAACTGCACCAGGCCACGCACGTTGCCGGGGAAACGGCTCTGCAACTCGCGGAAAGCCGACTCCCGCACACCATCACGAATCCCCAAGAGCACCACCTGCACATTCTCCTGCTGAACCAGAAATTCCACGGCAGAGGCGGTCAATTCCCATTCGCGCGGATTATCAAGTTGCACCACCAGCCCCAACAGGGGGACATCGGCCTCTAGGGGCAGGCGCAGCTCGCGCTGGAAAGCCGCCTTGTTCACTGCGCGCATGTTGAGGGAAGCAGCGTCATAGGATTGCACCAGCACGGCATCCTGCGCCGGGTTCCAACTTTCGTAATCAATGCCGCCCAAGATGCCAAACAGGCAATCCCGGCGTTCCTGGAAGAGGGGCTGCAACGTCTGATTTAGCTCGCCGCGCACTAAGGTTTGCGCATACGTCGCGCTGACTGTGCTGACCACATCGGCGTGCGTCACCCCTTGCGCCAGCCAGTTCACCTGTCCCGGCGGCTCGACACTCAGATGAGGCAGTTTGGACATGTTCCCAAACGAGAGAATCAACCGACCGCAAATCCCCTGGTAAGTTAGATCGTGAATGGTGAACAGAGAGGCAATATCTTTGCAGAAATCATCGGCCCGCCCGTAAACGTCCAGCCACGCAGTTACCGGGGCTGCATGCCAATCGTTGGCATGAATGACGTCCGGCTTCCAGTCCAGCGTTTTCAAAGCAGCAAGTGCCGCGCGCGAAAAGAACACGAATCGCTGTGGGTCATCGTTGAAACCATAGACCTTCTCGCGGTTGGAAAAATACTGGTCATTCCAGATGAAATAGACGGGAACGTCGCCCGAAAGAGTTTGCAAGAGATGCACCGGTTCTTGATCCGTCCCCACCGGCACCGGGATGGTGCCTCCTATCTTTTGCAATTCGTAATCCCCACCGCGCATACCGCCATACCGGGGAATCATGATGCGGGCATCCACTCCCATTCGGCGCAAGGCGCAAGGCAGCGCAGCGACAAAATCGGCCAACCCCCCCACCCTATTGAACGGTGCGGCTTCAACAGCTAAAAAGAGAACTTTCAATTGCTCATCCATAGGTTGTTGCCTCACTTTGGCTGAATACTTCAGACTGGCGCTATTCATTATAACGAACTTCACAGATACGGCAATACCTAACCAATTTTGCAATAGTGTACACGCTTTTGAAGTGGACACAAACCGGCATATAATGAGAGGCAAAAGATAGATATATCCACAAAAATTCTCTGGAGGTTTTCTAATGGCCCAAATGATCATACCTGAAGATATTCAGAAACTCATTAAGAAGCATGGGGTTCAAATCACCCTACAAGAAGGGGAAGTGCTTTTTCAGCAAGACACGCTCAGCGACGCCGTGTTCTTGGTCACCAGTGGTAAATTAGTTGTCCTCAACGAAAATACGGCCAGCGGCATCACTGTCCTGCTAAACTACATCTCACCGGGGCAAATCGCCGGAGAAATCGGGACCATTACCGGGTGGCCGCGCACAGCCACCCTGAAAGCGGAACGGACCACGACGCTGGTTAAACTCACGGTGCCGCAGTTCACCGAGGTGCTCCGCCAAGCGCCGGTTCTGGCAAAACTGGCGATGGGCACGGCGGGGAGCTATCTGATCACGGCCGACACGGAGCGCGTTAACCTGGGACGCAGCTACCAGCAAATGCGGATGCGGATCAGCACGCTGGACAAACAACGCGAGCAACTCCAGGAATTGTTGCGGTTGCGCGAAGAGATGGAGGAGTTGCTCGTTCACGACCTTCGCAATCCCCTCAACATCCTCCAAACGGGCATCACCTTGCTCCAACCCCTGGTCAAAGATACGCCTGAACAACGAACAGCCGATACGATTTTGGGGTTAATGATCAACGCCACCTATCGTATGCAATATTTAATCGAAACCCTCCTGGACATCGCCAAAATGGAAGCGGGTCAATCCAGCCTGGAACTCGACGAATTCAATCTGATTGCCGTGTTGGCTAACCTCTACCACGAACAACTTCCACCTTTCCAGGAAAAAAATATTGCTTTGGATTTGGAAGTTCCCCTGGAAATCAACATTGAGGGCGATCGCGATGTGCTATACCGCGTCGTGGTCAACCTGGTTGACAATGCGTTGAAATTCACTCCCAAGGGTGGATGCGTCACCCTGGCTGCTAAAGAGATTGACGCAGAATGGGTTGAGGTCCTTGTTTCCGATAACGGGCCAGGGATTCCGCCCCAGGAGCGCGAACGCATTTTCGAGAAGTTCACCCAGATCAAAAGCCCGAACATAGCGTCGGGGCGGCGGGGATCGGGCCTGGGACTGACGTTCTGCAAGATGGCAGTGGAAGCGCACGGCGGCACCATTCACGCCGAAGATGGTCTTGACGGGCGCGGAGTTGCCTTCCACATCCGCCTTCCCCGCAAAATCGCAAAGGATTGAAGATGAATTCACGGTGGCGTCATATGTGGTTGGCCTTGGTTGTTAGCATGGGACTGCTGGCCCTGGCGTGGCTTCCGGCAGCTCTCAAAGCCGATTTCGACGCAGCGCGTGCTGTCGCCGCCCCTGCCGCGCCGGGAGACGTTGTCATCAATGAGGTTGCCTGGGCCGGCACTGCCGCCAGCACCGCCGACGAGTGGATCGAACTGTACAATAACACCCCCTACAGCATCTCCTTGACCGATTGGCACCTGGTTGACAACGACAATTTGAACATCACCTTGAGCGGCTTTATCGCCCCCTACAGCCACTACCTCATCGAGCGCACCGACGATACCACCGTAATGAGCGTCACCGCCGACCTGGTCCGTAGCTTTGGCACCGGCGGCCTGCACAATGACGGACAAGTTTTAACGCTGACCAATGTCGCCGGTAATGTGATAGACCTCGTCAACAGCGACGGCGGCGGCTGGCCGGCCGGAACGAGCACCCCCAGGGTCACGATGGAACGCATTGATCCCACCGCGCCCGGCGACGACGCCAACTGGGCCGACAACAACGGCTTCCTCACGTATGGTTGGGACGCCAACGGCGATCCCCTCAACGGCACGGCCCGGATTCATAATTCTGTCTACGACCCACCGCCGTTGGCCGACCTGCACGTCAGCCAGAACGGGCCGGGCAGCGTCACTGCCGGGGAATCCGTCACCTACACGCTGCTGGTACAGAACCTCGGCACCTACACCGCCGCCGCCACCCTGCTAACCGACACGCTTAATTATTACCCCATCCCATCGTCTACGGTGCTGCTCAAACAGGAGTACCGGGCAGTTTGGGACGTGGGCGCGCTGCCGCCGGCGGCGCAACAAAGGTTCACCATCACCAGAAGCGTCCCCCTCACGGCAACCGGCGCCTTCGTCAACCTCGTTGAGGCTACCACCACCTCCACCGAAACCATGCGCAGCAACAACACCACCGTATGGACTACCACCGTGCAACCCTTAAGCGCGGACATGGCAATCGCCAAGACCGGGCCGGTTTCCGCCACCTGGGAAGACGCCATCACCTACACCCTGACTCTGCACAACGTTGGGCAACTCTCTGCCCAGCAGTGCATTCTCACCGACACCTTGCCGGAAGGCCTGGCCTACGTGCGCCAGGAAACGCAGATACCCGGCGCGACCTTCACCGCCGCCGGCCAAACGTTGACGTGGACTTTCGGGGAAATCGGCGGCGGGACGCAACACGTCATCACCGTCGGCGCGCAGGTGCAGGCAACGGCCCTCGTCGGCGTGCTGACCAACACCGCCGCCATTGCTTGCGCCGGCGACGCCAACCCGGACAACAACCACGCCGCCTGGCCGACGGAACTGGTGGACCTCCGCCGGCCCCACATACTCATCTCCGGCGTACTGTATTATGGCTACCAGGACGGTCAGACCGATGACGCTGTCCGCCTGACCAACATGAGTCCCTTCCCGGCCGCGCTGGAGAACTGGAAGCTGTGCAAGAATGACAGCATCGGCGACTTACAATGTCGCACCCTCCCCACGCTCCTCATACCGGCCCTGAGCGACGTGTGGATTACAGGAGATGCCGCGGCTTTCGCCGCTTCCTTCGGATTCCCGGCCGACTACGAAATGGCGTCCTGGTTAGCTATCACCAACGATGACGAGTTGCTGCTGCGTGACGCGGAAGGCATCATCGTGGACGCTCTAGTGTACAACGACGGTATGACGCCCTTCCCCGGCTGGGTCGGCCCCAGTCTGCGCTATTACTCCACCCCCAAAGGCGAGCGCGGCCAAATTCTGGCGCGCATCCCCGACGAAGTCACTGGTCTGCCCATCAGCGACACCAACACCGCCGCCGATTGGTTGCAATACACTGACGCGCTCACGGTTGGAAAGCAAGCCCTGTACCCCGGCTGGGACTCCGATCCGCTCTTCTGGCCGCTGAAGGCCACCGAACCGGCCACCGTCGTCATCGGCATCGCCCCGGACAATGCCTTTGAGGTCATCTCACAAACCATCATGCAGGCCGGTGAGACGATTTCCATTGAAATCTACGCCCTGCGCCACCCGGCGCTCATTGACGCGCTGGTACAAAAGGCGGAGGCCGGGGTGCAGGTGACGCTTTTATTGGAAGGGGACATCTTTGGCATTGGCGGCAACACCCCCGAATGGCAGACCGAGCTTTACGCCTGCCAGCAACTGGAAGCCACCGGGCATGGGGCGTGTTGGTTTATGATCCACGATAAGGACAACAACATCTACAACCGTTACAACTTCATCCACGCCAAACTGGTGATCGTGGATCGGCGGTGGGTCGTCGTCGGTTCGCAGAACTTCACCACGAGTGGCCTACCCGCCGACGATAAGGCGAATGGAAGCATCGGCTCGCGGGGCGCGGTGATCGCCACCACTGCGCCGTCCGTCATCGCGCGCGCGGCAGAAATTTTCGCCTACGATTGCGATCCGGCGCATCACAACGACCTGCTGCGCTGGAACAGCAATCCCGCCTACGCGGATAAGTATGGCCTGCCGCTCTTGCCGCCTGACCTGAGCATCCCCGACGGCGTCAGCTACACCGTCCGCTTTCCCACCCCGCTGACGGTCAGCGGCGACTTCGCTTTCGAGCTGTTCACTGCGCCGGATGCCGCCCTGCACCAATCCGACGCGCTGTTGGGCCTGGTCAATCGGGCAGGAGCAGGGGATACCGTCCTGGTGCAGCAGGCCTACGAATACGTAGACTGGGGCACCGACCCGGAAACTGCGCCCAACCTGCGCCTGCTGGCTTACCTGGCAGCCGCCCGGCGCGGCGCCAAAGTGCGCATCTTCGTCAATGGGAAAAGCTTTGTCGAGGGCTACGACGGTCCGCCGGAGGATAACCAGGCAACGGTGGACTACGTCAACCAGATTGCGGCGGCAGAGCGTCTCAACCTCAAGGCCGCGTTGGGGAACCTCACCGAAGACGGCGTTCACAACAAGATGGTGCTGGTTGCCTTGCATGGCGACGGCAAATACAGCCACGTCGGCTCCATCAACGGCAGCGAATCTTCGAGCAAAGTCAACCGGGAGGTAGCGCTCCAGGTCAAATCCGACGCCGTTTATGATTATTTGGCCGCCATGTTCAACCTGGATTGGTATCAGACGCAGCCGATCTACTTGCCCGTGGTGCTGCGTAACTACGCGCCTCCTGCCCCGCCGGTTGAGTACCTGGTGGTTAGTGAGGTATACTACTCCGGGGACGCCAACGCAGAATGGGTGGAACTCTACAACCCCACCCAGGCTACGGTCAGCCTCAGTGGGTATCAAATCGGCGACTACGATGGGGCCGGGCATCTTGAAGGCATGTACACCTTCCCCGCCAATGCGACCATCCCGGCAAACGGCGTCATCCTCATTGCCGGGAACGGGAAAGCGGTTTATCCCTACGCCGACTTCGAGTTGTTTGACCACAATGCCGACATCCCCAACCTGACGCGGGTCGGCGGCGATGGCGATTGGGCCTTGGGGAACACCGGGGATCAAGTCCTGCTCTTCAATCCGGCGGGGCAGCTTGGTGATGCGGTAGTGTGGGGTATGGCAACCTATCCAGGCATTGTACCGCATCCGGGCGTCATCACCTGGACACATTCGCTGGAACGCTACCCGGCCTACTACGACACCGACGATTGCAGTCACGACTTCCGAGATCGCTACCCACCCTCGCCGGGCGTACTCCCCACCGACTGACTTTGAAGGAAAATATTTGCGCGCGCGGCCTTGCCGCGCGCG
>DAOUGD010000279.1:0-7987 GCA_034429475.1 Anaerolineae bacterium
TCTGAAAATAAAGACTGTTTCACGCAAAGGCGCAAAGGCGCAAAGTAAAAAACGAGAACTTGGCGAGCCTGGCGTCTTTGCGTGAAATTTTCATCCAATCGCTGGTGAACCGTCGGTTAATGATGAATTCCCTTGAAAATAGCCACAGAGATCACAGAGTTCACAGAGAAAACCCTTTGTGTCCTTCGTGTCCTTTGTGGTGAAAATTTTCATCCAACCGCTGGTGAACCGCCGGTTAATGATGAATTCCTTTGAAAATAGTCTGATAGTCTTTAGTCCAGTAGTCTGATAGTCGTTTTCATCCAACCGCTGGTGAACTGTAGGTTAATGATGAATTCCTTTGAAAATAGCAAATAGCAAGATCTCTGCGTCTCCGCGTATCTGCGATGAAAATTTTCATCTCACCGCTGGTGAACCCACCGGTTAATGTTGAATTCCTTTAAGAGTGATCGGGGCACCAGCATCTTGCTGGCAGGCCGTCAGGATGACGGTGTGCCACTCACGTTTCACGTTTTACGCATCTTGACCTATACTCGTTGAGCATGGACATTGTAAGTCCTGACCCCAATTTTTCAAACAAGGAGAATCGAAACCATGAAATTCAATAACCGCGACGACATTATCCAGTTGACCCCGCTGTGGCAGGGGGAGCGTTTCCCGGATGGCCGCCCGCGCGTGTCGGACGACATTCTGCGGCGGATGCAGCGCGTCGTGACCGAGGAGGCGTGGGCCGTGCTGTGGAATCATAACTACCATTTCCAGTTTGAAGGCGACTGGGTTCGCACGCACCCGGGCCGCGTGCTGGTAGGTCGCGCCGTGACCGGCGTATTCGTGCCGCACCGCCCCGATCTGCACGACTACTTGATGGATTACGGCCACAACGAGGAAAAGCGCATCGGCGCGATGAACTCGTGGGTCATCGAAACGCTGGTGAAGGACGACGTGATCGTCATTGACCTGTTCGGTAAGGTCTACGAGGGCACCTACTCCGGCGCGAACCTCTCCACCGCCATCGCCACGCGCACGGGACGGGGGCAGGTCATCTATGGCGGCATCCGCGATATGCAGCAGATTGTGGACATCCCCAACGCCGTCACGTTCTGCAAGGGCTGCGATCCCACCCCCATCCGCAATGTGATGCTGACGGGCCTGAATGTACCGTGTCGCATCGGCGCGGCGACGTGTATGCCCGGCGACGTGGTGTTGGGGACGATGAGCGGCGTGCTGTTCATCCCGCCGCATCTGGCCGAAGAGGTGGTGGAACACTCGGAGCGGACGCACATGCGCGAACGCTTCAGCCATCAACGGCTGCGGGAGGGGATTTACAATTCCAGCCAGATGGATACGAAGTGGACGGAAGAAATCGAGGCCGACTTCGAGGAATGGCGCAAGACCCACTCGATGGAAGACGAAGAGGGCGTGGATTGGAGCAAGCAAACGGATCAATCGGATGCAGGGGGCACGCTGTTAGGGTAGACTTACCGATTACTTGATTTGGGCCTGAGAATAGCAGTGAGGAGATACAAAAACACACCCTCCCAGACTGGGAGGGTGTGTGGCGTGAATATGAACAGGGCTTGTCATCGCTTCCGGCAAATGAGGATCATCAGCCGGCTTTTGTCTGTCAACGGACTTCCATCCCAATCGCCGAATTGCTCCAAAACCTGAAACCCGTTGTAGTAAAGCAACGCTTCTACTTCTTGCGGGAAAATATACCGCAGAGATAAGGGAGCTATCTTGAGAACCTCCTGCCCACTGGCATCTATCCACCTGCGATAGGCAGTTTCCAGCTTTATCTGACGAATCGGATCATAAGATTCTGTACCTGATACCCGAATCTCCTGCCCGGCATGATTTTTGTAAGTGAACCAATCCTTTTCGGTTTCCACAGAGGTGAGCAAATCAGGATGGGGAAACAGCAGGGCAAAGATAAATCGCCCATCATCCTCCAGGTGTTCTCTTACCCGCGCCAGAAAATCCTCCTGACCTGAGCGGCTAAGAATGTGCTGAAATACACTACCGGTCTCAAAGATCAATCGAAAGGGCCGTTCAAGTCGAAAAGAACGCGCGTCAGCCGTGATCCAATGGATGGGTAGATTCCCGGCTTTTTGCCTGGCTCGCTCAATCATCGCCGGAACGACATCAAGGCCCGTTACGTCCAGTCCATTTTGAGCCAGAGGAATGGTCACTCTGCCCGTGCCACACCCTAACTCAAGAACTGCCCCCTGAAGTTTTTGAGCAAAATTGAGAAGAAACACCCCATCCGGTTCAAAAGTGAAATTCTCCAAATCATAAATTTCAGGATCCGCATATTCCTCAAGGTTGCCAATAGTGAACATCTACAAATTCTCCACAAAGAAGTCGCAGATCCGCTCTTCCATATACACCCGGTCGGCGAGGCTGCGGGGCGAGTGACGCTCGTCAGGGAAGAGTAGCAGTTCATAGGGTTTGCGCGCGCGAATCAGGGCATTGATCAGTCGCGCGGTGTGGCGGAAGTGAACGTTTTCATCAATCAGGCCATGCACCAACAGCAATTTCCCCTGGATCGCTGCGACGTGCGCCATCACGTTGCTGATAGCATATCCCTGCGGGTTCGACTGCGGCGTGCCCATGTAACGCTCGGTGTAATGCGTGTCATAGCCGTCCCAGTGCGTCACCGGCGCGCCGGCCACGGCGACCCGGAAGGTCTCTGGGGCGCGCGCCAGGCACATCAAGGCCATAGTGCCGCCGTAACTCCAGCCGTAGACGCCCACCCGCGCGGGATCGGTCAGACCTTGCGCCACCAGCCAGCGGACGCCATCCACCTGATCGGCCACTTCCAGGTCACCCAGGTTGTGCTTGACGGCCCCTTCAAAGGCCAGTCCGCGCCGCGCGCTGCCGCGATTATCCGCCACGAAGACCAGGAAGCCCAGGTTGCGCAGGTATTGCGCGCGCATCGTCGCCGCCATACGCCAGTGATGGACGACCATCTGCGCGTGTGGCCCGCCGTAGACATACACAATCGTCGGATATGGGCCTGGGCCGAACTGTTCTTCCGATGGCACGTACAACGCGCCATACAACGTCGCCCCGTCGCGGCTCTTGAATTCCACCATACCCGGCGAACGCAGGCCCAACGCGGCAATGCGCGGATCCACGTCTGCGTACACCGACGCCAGCGCTGCGCCATCCTCCAAAGAACGCAGCGTCACCATCGGCGGTTGATCCAGGCTGCAATGCAAGTCCACAAAGCGGCGGCATGTGTGATCCAACGTCACCTGATGGGTCCCTGATTCCTGGGTGATGCCGCGCACCCCGCCGCCTGCCAGGGGAACGACGTACAGATGGCGCTCGGTGGGATGCTCGCGGGTGGCGGAGAAGTATACCAGCCCGCGCGCCTCGTCCAAGCCCTCGACAGCATCCACAAGCCATTCGCCCTGCGTCAACGGGCGCAGCAAAGTTCCGTCAGCGTCGTAGAGGTACAGGTGCATAAATCCGGTGCGCTCGGAGGCCCAGATGAACCGGCCATCGCGCAACGGTTTGAGCATGTCGTGCAGGTTGATCCACACGTCGTTGGTCTCCGTGAGCAGCAGCGTCCCGTGGCCGGTCTGCGGCTCGAAGCGCACCAGGCGCAGTTCGGTCTGCGCGCGGTTCTCCAGTTGCGCGACGAGGCTGCCATCCGGGAACCAGGTCACGCGCGCCAGATATTCGGCGTCGCCTAAATTCAGCCACAGTGGATCGCCGCCCGCGCGGGAGACTATCCCTAACCGCACTTTGGCATTCTCCTGCCCGGCAAAGGGGTAGTGGTGATCTTCCTGCGCCGCGTCTCCGAGGGCGTCGCTGCCCTGGTGGACGATGCGGTAGATCGGGATAGCCGTCTCGTCCACCTCGGTAAACGCCAGCCATTGGCTGTCCGGCGACCACCAGAAGCCGCGACTGCGCCCCATCTCCTCCTGCGCGATGTACTCCGCCAACCCGTGCGTGCGCCCTGTGCCGCGCGCCCCGGTGGTGAGCTGGCGCGACGCCTCACCCTCGGCAGAAACGATGTATAACTCGGCATCCTGTACGTAAGCCACCCACGCGCCATCCGGGGAAAGCTGTGGGTCGAGGGCCGGGCCGTTCTCTTTGCCCACCAGGTGACGTAAGGGGGCGGCGGCGCCATCCTGAACGTAAAGCTCGCCGCCGAATGGGAGCAGCAGCCGCGTTCTCTGAGCAGCCCAGGCATAGTTTGTCACACCCAGGGCCAGGGAACGGGCGCGCTCGCGGCGCAGTTTTTCCGCCAAAGAGAGTGTCTCCTCCTGGTCGCCTGCGCCTGGTGGGACGACTAACTGCCAGTGTCGGCCGGTTGCCGGGTCAAAGGCGTACAACTGCTGGTGCAGTGTGCCTTCCGGGCTGTGCAGATACGTCATCAACGTGTCATCCGGACTGAAAGCGAACGCGCTCGGAGCAGCCATACCCGGTGAAGGATAAGTAGCGACGGCTTCCAACGTCATAAGGGATTTCGAGAGGATGGTCATAACACTTCCCTAAAATAACCGCCAAGCGGTCGTGTAAAAGATGGATTTGCGCGGGCAGCATACCGCCCGCGCAAATCCTTTTTTGATCCCGGTCTTCAGAGCGAAGTCCTCACATCAAAACAGCGCCTTGAGCTGCCGCTCCAAGTCGGCGGGGCTGCTGGCGAACGCAATCGGCACAAACAACACGTCCGGGTAGTAGCGGTCATACCAGGCCTGGCTCATACCGGTGCCGATTTTTTCCGGGCTGATGCAGATGACGCGGCGCATATCCAGGTCGCCGATACCCCCATCATCCGGGGAGTAGCCAATCGAACATTCGTGTTCCTGGGCCACCTTCAAAGCCACCGCCGCCAGGTCTGGGGCAATGCTGGCGGGCAGCAGGATGTACGTGCGGCTGTACTGGGTGCGCGGCGCGCCGCGCTGCGCCCAGGGTTTCCCGCCTGGCGGCGGGGTAGGCGGCGTCACAATCGGAGGTTCGCCGCCAGAGCCAACAGATTCAAGGGTGAAGGAATCCATAAACCAGTTGTTCTCAAAGCCCCATTTGGCCTTACATTCCACCCAGACGCGCACTTCGCCGCTGGCGGGGGCCACAAATTCGATCCAGACATCATTGTACTCACCAAAGACGAAGTTCTTGTTGTATTTATTGAACCACTGGCTCCAATTGACGTCGCCGTCTTCACCCTGAGGCCAGGGCGTACTCGGCGCGCTCCAACCGGCGCGGGCCTCGGCAGACCAGATTTCGTCAGGACGCACCTTCTTGCCATCCTTGTAACCGGTCACGATGTCGGGATATACTTTCGTATTAAAGCGATAGTTCGCCCCCGGAGTCAACCCCGTCACCGCCTGCGTCGCTGCGTAATACACCGGCGCGCTGGCCTTGAACACTTTCCAGCAGTAGGTGCCGCTGAGGAAGAATATCGGCTTCTCATGTGGTGGGGCATTGATAATGTTCCAGACTACCGACTCTGGGCGATAAGCCACGCTTTCGGCCCCCTTGAATACCCGATTGTCAATCCAGTAGAGCTGCCACTCATTCGGAACTACAATCTCAGGGATATTATCCTGGTGATGGTGGCCTTCATCAAAGTTAGCATTCTTCAACAGATTCATAGTCTCCCCTCCATAGTGTGGGTTAAAAAGAATGATAGTTGGGTCAATCGCAACCCTGAACTAACGATAGCACACACCAAAAAAACTACAAGTGACCGGCGTTTTCCTGGTATTTCACGGACCGCTCCAGCAAGGCGACCAATCGCTCCAGGTCATCGCAAGAGGCCATCTCCGCCCGCAACGCGCGGGGCAGGCCGGCGTGGCGCAGGTAGTCGCTCAGGTGTTTGCGGAAGCAGACGATGCCGCGATAGACGCCGGCTTCGGCCACCATGTCCCGCAGGTGGCGCACCATCACGGGGACGCGCTCGGCGAGGGACACGGTTTCGCGGTCGCGGCGCCGGAAAATCCACGGATTGCCCACCGCTGCCCGCCCGATCATCACGCCGTCGCAGCCGGTGTGCGCCTGGATGCGGGCGATGTCGGCAACACAGCGGACGTCGCCGCTGGCCAGCACGGGCACGGAAACGGCTTGCTTGACCTCCGCAATGGCGTCCCAATCGGCCTCGCCCAGGTAGAACTGGTCGGCGGTGCGCCCGTGGACGGCGATCAACGCCGCGCCGTTTTCTTCTAGCGCGCGGGCAACCTCCAGATAGTTGCGCGAAGTCGCATCCCATCCCAGGCGGATTTTGCCCGTCACCGGCAAGGACACGCCCCGCGTGAGATACGCAAACAATCGCCCGATCCGCACGGGGTCTTTTAGCAGCGCCGCGCCGTAGCCCTTCTTGACGACTTTTGGTTCCGGGCAGCCCAGGTTCACGTCCAGCACGTCAGCTCCGGCTTCCACCACCACGTGAGCCGCGGCAACCAGTGTGTGCGCTTCCCCGCCGAAGATCTGGCAAACCAAAGGGCGCTCGTCAGGATGAAAGATCAACATCTCGCGCGTGCGTGGGGAACCGTAAAGAATTCCCTGCGCCGACAGCAAGCCGGTGTAAATCAAGGCCGCGCCAAACTCCCGGCACAGGCGGCGAAAGGGCCAGTCGTTATACCCCGACATCGGAGCCAGCGCCAGGTCGCCATAGACCGGCAGGTCACGAATCATAAAAGTAGCTTTAGTCATGCTCATGCACTGTTGTCAGAATACGCAATTCCATTATAGTTAAGAATAAGAGGTAAGGGGTAAGAAGTAATGCGTGAGGCTACTCATTTCTCATTACCTATTACTTATTTATGATTTCCAATTTCCCCATATCATAAAAGGAGGCCATCATGATTCCATTGTCCCAACGGGCGCTTGCCATTGCGCCCTCCCTGACCTTTGCGATAGATTCGCGCGCCAAAGAGCTGGCAACACAGGGCATCGAAGTGTGCAACTTCGGCGTCGGGGAGCCGGATTTCGACACACCGCGCCACATCCGCGAGGCGGCCAAAACGGCACTGGATCGGGGCTTGACCAAGTACACGCCGCCCCCCGGGCTGCCCCGGCTGCGTGAACTCGTCGCGCAAAAGCTGGCGCGCGAAAACGCCCTGAACTATCCAGCCTCCCAGGTGATGATCACCGTCGGCGGCAAACAAGGGCTGTTCAATGTGCTGATGGCCCTCATCAATCCCGGCGATGAGGCGCTGATTCCCATTCCGTACTGGGTCACGTACCCGGAAATCGTCAAAATGGCGCATGGGGTGCCGGTTTTCCTCCCCACCACCACCGCCGCCGGGTTCAAGATCACGCCGGAGCAGTTAGCCGCCGCCATCACCCCACACACTCGGTTGCTGATCCTCAACTCACCCTCGAACCCGACCGGCGCGATGTACACCCGACAAGAACTCATCGCCCTGGCTGAAGTGCTGGTTGAACACAACGTGGCCGTCATTTCCGACGAAATCTACGAAAAACTGGTCTACAGCGGGGCGGAACACGTCAGTATCGGCAGTTTGGGGAAAGAAATTTTTGACCTTACTGTGACCTGCAATGGGTTCAGCAAGGCGTATGCAGCCACCGGCTGGCGACTGGGCTATGTGGCGGGGCCGCCGGCCCTCATCAAAGCCGCCACCAACATCCAATCGCACGTCACGTCGTGCGTCAACACGTTTGCGCAGTACGGCGCCATCGCCGCGTTGGAAGGGCCGCAGGAAGAAATCGAGATCATGCGCCAGGCCTTTGAGCGCCGCCGCGACCTGCTGTTTGCCCGACTCAACGCCATCCCTGGTTTGCAAGTTGCGCCCCCGGATGGTGCGTTCTACATCTTCCCTGGCATCAGCGACACCGGTCTGGATTCGATGACGTTCTGTCAACGCCTGCTGGAACAAGAACATGTGGCCCTGGTACCAGGCATCGGTTTCGGCGCCGACGCCAACGTGCGTATCTCGTAGGCCACCGATGTGGACACGATCGAAAAGGGCGGCAATGGGGGAGCGCGATTTATGGCGTCGCTGTGAAATAC
>DAOUGD010000280.1:0-21086 GCA_034429475.1 Anaerolineae bacterium
TGGCAGGCCGCGCCTGCCAACCGGAATACTAGAATCTAAAATGAATGAGCCACGTCCCCAACTGATATACCACAATGCCCGCCCCTAGCGATAGCCCCAACATCAACCCCAGACTGAGCTGCGTCCAGCGCCACGAGCGCGTTTCTTGCCGGATGGCGGCGACGGTGGCGACACAGGGGATGAAGAGCATCTGCACGATGAGGAACCCCAGCGCCGCCGGGCCGGAAAGCAGCGCCGGCAGCGTATTGCCGATGTCGCCATAGAGCACCCCCAGAGTGGCAATGGTGTTCTCTTTGGCGACGAAGCCGGTGAAGAGGGCGATCAACATCGGCCACGGCAACCCCATCAGACGGCCCAGCGGCTCCAGCGCGCGCCCGATGTGGGCCAGGTAACTCTGCATCACGTCCCCTTGCGCCGGGAAGTAGGAGAGCATCCAGATGACGACGGACGCGATGAGGATGACGACGCCGGCCTTCTGTAAAAAGGAGAGGAGGTTGTGCCAGACGTACAGCCCGATGGTGCGCGGGTTGGGCATATGATAGAGCGGCAGCTCCATAATGAACACGCTTTGCTCGTCTTTAAGGACGGCGCGTTTGAAAATGATGCCGATCAGAGCCAGCATGATCAGATTGAGCGTGACCAATCCCCACGCTACCCACGCGGCGGAGTGGGGGAACAGCGCCGCCGTCAGCACGGTGACGACGGCCATGCGCGCCGTGCAGGGCACCAACGGCGCCAGCAGGATGGTGAGCCGCTGCGCGCGCGGTGAATCGAGGATGCGCGTGCCCAGAATCGCGGGCACGTTGCAGCCGAAGCCGAGCAGCAGCGGGATGAAGCTCTTCCCGTGCAGTCCTAGCGCGTGCATAAAGCGGTCGGTGACGTAGGCCGCGCGGGCCAGGTAGCCCGTATCTTCCAAAAAGCCCAGCACGGCGAAGAAGATGATGAGGATAGGCAGGAACGTGAGCACCATTCCCACCCCTTGAATCAACCCATCGGCCACCAGGTCGGCCAGCCAGGGGGAGACGCCGAACAGCGCCCCGTGGACGTTTTGTGCGAGTTGGGTGAGCAACGTATCCAGCCAGCCTTGCAACGGACTGCCCACGCTGTACGTCAGCCAGAAGACGACCCCCAGCACGCCGACCAACGCCAGCAAGCCCCAAACAGGATGGGTGAGGACGGTATCCAGCCGCGCCGTCAGCCCCACCTGGCCGATTTTGGGCCGCACGACGGCGGCGCGGATCATCCGCGCGATCCAGGCGTAGCGCGCGCCGGCGATGTCCAGCACGGCGTCTTCGTGGGCGTGGAGCAGGCCGCCGATGGTTTGCCACCGGTCGGCCGGCAGCGCGGCCTGCATCCTCGCGTGGATTTCCTCGTCGCCTTCCAGCAGCTTCAGGGCGACCCAGTCCACGGGGTAGGGGGCCGGCGTGTGGCCCGCGATGAGCGTGATGACCTGTTCTAACACTTCTTGGTGCGCCGGCAGGATGGTGGGGCGGCGCGGGTTATAGGGGAACGCGCCATCCCACAGCCGGAACACGGTGTCTAACATCTCTTCCAGGCCCCGCTGTTTGGTGGCGCACATCGGCACAACGGGGATGCCGAGGGCGGCCTCCAGGACGTGCGGCTCGATTTGCAGCCCTTCCTGCTCGGCCACGTCCATCATATTCAGCACTAACACCACCGGCGCCGGCAGTTGGATGAGTTCCGCCAGCAAGTACAGGCTGCGCTCCGGGATGGCGGCGTCCACGACGGCGATCACCATATCCGGCCGCTCGTGGATGATGTAGTCGCGCGCGATACGCTCCTCTTCGGAGTTGGCCGTCAGGCTGTAAGCGCCGGGCAAATCCACCAGCGAGAGTTTCCGCCCCTGGTAGGTGCAGCGCCCGGTTTTCTGCGCGACAGTCTTGCCCGGCCAATTGCCGACGTGCTGATCCAGGCCGGTGAGCCGGTTGAAGATGGTGGACTTGCCGACGTTGGGCTGTCCGGCCAGGGCGACGACGAGGGTAGCGCCCGGGGCGCGGGAGATGGGCGGTGTGGGGATGGTTTCAGTGTGGCAGTGCATGGCTCACGCCTCCGCCGGGTAGACCAGGATGTGGGTGGCTTCGCCGCGGCCCAGCGCCACCTGCGTGCCGCGCACCGCTACGATGATCGGCCCGTGGCCGTAATTGCGCGTCACCACCACCGGCGCGCCCGGCGTGAATCCCAGGGACGCCAGCCGCGAGATCAGCCGGTGGCCGCCTTGCAGTGAGTGAATGAGGCCGGTTTGACCGGCGGATAATGTGGTTAGGGCAACCATTGTCAGCCTCCTTGCTGTCAAAATAATTCCACCCGCACCATCTGGGCGCTTTTCAGCGGCAAGTGGGCGGCATGCTTGGCTAGTTCAATGACGATTTCATCATGGTTTTGGGCCGCGATGACGAACAGTGCGCCAGGGAGAATCCCGCGCGTTCCCAATTCGTGCAAGAGAGCCGCAGATTCCTGTGAGACGCGGGTGATGCGCCCGCGCGCCCCGGTCGGTAAGTCGGCGAGACACCGTTCCTCAATGCTAGGCATCGAAGGGGGAATGGGCGCGCCATGCGGACATGACGCCGGGTCGCCCAGGAACGTCGCCAGCCGTTCGGTCACTTCTTCGGTGACGGCGTGTTCCAACGCGCCGGCGAGTTCGTGCGCTTCTTCCCAGGGGACGTGCAGGGTGTCGGTGAGAAAGCGTTCCCACAGGCGGTGGCGGCGCAGGAGCGCGAGCGCTACCTTTTGCCCGGTCGGCGTCAACGTTACCCCCTGGTAGGGATGATAAGCGACCCATTCCTGGGCAGAGAGTTTCTTGACCATCTCGTGGACGGAAACGGGTGAGTAGCCGAAATACTCGGTCAACTGCGCGAGCGGCACCGGTGTGTCGGGAGTCGTGCGCAGTCGGTAGATCGCTCCCAAATATTCTTCAGCGTGTTCTTGCAGCATGGCATCCCCTTCACAGACTAGAATAACGTCAGAAAACGGCGGTAAATTATAAGGTCTACCTTATAATCATTGTATGCGTTTTGACGCAGAGGTCAAGTGGAAACTCTTGCTCTTTAATCCATCGGTGTTATGATAAGTTGGGTATGGAAACAGTAGAGGACATTCGACCATTATCTGACCGGCCCACCCGCCATTGCTCGGTGTGTGGGGCGCGGGTGGCCGAAGATGCCAAGACGTGTTTAATGTGTGGGACGGAGCTGCCAGCCGTCGCACCGGAGATGCCGGTGGTTGAGGCGGTCCCTCGGCGTTTTTCCCTCCTGCGGCTCGGCGGTTTGGCCTTGTTCGCCCTCCTGATTCTGGTGGGATCGGTCTATGTGGGATGGAATCTTTCCCGGGGACAGCTCGGCGCCGAGTTGCCGACTTTTACACCTACCATCACCACTACGCCGACTATGACGCCTACCCCTACCCAGACGCCCACTCCGACGATGACGCCGACGCCCACGGTCACGCCGACGCCGGTTCCCCCTCAAGTCTACGTGGTACAGGCCGGGGACAATCTGTTGGAAATTGCCATCGAGTTTGGCCTGACGGTGGATGAGCTGAAAGTCTACAACAATCTTGAGTCGGAGACGATCATAGCCGGGGATCAACTCCTGATCCCCCCGCCCACGCCGACCCCCGGCCCGCCGCCGACGCCCAAACCCGGCGAGCCGACGGCTACCGGCGAACCGTATGTTCTGTATACAGTCAAACGCGGCGATGTGCTGTCCACTATTGCTCAGGAATATGGCGTTACGGTAGAGGAAATCCGTCAGGCGAACAATATTCCCGCCAATTCGGAGACTATCCGACTGGGAGAGGTATTGATGATCCCGCAGCCTTTGCCCACGCCGATGGCGCAGGGTGAAAGTGTGGTGGCCGGGACGCCCACGCCACGGGCGTCTTATCCCGCGCCGGTCATGCTCTATCCGGCCGAGGCGATGGTGTTCAGGGGCGAGGATGCGGTGGTGGTGCTGCAATGGGCTTCGGCTGGAATTTTAGCAGATCGGGAATATTATCAGCTAGAGTTTATTGTCCCAACGAGGGAGGGGCGGGACACGCTCACCATGTATTTGCGCTCGACCGCCTGGCGTGTGCCGGCGGATCTGTTCCCCGACCCCCAGGTGACCGAGCGGACATGTTATTGGCGCGTCAATATCGCCCGGTTGGTTACGGAAAGCGGCACGCCGAACTACAAGATTATCAGTCGTATGGACAAGCGGCGTTCCTTTCAATGGGAAGTACAGCAACCTTAAGGGGGATCTCGCCATGGAAAAGAGTCGTATCACCGCCGAGTTTTTTGCCCAGGGATATCGCGTATCAGGCAGTTATTCCATTGTCACACGCCCCTTGGCGGACGAAGTCTATGATCCGACCACCAATTATGTGCCTCTGCGCGATGCCTACGTTTCGCCGATCATGAATCCATCTCGCATCAGTGCCTACTATCGTGACACGTTGTTTGATAAGAATAACCTGGACTTTCTCTTAACTGTAGATCAACGCGACGGTCTGCGGCGGGATCAAAAGTTTGCCCTGGGACGCTATACATTCAAAATCTTCTTGACTGTACCCTTCTTTGAAATTCAGGGCGAGTTGCGTCTGGTATTGCCGAAGTTAGATTCCCGAGTGTATCTAAGCTCTGAAGCCGGTACGTTTATCACCCTGTTGAACGTCAGCGCTCGCTCTACTTTCAATCCGGATGTGCATTATGAAGGGGGCGTTGCCCTGGTAAACCGCGTAAAGGTCAGTTTCTTCGGTGAACGTGTAGAGTAGCGAGGCGAAGTATGGCAAGGATCCTGGTCATTGATGATAGCCAAGATATGCTGGTCATGTTGCAGATGATCCTGGAGAAACGGGGACATCACACGGTTACGACGTGCCATAACGGTAACGACGGACTGCAAGTGGCTACTACTGATTTGCCGGATCTGGCAATTGTGGATGTGATGATGCCGGGGATGAGCGGCTACGAGGTGGTGCAGCGTTTGCGCGCCAACCCGGACACCAAGAATATGGGACTTTTGATCTTAACGGCGCGTGGGCAGCCGGTGGACAGGGAAGCCGCACTGAATGCTGGCGCCGATGGTCACATTGCCAAACCCGTCAATATGGATGATTTGCTGGCTCAAGTGGACGCCCTGTTGGATCGCAAGCAACAGGCCGCTTTGAAGGCGTCGCCTTCCGCCGCGCAGCCAACGCCCGGCGCAGGGCAGCCGCCGCTTCCCACACCGCAGTCGGCGTCGCCCGCTTCTCCGCAAGAAATGGTGTTCCCGTTTTTCAGCCTGAAAGGTGGAGTAGGGCGAAGCACCCTGGCAGTCAACCTTGCCATTTTGTTGCAGCAGATCGCCCCCACCATCGTGTGGGATCTCTCCCCCAATTCCGGCCATTGTGGGCTATTTCTTGGGCTGCGTCCTGAAAAGCATTGGGGCCATTATCTGGAAAATATGGGGATGGATGTGACGACGTTGCTGCTGCGGCATCAATCGGGGCTGGCGCTGTTGGCCTCGCCGCCGGTGCCCGGTCAAAGTGGCTGGTTCAGTGATGAGGACGTCGAAGCTGTCTTGCGCCGGCTCCACACGACGGCGCGGTTCGTGGTGGTGGATATGCCGCCGGTGCTCAATTCGGCCGCTACTGTAATTTTGAAGCGTGCGCAGCGCATCATTTTGGTGACGGGTGATGACGGCCCGGCCATTCAAACCACCCGCTTTACCCTTCAGGCTATTCAGGAGTGGCAGGCGCGGGTGCTGTTGGTGCGCAACGCTTCCCGGCCGGGCGTTCGCCCACCGGCAGAAGCCTTGCAACGCGCCCTTCAGGCCCCATTGCAGGGTGACATTCCCTATGAATCAATGCAGCAGGAGGCGGCGCATAAGGGCGTCCCAGTGGTAGCGCTTCAACCGCAGGCGACCTTTGCTGCGGGGGTGAAACGGCTGGCAAAACTGGCATTGACCTGGTAAATGTTAAGTCCACATAAAAGCCCCTGGGGGTCATTCCAGGGGCTTTCGTTTTTTACAACGCCGGAATGGCGATGCGTCCGAGCATCACCAGAAAGAGCAATCCGATGATGGTCACATCCAGAAACAACAGCACCGATAGAACAAATTGCTGCCAGGGGAGCAAGCTAAGTTCCATTCCGCCGGACGATCTGGGTTGTCGGCGAGCTTTGGGACGGGCTAACTCTGCCGCAGTCGGCGCGGCTACCTCGGGCACGTCCATCTGACTACGCAGATCGGCCATCAAATCCAATCCCGCTTCTTCTGGCTCTTCTGCCGGCTCCGGCCGTGCCGTCGCCTCCTCATCTTCCATATCAGGCGCAAGTCCACGCAGCCAATCAGGCATATCCCCACTCATAACTTTCTGTGCCTCCGTTAAGAATTGCGAATGGCGAATAACGACGGTAAAATTCACCATCAACCAACTTCGCTGGCTAAACTGAGCATACCGCAGAAGGAGCTAAAAGTCAACTTGATCCGCTTGCCTTATTCTTTTTACGCCCGTGAACCGTGGATCGTCGCGCGCGAGTTGTTGGGGAAGCGTGTGCTGCGCTGGCTGGCAGACCAATGGGTGGGGGGCGCTATCGTCGAAGCCGAGGCTTACACGAGCGCCGACGATGCCGCTTCGCACGCCTACCGGGGGCGCACCGCACGCAATGCCCCGATGTTCGGTCCGCCCGGCCATACGTACCTCTACTTTATCTATGGGATGCACTGGATGTTCAACATCGCCGCGCACCCAGAGGGTGGGGTGGGCGCCGTGTTGATCCGCGCCCTGGCGCCGGAGCAGGGCGTCGCGGTGATGCAGACGCAGCGCGGCGGCAAGCCGCTGGCGGAGCTGACCAACGGCCCGGCCCGATTGGCGCAGGCGCTGGCCCTGGACGCTGCCCTGAACGACGTAGACCTCTGCACGCACCCGGCGTTGACCCTGACGCCCGGTTGGGAAGTGCCGGAATCCGCCATTGCCTGCGGCCCACGGGTGCGCGTCCCCGGTGACGCGACCGCACAGGCGCGCCCCTGGCGCTTTTGGCTCCGTGATAACCCTTACGTCAGCCGTTGAGTGAATGTTTTGCGGATTTGAGTATAATGAAGCCGTAGACGGTAGACAGTAGACGGTAGACAGGTGGCAGCCCCGTCTACCGTCTACCGTCTACCATTTTGATAACGGGAGCAGTGTAGTGAAAAAACGGCTAGTCTTTCCCTTTACCGCGATTGTAGGACAGGAACGTATGAAGCGTGCCCTGATTTTAAACGCCATCCACGTGCGCATTGGCGGCGTGTTGATTCGCGGCGAGCGCGGCACGGCCAAGTCCACGGCGGCGCGCGCTCTGGCGGCTCTCCTGCCGGAAATCAAAGTCGTCGCCGGCGACCCGTTCGGCTGCGACCCCGATCAGCCGGCGACGTGGTGTACCAATTGCCACGAGCGCGCCGCTGCGACCTCCGCCGATCTGCCGTCAACGACGAAGAAAGTGCCCTTCGTGGAACTGCCGGTGGGCGCGACCGAAGATCGCGTGGTCGGCACGCTCGACATCGAGCGCGCCATCCAGAAGGGCGAGCGGCGCTTCGAGCCGGGCGTCCTGGCGGCGGCCAATCGCGGCATCCTCTACGTGGACGAGGTCAACCTGCTGGACGACCACATCGTAGACGTCCTGCTCGACGCGGCGGCGATGGGCGTCAACACCGTCGAGCGCGAAGGCATCTCCTTCCAACATCCCGCCCGCTTCATCCTGGTGGGCACAATGAACCCCGAAGAGGGCGACTTGCGCCCGCAGTTGCTCGACCGTTTCGCGCTGTGCGTGGACGTGCAGGGCATCCAGGACGCTCGCGCGCGGATGGCGATTATGGAGTACAACCTGGCGTTTGAAGAAGACCCGGAAAGCTTTTACGAAGAATGGCGTCCTCACGAGGAGGCGCTGGCCGCGCGCATTGAGGAGGCTCGCCGCTTGCTGCCCCAGGTCCGCTACACCCGCGCCGACATGGCGACCATCGCCGGCATGATGGGCGGCCTGGGGGTGGATGGCCACCGCAGCGATCTGGTGATCCTCAAGACGGCGGTGGCGCACGCGGCCTGGGAAGGGCGGCCGCACGTCACCGACCGCGACATTATGCTGGCCGCCGAACTCGCGCTGCCGCACCGCCTCAAGCGCCAACCGTTTGACGAAGTCCAGACTGCGCTGACCTCGTTGGAAAAAATGGTGACGACGGCGCGCACCCAGGCCGCGGATGACGCGGGCGAGACCGAAGAGACCATGGTGGCAGAGGCGCAGGCCGGGGAGGAACGCGAAAAAAAAGTGTGAGCGTTGAGGCGGGCGACGTGGCCGCCGAGGCCGCCGACTCGTCTCAACGCCAGGCATTTGCCCAGGATACGCCGCAGTGGCCCTCCGAAGGGAAGTGGTGGGAGGGCGGCAAGCTCATCCAGCCCGGCGCGCTGTTCCAGGCGCGTAAGTTGGAGACCCCGCAGGATCGCCGCGTGCGCTCGACGGCCGGCCGCCGCAGTCGCACGAAGACCACCCGCAAACGCGGGCGCTACGTCAGGGCGCAGCCCTCGCCGCGAGATGCGTCAGACCTGGCGTTTGACGCGACGCTGCGGGCGGCGGCCCCCTTTCAACTGGAACGCCGTCATCTTGACGGCCAGACGCCGGCCCTGCACTTGCGCCCCAGCGACTACCACAAAAAACAGCGCGTCCGGCGCGCGGCCAACTTGATCATGTTTGCGGTGGACGCTTCGTGGTCCATGGCCGTCTCCGAGCGGATGGAAGCCACCAAAGGCGCGGTGCTCTCCTTGCTGACCGACGCCTATCAACGGCGCGATCGCGTGGGGCTGATCGTCTTTCAAAAGGATCGGGCGACCCTGGTGCTGCCCCCCACCAACAGCGTCGAGCTGGCGCAGAAGCAGCTCGTCAACCTGCCGGTGGGCGGGAAGACGCCCTTATCCGCCGGACTGTGGCTGGCGCAGCAGGCCATCGCGCGGGAGATGCTGCGCTATCCCGAACTGCTGCCCCTGTTGATTATCCTGACCGACGGCGCCGGCAACGTCTCGCTGGGCAGCCTGCCGCCTCAGATCGAAGCCTACACCATCGCCGACCAGATTCACGAGCAGGACATCCGCTCGGTGGTGATCAACATGGAGAACGCGGACTTCGACAAGGGCCTGGCGCAATCCCTGGCCGATCACCTGGGGGGCGTGTGCTATCGTCTGGAGGCGCTGCATAGCGCGTCCCTGGTGAAGATGGTGCGCAGCGAATTGGCGATGTGAAACTTTCTCAACGGATTGAACGGATTTTAACGGATTTTTATCCTAACATTCCGTAAATCCTGTTATTTTCTGAGGAGGGCGTGGAATGTTGGCTGAACAGGTGGGCGCGGCGCTGCTGGCGCGGCATTGGCGGCTGGCGGTGGCGGAATCGGCGACCGGTGGGTTGGTGGGGCATTGGCTGACCTCAGTTTCCGGCAGCTCCGCCTACTTCTGGGGCGGCGTGATCGCGTATGCCAATGAAGTCAAGCAGAACGTGCTCGGCGTGCGTGTGGAAACCCTCACCCGCTGGGGCGCCGTTAGCCCCCAGGTTGCTCTGGAGATGGCGCAGGGCGTCTGCCGCGTCGTGGGCGTCGAAATGGGTGTGAGCATCACCGGCATTGCCGGCCCGACCGGTGCAACGCCTGCCAAGCCGGTGGGCCTGTACTACGTGGGATTGGCTGCGCCCGGTGACCGGCGCGTGTGGCGCTACCTGTTGGACGGCGACCGCGCCGCCAACAACGAGACGATTGCGCGCGCCGTGCTGACTCATGTGCGCGACTATCTGTTCGTAGTAACCGCTTCAGCGGTCTTTTTTTGAACGGCTGAAGCCGTTACTACAGGCTTTACTCTCGTTTTTGCAGGCTGATTGAATGTATGGACGACAAACTACGCCGCAAACTCACCCGCATGGGCGTGAGCCAGGGCCTCAAGGGACTCAAATCCCCGCCGCGTCCCGTAGAGCCTGTCGCATCGCCTGTGACGCCGCCCGCCACGACGCTGCCCGGCGTCGAAATCCAGACGGCGCACGGGCCGGTCTGGGTGGATCGGCGTGTGTATGCGGCGGAGTATCGGCACGGAGACTACGCGCTGGGCGACGTGGCGCAGTGCTCGGTGGACGCGCTGGCGCTGCTCGGCGAGGCTGGATTGGGCGCGCGCCCGCTCTTCCTCGACACCGAGACGACCGGCTTGGCGGGCGGCGCGGGCACGCTCGTCTTCCTCACCGGCGTCGCGCTGTGGGATGGCGACGACTTGACGCTTCACCAAGTCTTCCTGCGCGATCCCGCCGAAGAACCCGCCGCGCTCCAGTACCTCGCCGATGTGCTTGCATCCGCCACGGGCCTCGTCAGCTTCAACGGGCGCGGCTTCGACGTGCCGCTGCTGCAAAGCCGCTTTATCCTCAACCGGCTGCCGCCGCAGTGGACGGCCCTCCCGCACCTCGACCTGCTCTCCGTGGCGCGGCAGCTCTGGCGCGACCATCTTCCCTCGCGGCGGCTGGGCGAGTTGGAGACGCACATTCTCAACGTGACCCGCGCCGAAGCGGACATTGATTCCGCGCTCATTCCGGGGATGTACCTGGATTACCTCCGCACCGGTGCGCCGGGCGATATGGCGCGCGTCTTCTACCACAATCTGGTGGACGTGCTGAGCCTCGTCACATTATTGACGCACACGGCGCGGATGGCAGCCGCGCCGGAGCAAATGGCGCTGGCTGCTGGCGAATGGGCCGGCGTGGGCCGCGTCTACGACCGAGCCGGGCGTGAGGTGGACGCACTCGCCGCGTGGGAGCGCGCCCTCTCCGGTGACGCGGGTAACCTCGACCCCGCGTGCGCCGCCCGGCTCTGGCGCGAGATCGGCGTGCGCCGCCGCCGCGCCGGTGCGTGGGATTCTGCCTGTGCTGCCTGGGATGCCTGGGCCGCGCGCCTCCCGCTCGACGCCGAGCCACTGATCGAGCGCGCCAAGTATGACGAGTGGACGGCCCGCGACCTCAATGCCGCTCTCGCCGAAACCATCGCCGCTCTAGAACGTGCATCCCAACAACCGCGCGGTCCCACACGCGCGCAGCTCATCGCCGATTTGCGTCACCGCCAGGAACGGTTGGAGCGAAAAAGAGCGAATGAGCGGATCAGCGAGAAAGCGGATCGGCGAGAAAGCGAGTGAGCGAGCACCGAGCATCCAGTATCAGTAGATGAAAATTTTGGGTTCGTAGTAACGGCTTTAGCCGTCCAAGAGACCGCTGAAGCGGTTACTACGAGCAGATTTTTCATCTACTGAGTATCGAGCATCGAGCCACCAGCTTCCAAAATTCAAAATCAGGAGTCCTTATGCAACTCTTATTAGCCACCCATAATCGAGGCAAACGTCGTGAATGGCTCCCGCTGCTGGCGGGGTTAGATATTGAATTGCTGCTGCCCGACGATTTAGGGCTGACCGGCGACGTGGAGGAAACGGGCGCGACCTACCGAGAGAACGCACTGATCAAAGCGCGCGCGCTGGCGGCGCTTTCCGGGCTGCCCGCGCTGGCCGACGACTCCGGCCTGGAGGTGGACGCGCTTGAGGGCGCGCCCGGCGTCTACTCGGCGCGCTACCACCTGGGCGACGACGCCGTGCGATATCGGGCGCTGCTCAAGGCGCTGGCGGACGTCCCCGAGGGGGCGCGGGGCGCGCGCTTCCGCTGCCTCGCCGCGCTGGTGCTGCCCGATGGTCGTGAATTTCTTACGGAGGGCGTCTGCGAGGGCGTCATCGCCTTTGCCCCGCGCGGCGAGGCTGGCTTCGGCTACGATCCGGTCTTCTACATGCCGGAGCGTGGCGTCACGATGGCCCAGCTATCCGCCGAAGAGAAGAACCGCATCAGCCACCGCGCCCGCGCTGCACAGCAGATGCGCGAGGTGTTAACGGGCGAGTTAGGAGTTAGGAGTGAGGAGTAAGGATGCAAGAAGCAGGAGGCAGAAAACGGGGACAGTACCGCTATTCGCCGATTTGTTTGTTCCCTGACTCGCTTATTCGCTCATTCGCAAAGGAATGAAGATGAACGGGATATTGTGGTTGCTTTTGCTGGCTCTATCTCTCGGCGGGGCGACGGCGTGGGCAGCGACTGGTGCGTTTAACGTCGGCGGATTTTTGATCCTGGCGGCGTTGATCGCAGGGGTGGGGAAGTGGTTACGCCGCCTGTCGCCGTGGGCTATCCCGATCCTCGCTCCGGTTGTTGTTCTGCTCGGTTGGCTGCTTCACGCACAGCGCTGGGGCTGGGAGCCGCTCTGGCCGGCATTGTGTCTGGGACTGGCGCTGCTGGCTGTCACCTGGGAGGCCATCCCCCCGGCGGCCTGGACGCGCTGGCTCACGCCGACACGGTTACTCGTGGTGGCCTACATCCTGCTGGCAGCCAGCGTCGCGCTGGGCGGGATGCCAATGTGGTGCCTGCTGGCCTTTCTCACCGCACCCGTTGCCTGGCACGCCAGAACCACTGCCGATGCCCGCGCCCAGATCGCAGCGCTGTTCGCCCTCTTTATCATCGTTGGCTACCTGATCAAGGGCCTGATCCGCTGATCAACCTTAACTTTATTCAAAAAGGAGTGTTCTCATGACCGATAACCAATCTCCCCCTCCCCCCCTCTCCCACTCTCCCTCTCTTGAACACGATCTCCTCACTTACCGCCCGGCCGGATTAGAACACCTGCCCGCCGACTTCGTCTGGCCGCGCTACGAGGGCCTGTCCGTCGGCAACCTGGCGGCGACGATGGCGGGCGCGCTCGGCGCGACGCTGCCCGGCGCGCTCCCCCCGCTGCGCACCGATCTGCTGGACGGGATGCTCGACGGTGTCCGGCGCGTCGTGCTGGTCGTCGTGGACGCGCTGGGCTGGGAGCAATTGCGGTGGGTGATGAACAACGACACCGATTCGCCGTTTCACCGCCTGGCGGAGCAGGGACGGCTGTTGCCCTTGACCACCGTGAGCCTCTCCACCACCACCAACGTTCTCAGCACGATCTGGTCGGGCTTTGCGCCGGTGCAGCACGGGCAAATCGCCTACGAGATGTGGCTGCGCGAATGGCTGATGGTGGTCGAGTCCATCGCCTTCTCGTCGCCGCACGAAGCGTTCAAGCGGACGCTGATGCGCTGGGGGTTTGAGCCGGAAAAGTTTCAGCCGATCCCGGCGATAGGGGAGCAACTGGCCGCCCAGGGCGTTCCCGGCTACGCGCTCACCTTCAAGGAATTTGTGGACTCGCCGCTGTCCCGGATGAATCACCGGGGGATGGCGGAGGTGTATAAGTACAGCACGAACTCCGACTTTTGGGTGACGCTGCGCCGCACCCTGATGTATCACCGCAACGCGCCCCGCGCCCTGTATACCGGCTATCTGTGCGAGGTGGATACCCTGGCGCACGCCTGGGGGCCGTTCGACGAGACCGGCGACGCCGAAATCCGCACGCTCGGCTGGCAGATCGAGGAACTATTCCTCAAGCAGCTCCCCGCCGCCGCCCGTGAGGGGACGCTGTTGCTCCTCACAGCGGATCACGGCCAGATCGCCACCCCGCCGTCGGCGATGATCCCGCCGAATGCGCACCCCGCGCTGTACAATGCGCTGGTCATCCCGCCCGTCGGCGAGGCGCGCGTCCCCTTCTTTTATGTCCGCCACGGTCACTACGACTCCGTGTGGGAGTACCTGCACACCCATCTGGCGGAGCAGTTCGTCTTCATGTCCCAGGAAGAAGTCCTCCAAAACGGCCTGCTGGGGCCGGGTGAGATGTACGCCGAAATCCCTCACCGCCTGGGCGACATTGTCGGCTTCGCCAAAGGCCGCCATTACCTGGCGCGCAACCTTGAAAAGTCCGCCAAGACGTTGGGACGGCATGGCGGACTTCACGCTCAAGAGATGCTCGTGCCCTTGCTGGCGTTGCGGCTGGATGGGTAGTCGGCGGCAGCTTCAACTGCCAGCACACGTTCGGCAGGGGGCGCTACTTTTCGTAGTATCCAAAGGCCGTAGAGGAGTGTAGGCAGAGCCACAATGCACAGGGTTACAAGAGCCTCCATAGGGGTATTATTGGTCACGGGAAACTGACCGGCGCCTCCTACGGCGATATCACGCAAGCCGCCGGCAAAATCTACGGCTGCGTGCATGATAATCATAGGCCAGATTGCGTTATTTCTCAGAAAACACGCAGCAAAGAGAACGCCAAAAGCAAAACTGTAGCCAATCTGGGTCAGATTCGCCAGCAATGGCAGGCGGTTGGCCAGCAGATTGAAAATGTGGGCAGCGCCAAACAACGCGCCGGATACCAGCACGGCCAGGTAAATACCGCGCCGGCTGTGACCCCATTTTTGCAGCAGGACAGATAGGACCACACCGCGTCCCATCACTTCTTCACAGAACCCAATGGTGAGCGTCATAAAGGTGTAGAGGATGATCAAACCGGGGCGTGTGGTATCAATCACCAGGTCCCCGGCTATCAGGGAGTCGAGATTGAGCAAGGTGAATATGGCGAACGGCCAGGTCAGCCACAGAGCTTTCCACTGGCTGGGGGGCGTAAATCTGGCATTTCTGAACAGCCCCAGTTTTACCAACAGGCCCACGAGAATGAGTCCTGTCAACGTATGCCCAATGACGACCCGCAAGAATTCGGCGCCTGGGTTGCCCACCCAGGGTTCAAAGAGAGCACCGAAGGGGATTTCCGTAAGCAATCCTGCGGCCAGAATAACGAGCATAGAGAATATCACCGGTTTGTCGGATGCAAACCGTTTCAGCCATTGGATTTGTGTGTTCGTATTTTGCGACATAAACTAACCTCCGTGTTTTTGGAATTATTGCTGGATGGCGATTGCCAGTCACAACAAAAGAAGTATATCGGGCAACTGTCGCGTATTGATGAGCGAATTGTCTCAACATTGTAGCAATGGCCTCATGGCTTATTCTCAAAGGCATCACCATGTAGGACGAGAATCTTACTCAACGGATTCAACGGATGAAACGGATTTTTGATCCTATCATTCCGTAAATCCTGCTATTTTCGGAGGAACACTTCCATGAAACGTATACGTCTCATTCTGATCGGCGTCGGCAATCTGGGCCGGCGATTTTGCGCGCTGCTGTTGGAAAAAGGTACCTTGCTGCGCGTCCGTTACGACCTGGAATTTACGCTGGTCGGCGCAGCCGACAGTCGCGGCGCGGCCTGCGATCCGCGCGGCCTTGATCTGGCGGACATCGTCCGGGTCAAGGAATCCGGCGGCTCGGTGGCGGATTGCGCCAGCAGGCGACCGGGCCTGGATGCGCTCGCTTTGCTGGACGCCGTTTCCGCCGACGCGCTGCTGGAAGCGTCGCCCGTCAATCTGGCGCAGGGCGCGGAACCGGGGCTGTCATGCATCCGGGCGGCGCTGCGCCGGGGGATGCACGTCGTCACGCCGAACAAGGGGCCGCTGGTGCTGGCCTACCATGAATTGTATACGCTGGCCCGCGAGCATGGCGTGCTGCTGCGCTTCGACGGCGCAGTGGCTGGAGGCTTGCCTGCCGTCAACCTCGGCGCGCGCGACTTGCGCGGGGCGGTGGTGGAGCGGCTGGAAGCCGTCCCCAACCTCGTCACCGGCTACGTGATGGACTTGCTGGCTGAAGGCGTCCCCTGGGACGACGCGCTGGCCCGCGCGTATGCGGAAGGCGTGCTGGAAGGCGACGGCGCGTGGGATTTGGAAGGCTGGGACGCCGCCGCCAAACTCGTCATCCTCGCCAATGCCGTGATGGATTACCCGGCGACGCTCGATATGGTGGCGCGCACCGGCATCGTCGGCCTTGACATCCATAAGCTATCCGCTGCCCACGCTCGCGGCGAGCATTACCGCGTGGTGGCTTCCGCCCTACGCCAGCCGGATGGAACTTACGCCCTGTCCGCCGCGCCGCGTCCCTTGCCTGCCGACCATCCCTTCGGGCGCCTGGGCCGCAAAGAAATGGCTGTCCGCTACACCACCGACATCTACGGGACGATCACCGCGATCATCGAAGAACCCGACCCGATCCCCTCTTCCGCCACCATGCTGCGGGATTTGCTGGATATTTACGGGTAAGCGTGAAACGTAAAACGTGAAGCGTGATGATTTCACTACAACAACCATTCGTTTCAACCACTGATCCGCCGATCCGCCGATCCGTTGATTCGCTTTTTCGCTGATCCGCTTTCTCGCATGTCCGCTTTATCGTTAAGTCTGCTCTCCGCCTTCTCCGGCGCGCTGGCGGCGCTGTTGACCAAGCCGGTATTGCGGTACACTTCAACGCGCAACTACTTGAGCGTCAACTTTGCGGTGCTGTTCGTGTTGCTGCTGCCGGCCGCGCCGTGGGCCTTTGCGCTCAACCTCACGCCTGGCATGGGGGCCTTGCTGCTGTTGACGGCGCTCATAGACGTGCCGGCCAACTATTTTTACTTCCGCGCTTTCGAGGTGTTGGAGGCCGGGCCGGCCAGCGTGCTGCTGTCCCTCGCGCCGCTCTTCGCGCTGACGGTAGCGCCGCTGGTGGGGATAGCGGGCGCGCTGGATGCGCCCGCTGTCGGCGGCATTCTGTTGACGGCGGCCGGCGTCGCCATCCTCAACCGCGCCGTGCAATCTGCATCCAATACCGGCCAGTCCCCGCATCCTACCAGGCGCAGCTATTTTCTGATCCCTCTGGCATCGTCTGCGATATTTGGCGTCAATGTTTACCTTGTCAAATACATTTTGTGCAACGGGAGCGCCAATCCATACACCTTTTACTTGATCCGCACTCTGATCATTGCCGTACTGAGTCACCTGCTCTGGCGGCCCGACTTGCGCTGGGTCACGCCGCGCGCATTGGTCGCCGTGGCCGGGCGGGGCGTCTTCGTCGCCGGGAAGTGGCTGCTGTTCCTCTATGCTGTCGCTCTGGGCGCGCCGGCGCTGATACAAACCGTCGGCGAAGTCACCCCGCTGTTTGTGGTGATCCTGGCCGCGCTGTTCCTCAAAGAACCCTTCACCCGCGCCAAATTGCTCGGCGTCGCCCTGGTAGTTGCAGGATTGTGGCTGATCGCTGTATAATAACAGAAATGAGAAATTCGCAATTCGCAATTCGTAATTCGTAATTCGTAATTCGCCATTTCCAGGGGGATACTATGGATTTAATGCTCAAAGACAAAGTGGCGCTGGTCACAGCGGCCAGCCGGGGGCTAGGGTATGCGACGGCGCAGGCGTTGGCGCAGGAAGGGGCCAAAGTCGCCATCTGCGCGCGACAGGTGGAGTCACTCCAGGAGGCCGCGCGCGACCTGGCCAAGGCGACCGGCAGCGAGGTTCTGCCCGTTGTCGCCGATGTGTCCCGCGCCGGCGACGTGGACCGGCTGGTCAACGAAACGTTGACGCGGTGGGGACGGATTGACGCCTTGTTCATCAACGCCGGCGGGCCGCCCACCGGTCATTTCCTTAACTTCACGCCGGAGGATTGGGACGACGCTATGCAACTCACCATCCAGAGCGCGGTGCGGCTGGCCTACGCGGTCATCCCCATCATGCAGAAGCAGGGCGGCGGCAGCATCCTGGCCAATACCTCCGTCACCGTGCGCCATCCGCTGGACAATCTGACGCTCTCTAACAGCTTGCGGTTGGCCGTCGTTGGATTGGTCAAGAGCCTGTCCATCGAATTGGGGCAAGATAACATTCGCGTCAACGCCATTGCGCCGGGGTGGATGCGCACCGAGCGCGTCACCGAAATCCTGCGCGCCCGCGCCGAACAGAATACGACGACGCTCAACGACGAAGCGATCAAACTTGCAACCGGCGTGCCGTTGCGCCGCATGGCCGAGCCGGTCGAGTTCGGGCGGGTGGCGGCGTTCCTCCTTTCCCCGGCGGCCTCTTACATCACCGGCATCACCCTGGTTGTGGATGGGGGAATGTCACGTGCGGTTCAATAGGCTTTTCCGTCCTTTCATTTTCCTGTTCTGCTGTTGGTGGCTGGCTGCCTGTACGGAAACCCCTGTGACGCCGACAGCGCCCGTCCCTACGCTGACGCCCACCCCCATCCCCCCGACGCCCACGCCGCTGCCGCCCACACCGACGCCTATGCCGCCTACCTTGACGATTTGCATGGGCGCCGAACCGGAATCGTTGTACTACTACGATGCGACCTCCTACGCGGCGGGAGTGATCCTCCAGGCGCTCTACGATGGCCCGATTGACACGGTCGGTTACGCTTATCGCCCTGTGATTCTGGAAAAGCTTCCCTCGCTGGCTGATGGCGACGCCGTCATTGAGGCCGTCGCGGCCAAACCCGGCGACCGCGTCGTTGACCAGCGCGGCGAAGTGGTCACGCTGGCGGCGGGCACTCTGATTCACCCGTCCGGTTGCCGCACCGCCGAATGTGTCGTCCCCTTTGAGGGTGGCGCGATGTCCATGGATCGGATGCGGGTGACGTTTCACTTGAAGCCCAACCTGCGCTGGTCAGATGGCACGCCACTCACTGCGCAGGACTCCGTGTACAGCTTCGAGTTGGCGCGTGACCCGGCCACGGTCAAGGGGAAGTGGTTGGAATTGCGCACGGCCAACTACGCATCGCAGGGGGATACAACGGTGGTCTGGACAGGAATACCGGGGTTTCTCGATGCGGCCTATCCCACCAATTTCTGGACGCCGCTGCCGGCGCATGCCTGGCGCACATACGCTGTGTCGCAACTGGCGCAAGAGGCCGCCATCGCGCGCGCGCCGCTGGGCTATGGCCCTTACGTGATTGAGCAATGGACGCCGGGGGACTCTATCCGGTTGCGGCCTAACCCGCATTACTTCCGGGCGGCAGAAGGTCTGCCATACTTTGACGAGCTCACCTTCCGTTTCGTCAGCAATCAGAGCGTCATTGACGTGCTGGATAGGTTGGAAGAGGGGGAATGTGACGTTCTGACGCGGGATGTATATCTGGAGCGCAGTCTGACGCGCCTCCGGGAGATGACGCAGCTTGGTGAGGCGGCCCTCTATACCTCCGCCTCCGTCCGTTGGGAGCACCTGACCTTCAACGTGGCCCCGCCGCCCGATTATGTCGCGCCACCGTTCTTTGCCGACACGCGCACCCGTCAGGCCGTCGCCGCGTGCATCAACCGCCAGCGGCTCGTGGATGAGGTCCAGAATGGCCTGGGCGCGCTATCGCTCACCTACCTGCCCGCCGACCATCCTCTCTACACCGCCGACCTGTCCACGCCGCACACCTTCGACCCGGCGCGTGGCCAGGCGCTGCTGGACGAAGTAGGCTGGCGCGACGCCACCGGCGACGGCGTCCGCGAGGCGCACAGCATCCCTGGCATCGTCGAAGGTACGCCATTCCAGGCGCTCTATCGCATCCCCGAATCCGCCGCTCGCCAGAGCGCCGCCGACCTCATCACCGCCGATTTGGCCGCGTGTGGCATCCAGGTGACCGTGGAGACTTACCCGCCGGCCGAGTTCTACACGTCAGGCCCGGGCACGCCGATGTCCGGGCGGCACTTCGACCTGCTAAGCTTCGCCTGGCTGACGCAAATCGAACCCACTTGCGGCCTGTATACCACCGCCGCCATCCCCGCCGCCGCCAACTACTGGGAGGGCGATAACATTGCCGGTTACACCTCCGCCGAATACGACGCCGCGTGCGCTCAGGCGCAGACCGCGTTACCCGGCGAAGACGCCTACCGCGCAGCCCACCGGGAGGCGCTGCGCCTCTTCAGCGCGGAGCTTCCTGCCCTGCCGCTCTACTGGTACATGGACGTTTACGCCACCCGCCCTGACCTGCAAGGCTTCCGTCCCGATCCGCTGATGGTGGACACGTGGGCAATTGAGGAGTTTGCGTTGGGGGAGAGGGGGAATGAGTAAGAAGAAATGAGTAATGGGTGCAGTCACTCATTACTCATTTCCCATTTCCCATTTCTTGATGATCAACACTGTCGGCGTATCGTACACTCGGAAACTCTCGTCCAGACGCGGCAGACGCAGCGCGAAGGGCGTTCCGCAGCGCTCTGCCAGGGAGAGCTGCGGCGGCAGCCCGGCGTCGGCTAGTGGATCGTCGCTCAACGCGAGCGGCCCCAGGCGCGGGCAGCGGCCAAATGCAATGATATTCCGCGTCCCCAACAATTCCCGATACCACGTCAAAGTCTGAGCGTAACGTCCCGGCAGCCGCGCCAGCGCGCCATAGCCCCGGCGGCTGGCAAGAATGATCACGTCAGCTTTTTGTATTGCTTCCCCAAGCCGCCCCGTTTTCTCCGATGACTCATCGTCAAAGATCGGCAGCGTGATCTGCTGATACTGCGCAGCGGCGCCCTCCGGCAACGGCGCCGGCAGAGGATGATCCCACATCTCCACCGCGACTGTCGCGCCCGGCGACACGTTCTCGTAAACCCAACGGGACGCCGTAAGCCACGGATGCGGGGCAGTATAAACACTCACCTGCGCGAGGCCAAGCAGGGCCGTGGAAATTAATGTAAGTAGGGAGTAGGGAGTAGGGAGTAGGGAATAGGGAATAGGGAGTAGGGAGTAGGAAGTAGGCCACTTCTCGCCATTCACTGATCCGCTGATCCGCTGCCTCGCTTTCTCGCCGCTCCGCCGACTCGCTTTCTCGCTGATCCGCTGACTCGCTGACTCGCTGATCCGCTGCCCCGCTCTCTCGCCACTCCTAACTCCTAACTCATAACTCGCCCACGCCGCCCACACCGGATAAATCGGCAGCAAATAGCGTGGAAACTTCACATAAAGGCCTGCCGTCGCCAGGAAGTAGATCAATGTCCACAGCGCCGCCACGCGCGCAACAAATGACGCCGTCCGCCAACGCCGCAGCACGCGCGCCAGCCCCATCGCCCCGGCCAGCGTCGCTAGCGGGCCAAGTCCCCACAAAGCCATCTGCGCGAGCGGGTAAACGTAAGGCCACGTCCCCGCGTACTGCCGTGTGTACGGGAAATCGTACCGCCCGGCGACCATCCCCGCTTGAATCCACGCCCCACGCCAGCAAGCCGTCGGTCGCAACAGCATCCACGGCGAAGCCAGCAAAAAAGCAATCAGCATGGGAAGCAATACGTAAAACGTGAAACGCAAAACGTAATGCGTAATTCGTAATTCGTAATTCGTAATTCGTACCCCCCTGCCCCCCTGCTCCCCCG